>NZ_JAAKZY010000394.1 GCF_011045015.1 Streptomyces scabichelini | reverse complement strand
GGGGATGTGAGGGGTACGACGCCGGGGTGCAGGGCGGCGGAGTCGTACGAGGCGTAAAGGATCAGCAGCGCCGCGACTCCCGCGCCGGACGCGGCGACCAGCCACGCCCGTAGGCCCCATACGTCCGGCCGGTACCGCGTGCGCAACGAGCGGCGTCCGCCGAGCCACAGCCCGGCCAGGGCCGCGCCGAGTCCGGCGAGCAGCACGGGCAGGCCGTACGTGCCGCCTTCGGCGGTGAGCAGCCCGTACGTTCCCGCGCAGACTCCGACCAGGCCGCCGAGGGTGAGTACGGCGGTGGTGCGGCGGACGGCGGGCGGTACCTGGGCTGTACGGCCGTATCCGCGGGCGTCCATCGCCGCCGCCAGCGCCACGGAACGTTCCAACGCGCCCTCCAGGACCGGGAGTCCGATCTGGAGCAGTCCGCGCACCCCGGTGTCCGGTCGGCCGCGCAGTCGGCGGGCGGCGCGCAGGCGCTGGACGTCCGCGATCAGGTTCGGCGCGAAGGTGAGGGCTACGACCACGGCGACTCCCGCTTCGTACAGGGCGCCCGGGAGGGACTTGAGGAGACGGGCCGGGTTGGCGAGGGCGTTCGCCGCGCCCACGCAGATGAGAAGCGTGGCCAGCTTCAGGCCGTCGTACAGCGCGAAGACCAGGCCTTCCGCGGTCACCCGGCCGCCGACCCGGATGCCCTGCGCCCAGTCGGGGAGCGGGAGTTCGGGGAGCGTGACGAGGGTGTGCGTGCCCGGGACGGGGGAGCCGAGGAGCACGGCGAAGCCGGCGCGGATGGCGAGTACGGCGAGGGCGAGTTTGACGAAGGCGGTGTAGGAGCGGGACCAGGGGGCGTCCGTGCGGTGGGTGGCTACTACGTAGCCCGCTACTGCGATGAGGAGGGTGAGGAGGAGGGGGTTTGTGGTGCGGGAGGCGGCGGTGGCGAGGCCTAGGGACCAGAGCCACCAGGCGCCTGGGTGGAGGGTGTGTTGCCGTTGGGCCTTGCTTGGTTGCGTACCCGGCGCCGTGGGCTGTGCCCAACCGTTCCGCCGAGCGGAACGATTGCCCACAGCGGTGGCGGGCCTGACTTCGCTCATCGCGCACCCCTCCGTCAGCCGTGCCGCCGCCGTCGGCGCGTCTGCCAGACCGTTGCCGCGCCCAGCACCGCCACGGCCCCGATCCCCGCAAGCAGGCCCAGCGACGGGCCCTGATCACCGGACTCGCTCTCGCCGGAGGCGTTTTCGTCGCGCGGCGAGGTCGAAGGCGTCGGTTCAGTGGCCGACACCTGTTCGCCGCACCCCGTGCGGGGGTAGCCCGCGATGGCGCAGAGCAGCGCGTTCGTGCCGTAGCGCAGGGGCTTGGCGACCGCGGCGAGGGCGTCCGCCGTTGTGGCGTCCTCCGGTACGCGGGCGCAGGCCGTACGGGGACGGGGCGGCGTCTCGCCGGACGGCGCGTCCGCGCTCGTGCCGAAGTCGAGAACGAGGGCGACCCGCTTCGTACCGTCCCGCGCGGGCGTCTTCGCGCCCGCGCAGATCGTCGCGAACTCCGCGGCCCCGCGCGGCTTCGCGGAATCCCGTGAGTCCTCGCTCACCGAGAAGCGGAAACCCTGTACGTCGCCGTCCGAGGGCCGCGTCGTCGACGGCCCCTGGGTCGCGTACACCCAGGTGTCGCCGTCGAGGTCCCAGAAGGACCAGTAGCGGTAACCGGCCGCCTGAGCCTGCGCCTGGGCCTGCCCCGCCGCCGTACCGAGGACGGTGAGTGCGGTGAGCGCGGTGAGTACGGCGAACAGCGGGGTCAGGACCCGCAGGACCGGACGGCGGCGGATCACGGCTTCTGCTTCTTGTTGCGGCTGCTGATCAGGAAGCCGACGCCGATGCCGCCGACCAGGCCGACACCGATGATCCACCAGACGCTGACTCCGTCGTCCTCGTCCTGCTCCTTCTCCTCGCTGCGGACGGCGGTGTCCCTGACGTTGGCGACCGGGCCGGCCGGACCGGTCGCGCCCAGCCGCTTCACCAGATCCACGCCGCCGAAGTCGCGCGGGTCCGTCGCGGTCGCGTGCGCCGCGAAGATCAGCTGGGCGTACGCGGCCGGGCCGCTCTTGGCCGCCCACGCACCGGAGTTCTTCTCCAGCCAGGCCAGCGGCTTCCTGGCCTCGATGGTGTGGCCCGCGGCGGCGAGCGCGACGACGGCGTCGGCGGTGTTCCCGTGGTCGGGCTGGTCCTCGGCGCCGGCGAGCGCGGACTTCAGATAACCGTCCTTGGCGAGGGCGCTCAGGAGATAAGTGGAGCCGTTGCGCGCGGCGTCCTCGGGCGTCAACTTGTCGCCACCGTCGGCGCACGAGGGGTCCTCTGCCACGACCTTCCCGGTCTTGAACACGAACCCCTTGCCCAGGCTGCCCAGCACGCCCGCCGCCGTCGCGTCGGCGTTCGCCGCGAGCTTCCCCTTCTTGTCCGGCTGGAAGGCGAACGCGCCCCCGCCGTCCTCGTCGCAGGGGACGGACAGCGTCCGCAGCGCCTGGTACGGGGACTCGCCGCCCTTGGACAGCACGTCCTGGGGCTTCTCGCCGGAGGCCACCAGGGCCCCGATCACGACAGACGTCGAGTTGGCGTCGCTGGCGCCGCCCGCCGCGTAGCCCCAGCCACCGTCCTTGTTCTGCACGGACTTCAGCCAGGCCACGGCCTTGTCCGCCGCCGCGTCGAGCCCGCCGATTGCCTCCAGGGCCTGCACCGCGGCGGCCGTGCTGTTCGTGTCGACCATCGTCTTCGCGTCGCACTTCGCGCTCGTGTCGGCGCGGTACGGCGCGAACGCCCCGTTCTCGCACTGCTGCCCGACGAGCCAGTCGACGGCCTTCGCCGCGGGCAGCTCGCCCACCGTGTGCTGGGCGAGCAGCGCGAGCGACTGCCGCCAGACGCCGTCGTACGTCGGATCGGTGCTGCCGAACAGTGCGGAGGGGAACGCCCGGGACGGCGACGGGGAGGGCGACTCGGCGGCGAGGGCGGCCGGCGCGCACGCCGTCCCGATCACGACGGTGGCGGCCAGTGCCGCGGCGGTGCGGCGAACAATCATGATCGGCGGGTGCCTCTCTGTGCTCATCGGTTCCCTACTGGGAGCCCGGGCAGCCCAGAGCACCGGGCGGCTCGGGCTCCGTATGCCTCGACGGTGCCGGTCACCGGAGGTTTCCGGTGACGCGAGCCGGTCACTTCCGTACGGAGCATTCCGGCTCACCGCCCCTTCTGCTCCTGCGGGCGATTCACGGCTGCGGGTCAGCGCCGGTTTTGCACCGGCTTCCCCCCGTACGAGTGTGATGACGACCTGTTTACTGTACCGGCACGTAGCGAGACGCTGAGGTCCGACTGTGAGCCACCGGTACCTTCGGCGCATGCGAAGTCATATAGGCCATATGCGGCCAGGCCGCCTGCTGGCCTCCGGTCGTACGGCGGATGTGTACGCGCTCGACGATCTCAACGATCCCGACGACGAGGCGTGGGTGCTGCGCCGCTACCGCGACGGCTACGGGGACGCGCCCGCCGAGGCGGCCGTCATGGAGTACGTACGCGGCCACGGCTATGCCGTGCCGGAGGTCAGGTCGACGGCCTCCCACTCGGACCTCGTGATGGAGCGACTGTCCGGTCCGACCATGCTCGAGGCGGTGGCCGCGGGCCAACTCGGCGCAGGGGAGGCGGGGACGGTACTAGCGGAGCTGCTGACCCGTCTGCACACGATCCCGGCCCGTCTCTCGACCGACCCGGCCGTCCGCGTCCTGCACCTCGACCTGCACCCGGAAAACGTGATCGTCACTCCAGCCGGCCCGGTGGTCATCGACTGGGCCAACACGCAGGAGGGCCCGCCCGCCCTGGACTGGTGCATGTCCGCGGTGATCCTGGCGCAGGTGGCCGCCGACGACGACGACCCTCGCGCACCCCTGGCCCACGAGGTGCTGACCGCCCTCCTCGCCGACCCGTCCCACCTCACGGAGACGGCCCTGGCCGAGGCACGGCAGCGCCGTGCGGCCAACCCGACGATGAGCCCGCGCGAGGTCGAACTCCTCGGCGAGGCAGAGGACTTGATCCGTACGCTGCTGGTCCGGGAGCTCGGATAGAGATACGTCTGTGGTTTACGCGCTTACATCTCCGGGTTGACGTATTGAGGCGTGAAGGAAGTTAGTTTCTGCGGTATCAGG
>NZ_JAAKZY010000393.1 GCF_011045015.1 Streptomyces scabichelini | reverse complement strand
CCCCCGGGCCCCCGCTTGGTGAGCCCGTTGTTGCGTACGGAGGCGCGGCTGTTTCGGGTCGGGCGCCGTTGTTTGAAAAATCTGCGGGCCGTCTGTGGCTGGGCGCGCAGTTCCCCGCGCCCCTGACGGGCCGCGGCCCTGACGGGGCGCGGCCCCCGCACTACGCCGTGCGCGTGCACCCGCCCCGCGCCCCTTACGGGGCGCGGGGCGCGCTTGGCCTCAGCCCGGAAGCTCGGCGCGCACGCGACGTGTCGCCGTCGTCATCCGTACCAGTGCCGGGCCGGCCTCGGACCAACTCCGGGTCTTCAGGCCGCAGTCGGGGTTGATCCACAGCCGCTCGGGCGGTACGGCGAGCAACGCACGGTCGATCAGATCGGTCAGCTCCCGCTCTTCCGGGACGCGTGGTGCGTGGATGTCGTACACGCCTGGACCGACTGCCCGTGGATAGCCGGCCGCGGCCAGTTCGTCCGCGATCTGCATCCTCGAGCGGGCCGCCTCGAGGCTGATCACATCCACGTCCAACTCCTCGACGGCGCCGAGGATTTCGCCGAACTCCGCGTAGCACATGTGCGTATGGATCTGTGTGTCCGCCCGCACCCCGGAGGTGGCCAGCCGGAACGCCTCCGTGGCCCACGCCAGATACGCGGGCCGGGTGGCCCGGCGCAGCGGCAGCGTCTCGCGCAGGGCGGGCTCGTCGACCTGGACGACGGCCGTGCCCGCGGCCTCCAGGTCGGCCACCTCGTCCCGCAGCGCCAGCGCCACCTGCCGTGCGGTCTCGGCGAGTGGCTGGTCGTCCCGCACGAACGACCAGGCGAGCAGCGTGACCGGGCCCGTGAGCATGCCCTTCACGGGGCGCTCGGTCAGCGACTGCGCGTACGACGTCCACGCCACCGTCATGGGCGCGGGCCGGGAGACGTCGCCGGCCAGGATCGGCGGCCTTACGCAGCGCGTGCCGTACGACTGGACCCAGCCGTGCCGTGTGGCGATGAATCCGTTGAGCTGTTCGGCGAAGTACTGCACCATGTCGTTGCGTTCGGGTTCGCCGTGCACGAGGACGTCGAGCCCGGCCTTCTCCTGGAAGGCGATCGTGTCGCGGATCTCCGTGCGGATGCGCTCGTCGTACGCCGCCTCGTCGATCCGCCCGGCCCTCAGATCGGCTCGCGCCAGACGCAGTTCGCGGGTCTGCGGGAACGAGCCGATGGATGTGGTGGGCAGCGGGGGCAGTCGGAGCCGTGCCTGCTGGGCCACCGACCGTTCGGCGAACGGCTGGACGCGCCGGGTGTCCTCGGGCGTCACCGCCGCGCAACGGGCCCGTACGGCCGGATCGCGGGTGAGGGAGGAGGCGGCCCGGGAGGCCAATGCTGCCCGGTTGGCGGCCAGTTGCGGCGCGATGGAGCCCTCGGTGAGACCGCGGGTCAGCGTCACCACCTCCGCCGTCTTCTGCCGTGCGAAGGCCAGCCAGCGCGCCACCTGCGGATCGAGGTCACGCTCGACCGAGGCATCGAGCGGTACGTGCAGCAGTGAGCACGACGGTGCCACATCCACCCGCTCGGCGAGCCCGAGCAGCGTGGCCAGGGTGGCAAGTGACCGCTCCAGGTCGTTGATCCATACGTTGCGGCCGTCGACCACGCCCGCTACGAGCCGCTTGCCGGGCAGCCCGCCCACCGAGGCGAGCGCGTCCAGGTTCGCGGCGGCCGGGCCGGTGAAGTCCAGCGCCAGACCCTCGACCGCGGACCGTGCGAGCACGGGCAACGCCTCGCCGAGCCGGTCGAAATACGAGGCGACGAGCAGCTTCGGCCGGTCGGTGGACGCGGTGAGGTCGCGGTACGCGCGGGCCACGGCGTTCAGTACGGCGGGTGGCTGGTCCTGCACCAGCGCCGGCTCGTCCAACTGCACCCAGGCGGCGCCCGCCGCGCGCAGGTCGGCCAGCAGTTCCGCGTACACGGGAAGCAGCCTGTCCAGGAGTGTGAGCGGCTGGAAGTCGGCCGGAGCGCCCGGCGCGGGCTTGGACAGGAGCAGGAAAGTGATCGGGCCGACGAGTACCGGCCGCGCGGTGTGGCTTAGTGAAACCGCCTCGCGCAGTTGGCCGACCGGCCCGCGCGGGTCGGCCGCGAAGACCGTGTCGGGGCTCAACTCCGGCACCAGATAGTGGTAGTTGGTGTCGAACCACTTGGTCATCTCCAGCGGCGCCGCCGAGTCCGTGCCGCGTGCCATGGCGAAATAGCCGTCGAGCGGGTCCGCGTCGAAGGCCTCCCGGTGGCGGGCGGGGATCGCTCCGGTCATGACGACGGCGTCCAGGACGTGGTCGTACAGCGAGAAGTCCCCCGTGGGCACTTCGGAGACACCGGTGTCGGCGAGCCACTGCCAGGCCGTACGGCGCAGTCCGGCCGCGGTCGTACGCAGTTCGCCGGCGCTGACGCGGCCGGCCCAGTAGCCCTCGACGGCCTTCTTCAGTTCCCGGTGCGGGCCCTGCCGGGGCCAGCCGTGCACGGTGGCACGGACCTGCGGGGTGGGGGAGGGATGGGTCACGGAACTCTCCTTCGCGAGTCGCGGCGGGTGATCCCGGGACGACCGGTGCGAAGGAACGGAACGGCAGACCGGCGGGGCCTTTTCCACCTGCCCGCCCACTCCGCCGGCCCTCCCACGAGGCCGCCGAGATCGCCGTACGCACGGGTGGCGCACGGGCAGTTGGCAGGTCTTCGGACTCGTGAGCACGCCCAGTCCTCCGTACGAGGACACGGCACCTACTGGCCGTCGCTTCCCGGATCCGTCGGGTGGATCCAGTGCGTATGACGGCGTTCGTTCTCACTCACCGCTGCGGGGCAGTCCCGGATTCCCACCGGGTTCCCTCTTGCGACGCACCCCGCCTGGCGGACGGGGGGCGAACCAGCTGCACGGACATCGTAAGCACACAACTCCTGCAAGCCGCGAGTGAGTTCTTGATGAAGATCACGTAGACATGTTCGCGAAGAGATGTTCGCGAAGAGATGTTCGCGAAGAGATGTTCGCGAAGGACTCTTCCGGAAGAGTTCTTCGCGTTCTACGCTCCGAGGCATGGCAGACGACGGCACGACCGACATCACCCTCGACACGGCTGCGCTGCGGGTACTCGCGCATCCCACGCGGCTCGCGTTGCTGAACCGGCTGCGACAGCAAGGGCCCGCCACCGTGCGGCAGTTGGCCGCGCATCTCGGGCTGGACTCCGGTGCGGCCAGCTATCACCTGCGGCGGCTCGCGGCGGGCGGGCTCATCGAGGAGGACACCGAGCGGGGCACGAAGCGGGACCGCTGGTGGCGAGCCCTGCACCGGATCTCCGTGCACGATCCGGCCACCTCACCGGATGACGCCGCCAGTCGGGCGTACGCACAGGCCGTGGCCCTTGCCGACGGCGAGACGCTGCGCAGGGTGGCCGCCGAGGTCGTACCGGTGATGCCCGACGAATGGTTCGACGTCAGCGGGTTCATGAGCTACATGCTGCAGCTCACGCCCGGTGAACTCGACGCCATGAAAGGGGAGTTGGCGCGAGTGATCGAGCGTTACCGGGATCAGCGACCTACCGACGGGGCCGAACGGGTGGCCGTACACCTTCAGTTGTTCCCGCTGCTCGACGACGAGGCATGACCGCGCGGCCCGCCTTCCGCGACCCGAACGTCCTGCGCTGGCTGGGCGCCTACACCATCTCGGTGACCGGTGACGTCGCCTACTACCTGGCCCTGACCTGGGCCACCTCCCGGGCTGCCGGTCCTGCCCACGTCGGCGCCGTGCTCGCCGTCGGGGCGATACCCCGCGCCGTCCTCATGCTCGGCGGCGGCGTACTCGCCGACCGCTTCGGCCCACGCCGAGTCCTGCTCGCCAGTGACCTCGTACGGTGCGCGGTGGTACTCGTCGCCGCCGCACTGACCTGGGCCGACGGCTCTCGACTGTGGCGGCTGTATGTGCTGGCTCTGCTCTTCGGCGCCGTCGACGCGGTCTTCATGCCGGCGGTGGGGGCCCTCCCGCCAAGGCTCACGGAAGAGAGTCAGCTGGCCCGGGTGCAGGGGATGCGGGTGCTGGCGGTGCGGTTCAGCAACGCGGTCGGACCTCTGGTCGGGTCCTTCGTGCTGGCCGTTCAGGGGGCCGCGGGGGCATTCGCCGTGGTGGGGGTGTTGTTCGCGGTGTCGGTGGGGTTGTTGTGGGCGGTGC
>NZ_JAAKZY010000392.1 GCF_011045015.1 Streptomyces scabichelini | reverse complement strand
CAACCACCCCGCACCAGCCGTGACCACCCCGCACCACTCGCGACCGTCCCGCACCACCCTCGGCACAACGTTCGGGGGCTGTATCCATGGGCGATACTGGTGGATCATGTTGGCCGGCTGCACGAGCGTACGGAGCGAACGGGCGGAGGTGGCAGCGATGCAGCCACGGCATCCCCACCCCGAGCGTCCTGAGCGCCCCGACCGGTGGCGGATCACCGAGGCCCTGGCGGCGGCCGCGTCGGCCACCGATCCCCGACAGGTGCCCCAGGCGCTGTGCCGGGCGTCCGTGGACCTGCTGCCCGTCTCCGGCGCCTCGATCTCCCTCGTGGCCGACAGTGCCGTACGTATCACCTGGTGCGCCAGCGACGAGACCGCTGCCGGGCTGGCGGAGGCCCAGTACACGCTCGGCGACGGGCCGTGCCGCAGCGCGCTCGAACTGGCGGCGCCGGTGCTGGCCGAGGACCTCACCCGGGGCCGGGACGCCCGCCGCTGGCCGGTCTTCGCGCATCAGGCCGTCGAACTGGACGTACGGGCGGTGTACTCGCTGCCGCTGGGCACCGGCGCGCTGGCCTTCGGCACGCTCGACCTGTACCGCAGGAGCGCGGGGGCACTGTCCGGCGAGGAGCTGGGCCTCGCTCTCCTGGTCCGGGACGCGATCACCTTCGCCGTCCTGAAACTGCCCTTCGGCGCCGACGGCTCCGATGCGACGGACGGCGGCGGAGTAGCGTCATGGGTAGAGGCCGCGGAAGCCGACCACATGGAGGTCCACCAGGCCATCGGCATGGTCATGGTCCAGCTGGACGTCGACCCGGAACAGGCCCTGGACCGGATACGGGCCCGTGCCTTCGCCCAGGGGCGGACGGTGAGCGAGCTGGCCCGCGACGTCGTGGCGGGGACGGTTTGCTTCCCCGAGGCGGCGCCGGGCACCGACGAGGAGCGGGACGACGGTCAGGGCGGGCACGGCGGCGACGAAGTGGACGGTGGACGGTCATGAACCGTGAGCAGCAGCTCGCCGAGGCCTTCGCCGGTCTTGCCGACTCGTTCGCCGACGACTTCGACCCGGTGGTCCTGCTGGACCGGCTGGCCGGGCACTGCGTCGACATCATCGGCGCGGACGGGGTCGGCATCATGATGGCCGGTGTCCGCGGGACGCTGCGCACGATGGCCGTCTCGGACGACAGCGCGGCCCTCCTGGAGTTGTTCCAGTCGCAGACCGGGGAGGGCCCCTGCCTGGACTGCTATCGCACACACAGACCCGTCGACGCCCCCGACCTGGCCCGAAGCACCGACCGCTGGCCGCGGTTGGCGCCGGTCGCGATGGCCGCCGGTTACCGCTCCGCGCACGCGTTCCCGCTGCGGGTCAGCGGGCAGACCATCGGCGCGGTGAACCTGTTCTCCACCTCGGCCGGCGGACTGCGTCCGGCCGACCTGAAGCTCGCCCAGGCGCTCGCGGACGTCGCCGCCGTCGCGCTGGTCCACTGGAGCCCTGACCCGGTCCGCGCCATCGACATCCAGGCCCACGGCCAGGCCGCCCTGGCCGCCAAGGCATCCGTCGAGATGGCCCAGGGCATGCTCGCCGAACACGGTGGCCGCGACCTGGTCGAGGCGCTGCGCGTCCTGCGCGCGTACGCAGCCCGCAACGGCGGCCGGCTCACCGAGACCGCACAGGCCCTCATCCGCCGCACCCTCGCACCGGATGCCGTCCTCACGGAGGGCACGAACGAGCTTCGTCCGGAGGGTACGAACAGGCCCTGACGGGGCACGATGTTGACATAACCATCGGTGCCACCCCGGACCCCGGTGGCGTCAGACGCCGCATCCGTCAGCAGACGTGTCTCACGTTGCCGTCGCTCCCCCACAGGAGGAGAGAAACACAGGGGGTGGGCCATGGGCACCCATCACTTCACCTTCGCCCTGCACCATCGCGAGGCCGGCGAGAGCCTCGTACTCGAACTGTCAGGAGAGATCGACGCGTGGGCGTACGCGGAACTCCTGCCGCCACTGGCCGAGGTCCTCGACGGCTCGTACGCCGATGTCGTCGTCGACCTGCGTCCGGTGACCTTCCTCGACGCGGGCGGCCTGCGCCTGCTGCTGCGCATCAAGAGCCGGGTGGACGACCACCAGGGCACCCTGCGGCTCGTCCGCGGCACTCCCCGGGTCTGGCGGATCATGCGTCTCACCCGTCTCGACGACGCCTTCACCGTCCTCGACGGCCCGCCCGCGTCACTCCGTGATCAGGGCGTGCCCGCCCGAATGCTCTCCTGAGTGCTCTCCAGGGCTCCTGGGAGCACACTGGAAGACACGGGGAAGTGCTGCCGTCGGTGCTCACAAGGGGGTGCTGGCCGATGGCGATGACACGTCGTACGACGGTGAGACTGTGGCGGTGGCGGAGCAATCCGCTCCGGCGGCGCGTGGACGTCGTCGAGGCCTGGGTGGTGCTCGCCGCGTGGCTGTTCGCCCTGGTGGGCGGACTGATCGCGGGGCTGGTGACAGCCGATGTGGTGGCCCGGAGCGTGGACCGGCAGCGAGAGGAGCGCCGGACCGTGACGGCGGTGCTCGCCGAGAGGGCGCCGGAGCGGTCGCCGGCCCAGGCCGTGGGCGAAGACCTGGTGTGGGCCACGGTCCGCTGGAAGGCACCGGACGGCAGCGTCCGCACCGGCGAGGCCCAGGTCCGTCCCGAGGCCCGCAAAGGCACCCGGACCACCATCTGGACCGACCGCGACGGCGCCCTGATGGCGAAGCCCCTCAGCGACGCGGAAGCGGTCCTGCAAGCGGCCTCGGCAGGCGTGCTGGCGGCCACGGGCGCGGGCGGCACCGTCCTGCTGGGCGCCTGGGCCTTCCGCGTACGCCTCGACCGGCGCCGTATGCGCCAGTGGGACGCGGAGTGGGAGCGGGCCGACCTGCGGTGGGGCGGCAGGACGGGCTGACGGTCCGCACGGGAGCGCTCCGCTGGAGAACGGTGATTAATCTGCGGGCCGGTGGGGGCTGGTCGCGCCCACGCGGCGGAGCCGCAAATTGATACAGCCCCGCGCCCCTTACGGGGCGCATCTCACCGCTCCCTTTATGGGGCGCGGTACTGCCCGCTCAGGTCGACACCGAGTCAAGAGCCATCGGCTGGATCCTGCCGTCCAGCATCTCGCCCAGGCCGAGGACCGCGCACACCTCGGGCCGTTCGGCGATGTGCACCGGCATGCCCGTCGCGTGCCGCAGCATCTGGTCGAAGCCCGGCAGCAGGGCGCTGCCGCCGACCATCATGATCCCGCGGTCCGCGAGGTCGGCCACCAGGTCCGGCGGGCAGTTGCGCAGCACCTTTCCGATACCGTCGAGCACCGCCGTGAGCGGCGTCTGGATGGCATCGCGTACGGCGGCCGTGTCGACCCGTACGGACCGGGCGAGCCCCGTGGCCACGTCCCGCCCGTGGATCTCGGTGGAGGCCGGCCCCTGCGGCGTGAGCCCGTTCCCGGACAGGGCGAGCTGCAAGGGACGTACGGACTGACTGGGCAGCATCAACTCGTGCTGGTGGCGCAGGTGCTGGACGATCGCGTGGTCGACGGCCTCGCCGCCGACGGGGATGCGCTCGGCGGTCACGATCGCGCCGAGGGACAGGACGGCGACCTGGGTGTGGGCCGCCCCGCACACCATGATCATGGTCGCCTCGGCCCGCTCCACGGGCAGCCCGCAGCCGACCGCGGCCGCGATCAGCGTGTCCACCAGCTCGACGCGCCGCGCGCCGAGCCCGACCAGCGTCTCGACCGCGGCACGCTGGGCGAGCGGGTCCGAGCCGTGCGGCGTACAGGCGGCGGCGCGCAGCCGGGGCTTGCGACGAAGCGTGCGACGGAGCCTTTCGCCGAGCAGTTGCCGCAGCATCCGCTGCGCCATCTCGATGTCGACGACCGTGCCGCCGGACACGGGCTTGACGACGCGGATGTATCCGGGCGTACGGCCCGTCATCTTCTCGGCGAACTCGCCGACCGCGATCAGCGCGCCGGTCCTCGTGTTGACGGCGGCCACACTCGGCTGGTCCACGACCAGCCCGGCGCCCTTCACATACACGCGGGTCCTCGCCGCGCCCAGATCGACGGCGAAATGACAGCGTCGCAACTGCTCCAGACTGGCGGTCATGGCAGATCCTCCCGAGAGCGCAGACCGTGGGGGCCGCGCCGGGTGGCGGGGCCTCTTTGGCATAGTGCGGGCGCTGACGGGGCGTCGCCTTTTGGGGTGGGCCGGGTGG
>NZ_JAAKZY010000391.1 GCF_011045015.1 Streptomyces scabichelini | reverse complement strand
CGCCCCCGCCGCGGAGGCCGCCCCTGAACACGCCCCCGCCTCCGACGACTCCGCTCCGCCCCCGCCGGGCGCACCGGGCAGTGCCCCGCTGGATCACCTCCCCACGATGATCACGGGCTCGGGTGGCACACCTCCGCCGGCCACTCCGCCGGCCCCGGCGTTCGGCTATCCGCAGCAGCACCCCCAGCCCACCGGGTACGGCCACCCGCAGCAGCCCGGCGCGTACGGCTACCCGCAGCAACCGGGCGCGTGGGGTGCGACCCCGGCGTACGCGCCCCCGCCGGGCTCGACGCCTCCGTACGGCCCGGGAGCCGGTGCCCCGCAGGAACCCCCACGCAGAAGCGGTCGCTCCACGGTCTTCCTGATCGTGGTGGCCCTGGTCGTCGCGCTCGCCGCGGGAGGCTCGGTCTACGCCCTGATGAACGGCAGCGGCGACAGCACCCGCGCGGGCGGCGACCCCACCGCGTCACCGACGACCAACGCGTCCACGACGACGGACCCGACGACGGACCCCACGACCCAGGACCCGACCACCCAGCCGCCGACCACGGCGGAGGAGAACCCGGAGGGCGGCGCGATCCCCACCGAGTACCTCGGCTCCTGGACCGCGGCCATCGACGGCGACACGGGCCCCAACACCCGCCGGCTCACCGTCCAGCAGGGCGAGGTGGGCGACATCGTGCTCTCGCTCACGGCGGACGGCCCGGCCGACGAGGCCGACGACGGCACGTACCACTGCGTCTTCCAGGCGGAACTGGCCGAAACCCCGACCGCGGACGGCCCCCTCCGCATCGGCCCGTCGACGGTCACCGTCGGCGAACCGGCCGCGTCCTGCTCCCCGGGCGAGGCCACGGAACTGACCATCCTCCCGGACGGCCGCCTGCGCCGCGTGACCACGAGCAACGGTGGCGAGCTGACGTACACGAAGGCGAACTGAAGTGAAATCGCTGAACTCCCGTTGAACTTCCGCTTCCGTGTCCGGGATGTCCCCGTCGCGAGCCGTACCTTGATCCCCGCAGCGCAATGCTCGGGGGAGTGGCTCACGTGCAGGAATGGCTGAGCGCGGAGAACGTCGTGGCGGTGGCGACGGCGATCGTCGGTGTCGTGGCGTCCGCCGTGATGGTCTGGTACGAGCGCCGGGTGCCGCGCCGGAAACGTATCGGCTACCGCGTACAGATGGACAACCCCATAGGCCACGACGTGCGTTCCGGGCGCGCGAACGTGCGGCTCGGGCTGTTCGACGAGGCGTCGGACATGTCCGACGCGACGCTGGTGCTGCTGCGCATCGAGAACGACGGCTCGCAGAGCATCGCCGACAACGACTACACCGGGCGTGAACGGCACGGCCTCACCGCGGTGTTCAGCGACCGCCTGATCCGAGGCGTGTCGGTCACGCAGCCGTCCGGCACCGACCACCTCATGGACCACTTCACCCCGGCCGCGGGCTTCGGCTACCAGGACGGCGTCCTGCGCATCCCACGCGTACCGCTCAACCGCGGCGAGCACTTCAAGCTGCTCGTGCTGCTGTCGGGCGGGGACGTCGGCTGCGGCATCCGGCTCATCGGCGGTATCCGCGACGGCGAGGTGCATCCCAACAGCGCCATTCTTCCGGACGACACACCTCCGCTGTTCAGCCGCGCGGCCCGGCTGATCACCGTGCTGCTCACGGTCTGTGTGATGGCCCTGGCCACGATCATCGTCGCCCGGGACGACACCCCGCCGCCGATCGAATGCGAGACGGGCGAGCTGACGCTCACCGGGTCGACCGCGTTCAAGCCGGTGCTGCGGGACCTGGAGAAGGAGTACGAGAAGGACTGCGAGGGCGCCGACATCACGGTGGACGCGCGCGGCAGCACGGCCGGGGTCAACGAACTCGCCGCCCTGGGCGCCCGGTCGAAGGACTCGCCCGCCGTCATCGCGTTCTCCGACGGCCCCAAGACCATCGACGATCCCGAACTGGCCGGAAACCGGGTCGCGTTGTCCCTCTTCACCCTGGTCGTCAACGACGGCATCCGGCCGAGCGGGGGCCTGAGCCTGGACGACGTACGCCGTATCTACCGCGGCGAGGTCACGCGCTGGAGGCAGCTCGACGCACGACTCCCCGACCTTCCCGTCGTCCTCGTCAGCCGGGACGCCGACTCCGGTACGCGGCAGATGTTCCAGCGGGAGGTGCTGGACAGCTGGGAGCGGGTCCCCAGCACCTCACTGGACTGCCGCGGCAAGGAGGACTCGTCCTACCCCGTCACGCGCTGCGAGCTCGACTCCACGGAGCAGGTGCTGGACAAGGTCGCCGAACTCCCCGGCGCCATCGGCTACAGCGAGCTCAGCCAGGCCATGGACCACAACGGCCTGCGCCGGCTCGCCATCGACGGCCGGCAGTCCTCCGTCGAGGACCTGGAGCAGGGCGAGAACGCCTACCCGTACTACGGGCTCGAGTACGCCTACACCTACCGCCGCCCGTCCCCGAGTTCCCTCGCCGACAGCTTCCTCGCCTATGTCCGCCGGGGACCCGCCCAGAGCGTGATCCGCGGCCACGGGCACGTGCCGTGCGAGACGGTGACCGGGGCCGAGCTCTGCGACGAGAAGGCCAGGAGCGACGAGGGCGGCTGATCGGCCGGCAGGGGCCTCGGGCACTCTTGCCGCCGCTTGACGGGTACAGAACGATGGCAGGCCACGGTTCCATCGCCCCGTCTTCCGGGAGGATCCATGTGTCCCAGCAGAAGAACCGTTCTCGCCGCCGCGTCGGCCGCCGTGGCGGTGTCGGCCGACGCGGTCACCGCGCAGGCCGAGGCCATGGAGCCCACCGGTACGCGTCCCCCCGCGACCGCCCAGCCCCCGTCCCGTGAACTCCGTGCCCTGTTACGGGAGATCGACCCCGACCGCATCGAGGCGACCGTCCGCAAACTCGCCTCCTTCGGCACCCGGCACACCCTCTCCTCCCAGGACGACCCCGAACGCGGCATCGGCGCGGCCCGCGACTGGATCCTCGCGGAGATGAAGTCGTACGCGAAGGCCTCCGGGGGCCGGATGACGGCCGAACTCCAGTCGTACGTCCAGGAGCCGGCGAACCGTATCCCCGTGGCCACCCGCATCACGAACGTCGTCGCGACCCTGCGCGGCTCGGTCACGCCGGACCGCATCTACGTGGTCTCCGGCCATTACGACTCCCGGTGCAGTGACCCCATGGACGCCACGTCCGACTCCCCTGGCGCGGACGACGACGCGTCGGGTGTGGCGGTCGCCATGGAACTGGCTCGCGTGATGGCGAAGCGCCGCCCGGCCGCGACGATCGTGTTCGCGGCGGTGGCGGGGGAGGAGCAGGGGCTGTACGGGGCGGCGCACATGGCGCAGCGGTTCCGGTCGGCCGACGCGGACGTGCAGGGCATGTTCACCAACGACATCGTGGGCAGTTCGACGGCGGACGACGGCACGAAGGACCCGTACACCATCCGCCTCTTCGCGGAGGGTGTCCCCTCGTCCGAGACCCCCGAACAGGCCGCCACCCGCCGCTCGGTGGGCGGCGAGAACGACTCCGCCACCCGCCAGCTGGCCCGCTTCGTAAGGGACACGGCGGACAACTCCGCGACCGGCATGCACGTACGCGTCATCTACCGCCGCGACCGCTACCGCCGCGGCGGCGACCACATCCCCTTCCTCGAACGCGCCTATCCCGCCGCCCGCTTCACGGAACCGGCGGAGGACTTCGCGCACCAGCACCAGGACGTACGGGTCGAGGGCGGGAAGCAGTACGGGGACCTGCCGGAGTTCTGCGACTTCGCCTTCATCGGCCGGGTGGCGCGCGTCAACGCGGCGGCCCTCTGGAGCCTGGCCCAGGCCCCCGGCACACCGCGGGGTGCCAAGATCCTCACCGCCGCGCTGACGAACTCCACCGAGCTGACCTGGACGCGCGGCTCCGAGCCCGACCTCGCGGGCTACGAGGTGGTGTGGCGCGAGACCACAGAGCCCGACTGGACACACGTCATCCCGGTCGGCGACGCGACCTCGCACGAGGTGGACGTGTCGAAGGACAACGTGTTCTTCGGGGTGAGGGCGGTGAGCCGGGCGGGATATCGAAGCCCGGTGGCGTTCCCGCAGCCGCAGGCGTGAGAGCACCGGGGTCGGCCTGGCGGCCTCGTCCTCAAACGCCGGACGGGCTGATTTTCAGCCCGTCCGGCGTTTGAGGACCGGGGGTCCGGGGGCTGGCCCCCGAAACGGGGTCTGGGGCGGAGCCCCAGGGG
>NZ_JAAKZY010000390.1 GCF_011045015.1 Streptomyces scabichelini | reverse complement strand
GCGCTCAAGGCTCCTCGGCCTACCGCCGCCCCCGGGGCCTCCCCGGCGGAGGCGGCGGCTCCTCCGGTGGCGGAGGCGGACCGTCCTGGGACCGCCCGGGCCTCGGGCGCGGCCTCGGGGCGGGCGGCTCGGGGGGACATGGAGACGGCGTTTCGGCGGATCGCGGTGGCGGCAAAAAATGTCGACACGAGGGAACATGATCTTGTCGACGCGGACGACTATTTCCAGTACCACGGCGGCATGGTCGCGATGGTGCGGCATCTGACGGGGGCCAGTCCCGAGGCGTACGTGGGTGATTCCGCGACCCCGGACCAGGTGAAGACACGGACGCTGGGTGAGGAAACGCACCGGGTTTTCCGGGCGCGGGTGGTGAATCCAAGGTGGATGTCAGCGATGCGCAGGCATGGCTACAAGGGCGCCTTCGAGATGGCGGCGACCGTCGACTATCTCTTCGGCTACGACGCCACGGCCGGTGTCGTGGACGACTGGATGTACGAGAAGTTGGCGAGCGAGTACGTGTTCTCGCCGGAGAACCAGGACTTCATGCGGAAGTCCAATCCCTGGGCGCTGCGCGGCATCACCGAACGTCTACTGGAGGCGGCAGAGCGCGGGCTGTGGGCGGAGCCGGACAGGGAGACCCTGGACCGGCTCCGGGCGACCTACCTCGAGCTTGAGGGAGATCTGGAGGGAGACGAGTGATCTCCCGCCAAATCCCCGCATGCACGGGGAGCAACCTTGCCGCCGCATGGCCGCCATCCAACGCGGTGGGCCATCCCCAGGCAGGCGGGGAGCGCACCTCCAGCCTGGCTGCCGCCGAGCACCAAAGCTGCCCCTTTCTCGCCCTTTCACTCGTAGGAGGGATCACCGCGTGAGCACGCACTTCCCCTTCACCGCCATCGTCGGGCAGGGCGACCTGCAACTCGCCCTGCTTCTCAACGCCGTTGCACCAAATGTCGGTGGGGTGCTGGTGCGCGGCGAGAAAGGCACCGCCAAGTCCACGGCCGTACGCGCGCTTTCTGCTCTGTTGCCTGAGGTGGACGTCGTCGCCGGGTGCCGTTTCTCGTGCGATCCGGCCACGCCCGACCCCGTGTGCCCGGACGGGCCGCACGAGACATCTCCCGGTGTCCAACGGCCCGCGCGAATGGTCGAATTGCCGGTCGGCGCCTCGGAGGACCGCCTCGTGGGCGCGCTCGACATCGAGCGGGCCCTCTCCGAGGGTGTGAAGGCGTTCGAACCGGGGCTCTTGGCCGATGCTCATCGCGGGATCCTGTACGTGGATGAGGTCAATCTTCTGCACGACCACCTCGTCGACCTGCTGCTGGACGCCGCAGCAATGGGTGCCTCGTACGTCGAACGCGAGGGGGTTTCCGTACGGCATGCCGCGCGTTTTCTGCTCGTCGGGACCATGAATCCCGAAGAAGGCGAATTGCGCCCCCAATTGTTGGACCGCTTCGGACTGACCGTCGAGGTCGCGGCCTCGCGGGAACCGGACCAGCGGGTCGAGGTCGTACGGCGGCGACTCGCGTACGACGACGACCCCACCGCGTTCGCGGCGCGCTGGGCCGACGACGAGGCCGCCGTACGGGCGCGGATCGTGGCGGCGCGGGAGTTGTTGCCGTCCGTGCGGCTGGGTGATGCGGCGTTGCGGCAGATCGCGGCGACCTGTGCCGCTTTCGAGGTCGACGGCATGCGCGCCGACATCGTGATGGCCCGGACGGCGACCGCGCTGGCCGCGTGGGCCGGCCGTACCGACGTGCTTGCGGAGGACGTCCGGCAGGCCGCGCTGCTCGCGCTGCCTCACCGCCGGCGCCGATCGCCGTTCGACGCGCCCGGACTTGACGAGGACAAGCTCGACGAGACCCTGGAGGAGTTCGGCGGCGGGGACGGCTCCGGCGACGAGGATCCGGATCCGGACGGGCCCGGCGGTGGCGGGCAGCCGCCGCAGGACGGGCCGGACGGTGGCGAGTCCCCGACCGGGGAAACCCCGGCGCAGGGCGAGCCCTCCGAGGGCGACGGACAGGCGCCGGCAGCACCCGGTGGCGGTGAGCAGTCCCCCGTACGGGCTGCCGAACCGTTTCGTACCAAGGTGCTGAGCGTGCCCGGACTCGGCGAGGGTGCCGCCGGGCGGCGGTCGCGGGCGCGGACCGAGCACGGGCGGACCACCGGGGCCCGGCGGCCCCAAGGGGCGCTCACCAAGCTGCACTTGGCGGCGACCGTGCAGGCTGCGGCCCCGCATCAGCGGGCGCGTGGGCGGTCGGGACCCGGCCTTGTCGTACGGCGGGATGATCTGCGTCAGGCGACGCGGGAGGGGCGCGAAGGGAACCTCGTCCTGTTTGTCGTGGACGCCTCCGGGTCCATGGCCGCGCGGCAGCGGATGAGTGCGGTGAAGGGGGCCGTGCTGTCGCTGCTGCTCGACGCGTATCAGCGGCGGGACAAGGTGGGGCTGGTGACCTTCCGGGGGAAGGACGCCGAGGTCGCGTTGCCGCCGACCTCGTCGGTGGACGCGGCGGCGGCCCGGCTGGAGTCGTTGCCGACGGGTGGACGGACGCCGCTGGCCGCTGGGCTGTTGAGGGCCCATGACGTGCTGCGGGTGGAGCGGCTCAGGGATCCCGCGCGGCGTTCGCTCGTCGTCGTGGTGACGGACGGGCGGGCCACCGGCGGGCCGGATCCCGTCGCGCTCTCGGGGCGCGCGGCGCGGCTGTTCGCGGCCGACGGGGTCGCGTCCGTGGTCGTCGACTGCGAGTCGGGGCCGGTGCGGCTCGGGCTCGCGGGGCAGCTCGCGGGTGAACTCGGCGGTACGGCCGTGACGTTGGACGAGCTGCGGGCCGACTCGATCGCCGGTCTTGTCAGGGACGTTCAGGGCAGCAGGGGCAGTAGGGGCAGTAGGGGCAGCAACAGCAGGAGGGCCGCGTAATGCCGCAGGGACAGCCGAGTGTCGTACCGGACGACGGGCTGACGACTCGTCAGCGGCGGAATCGTCCTCTCGTCGTCGTGCATACGGGGATCGGCAAGGGCAAGTCGACCGCCGCCTTCGGGCTTGCGCTGCGGGCCTGGAATCAGGGGTGGCCGATCGGCGTGTTCCAGTTCGTGAAGTCGGCGAAGTGGAAGGTCGGCGAGGAGAACGCGCTCAGGGTCCTCGGTGCCTCCGGCGAGGGCGGGTCCGTCGACTGGCACAAGATGGGCGAGGGCTGGTCCTGGGTGCAGCGCGACGCCCAGATGGACAACGAGGAGAAGGCCCGCGAGGGGTGGGAGCAGGTCAAGCGGGACCTCGCTGCCGAGACGTACAAGCTGTATGTCCTCGATGAGTTCGCCTATCCCATGCACTGGGGGTGGGTGGATGTCGATGAGGTCATCGCCGTGCTTCGGGATCGTCCGGGAACGCAGCATGTGGTGATCACCGGGCGGAACGCGCCCGAGAAGCTCCTCGACCTCGCCGATCTCGTCACCGACATGTCCAAGGTCAAGCATCCGATGGACGCGGGTCAGAAGGGCCAGAGGGGCATCGAGTGGTGATTTCCGTCCCTCGGCTGGTCATTGCCGCGCCGTCCTCCGGCAGCGGCAAGACCACTGTTGCCACGGGGCTGATGGCGGCGTTCGCCTCGCGGGGACTTGCCGTGTCTCCGCACAAGGTCGGGCCCGACTACATCGATCCCGGGTATCACGCGCTCGCCTCGGGGCGGGTGGGGCGGAATCTCGATGCGTATCTGTGTGGGGCGGAGTTGATCGCTCCGTTGTTCGCGCATGGTGCGGGTGGGTGTGATGTCGCCGTCGTCGAGGGTGTGATGGGGCTGTACGACGGGGCCGCCGGCGAAGGGGAGCTGGCCTCCACCGCTCATGTGGCGAAGTTGCTGCGGGCGCCCGTGGTGTTGGTTGTGGACGCGTCGTCGCAGTCCCGGTCGGTGGCTGCGCTGGTGCATGGGTTCGCTTCTTGGGATCCCGAGGTGCGGGTCGCGGGCGTGATCCTCAACAAGGTGGGGTCCGAGCGGCATGAGGTGATGTTGCGGGAGGCGTTGGACGAGTCCGGGGTGCCGGTGCTTGGCGTCCTGCGGCGGGCTCGGCAGGTGGACACTCCTTCTCGGCACCTTGGTCTTGTGCCCGTTGCCGAGCGGCGGTTGGAAGCCGTCTCGGCGGTGGACGCCATGGCCTCGCAGGTGCGTGAGGGGTGCGATCTGGATGCGCTGCTTGCGGTGGCGCGTAGTGCGCCTGCGTTGTCGGGTGCGGCTTGGGATGTGGCTGAGGTGGTGGCCTGCGGCGGGCTTTTTTCCCCAGCCCCGCCCCTT
>NZ_JAAKZY010000038.1 GCF_011045015.1 Streptomyces scabichelini | reverse complement strand
CCCCCGCTCCGTCCTACGGACCCACGCATGTGTCCTCCCCCCAGGCCCCGAGTCCCGCGTCGCAGTCGCATGCATTCGCCTCTACTGCTTCATACACCGCTCGCGACGTTCGGGTTCCGTCTGAGCCGCAGCCAGTTGCGCGGCGCCGCGGAAGGCGCGCGCTGCGCCGCCCGGGGCCGCCCGCGCACGTGGCGATCCCGGTGCTGCTGCTCGCGCTGGTCTGTTTCTGTGTCGGGTTCTGGGCCCTGACCCGCATCTGAACCGGTGAGGCCCGGCCCTGGGAGCCGTCGAGTTACCGGGCCCGCGGCGGCTCGTACTCCCGTGAAGCCGCGCCGACAGTCGTCGCCGACGTACCAGCGGCCCGCCGCCGGGCGACCACGGTCCACACCCCGAGCCCCAACACGAGCACAGTGCCCGCGCCGATCCCGCCCGCGGCCACCAGCTTCATCGTGGCGTTCCCGTCACCGCCGTCACGCCCGTCCGCCGCCGCGGCCCCGCTTTCCGCCGCGTCCTTGTCCCCCGCCGTGACGTCGAACACACCGGGTGGCTCGGCCGCCCCCGCGTACACCGGTTTGTCGCCGGCCGCACCGCTCACCCGCACACGCAGTGTCAGTCCGATCGGCCCGTCGCCGAACTTGTCGGCCACGTCGGCGCCGAGATGTACCGCGAGGTAGTACCAGCCGGCGAACCGCATCCCGCTGACCTGGTCGTCGACGTCGTACCGGTTCTCGTACGCGACCGCGGGCAGCGGCTCCAGAGCGGCCGGCTTCGGCCTGCCGCCGTATCCGGTACGGGCGTCGTCCACGAAGGCGCGCACCGGGTTGTAGAGCGACATGACGAGGGCGTTGCCCAGGATGCCGTCGCCGTCGGCGCCGCCCAGTTCGGCGGTGGCGTAGAGCTGTTGTCCCCAGTCGACCGGGACCCGGTAGAAGAGCGTCTGCCCGGCCCGGATGCCGTCTTTCCAGACGCCCTGCTCCAGGCCGCGCGCCTCGTTGAAGCTCGTGCCGCCCTTACGGCTCTGTGCTGCGCCGCCGATCGCCTCGGGGGAGGCGGAATTCCACGTCTCAGGAGCGGTGCTCGGGCCGGTCGTCTTCAGGACGGGCTCCGAGACGTACTGAAGCTCCAGGTCCCAGTCGTCCGCCGACGAACCGGCTCCGCTGATGCGCTCGACGACCACGGAGTACGTCCCTGCCGTCTGGCAGGCGTACCCGTCGGGGCCGATCCTGCGCGACGCCCAGGCCGTGAGGGGACGCGGGCTCTCGGTGGGCCCGAACCGGGCGTCGTCGGCGTCTCCGGAGAAGCAGTTGCGGCCTGCGGGGTCCTGCAGGGAGACCTTGATGCCGTCCGAGTAGGTGACGTTCGTCCCCAGCCTGGGGACGGCGGTGGCCGAGACATAGGCGTTGGATGCGCTGTCGAGCCGGAGGCGGTAGTAGAGCTTCCCGTTGTTCCGGACGGAGCTCTTGTAGGTCCTGCCCGGGGTCAGCCGTACGGCTTCGGCTGCGTTGGGCGCGCCCTCGACCGTCTGGGCATCACCGGCGAAGACGTACGGATCAGGAGTACCCGCCGCCGTCCGCTGGTCCCGCACCTGCCCCTGTGCCTGCGCCGGCAGCGCCGCGACCGTGCACAGCGCCGCCACGCAGGCCAGGACCGTACGGCCGCGCCACCACACCGTGCGCCGCCCCATCACGCGCCACCCCTCGCCGTAGCCACGGATCGTCAGTCACCGGGCTCCCGCGGACCGGCGCCATGGCGCCCTGACACCCGCGAAGCCCCGACCATCCTGCCCCGCCCGTCACCGCGCCATCCCCGCTTCGGCGACGCAAGCGCTTCCTGTGCCGAAGACCGCTCCGAAGACCGCTCCGGAGGCCGGTCCGGAGGCCGGTCCAAGACCGCTCCGGAGGCCGCCGCTCCAAAGCCCCTCCGAAGACCGTTCCAAGGCCCCCCAGAGGCGGTTTCGCAGCCCGCTCGAAGACATGGAGACAACGAAAAACCCCGACCGCGAGGGCGGCCGGGGTCTGTACTGAGACTGTCGTCAGTACTCACGAACCCGTGGGCACGGAGTCAGTCGCCTCCGTCCACAGATCCTGCTCGGCGCGATCCGCCTGGATCTGGCGGTACACGAGGAGCCCGCCGATGGCGGCCAGTGCGACCAGGAGAAGCTTCTTCACCGCGCGACCTCGTCTTTCCTTGACGTAGGGGACTTCTGGCGCCCGACTATACACACCGACCGATACCGATCGGTGACCTGCGTCGAACCCCAACTCCCGCCCTGCACACAGCCTTAGAACCGGATGACACGCCTCCGATCGCAGAGTGACAACTCACCACATTCCGTTACTTTCACCGCCATCCTCTGCTTTCCGGATCTCTCAGGCCCATTCGGGTGGTGCTGATCTGAAGATCGACGCGCCACGGGCGTCGGTCCACCACTTCGCGCCCCTCATACACATCATGAGGAAAGTACGCAAATCGCCCAACCCGAAAGTGAGGGGCCATGGCCAGGAACAAGGTCATGAAGCTGTGGACGGCCGTCATCACCGCCTTCATCGCACTGTGCACGACGCTGGGACTCGTCACGACAGCCCGTGCGGCGGCGGTACCCCAGACCGAGCCCGCCCGCAACACCAAGGCGAGCCCCACGGCCACGGTCCCCGCGATGTCCCCCTGGGCCTGGTCCTTCAGCCGCACGCTGCCTCCCACGATGAAGCAACGCATCCGCGCCGAGGCCCACGGCTCCTCACCCGGCTGCCGCCACAGCCCGACGGCGGACGTGGACACACCCTCCGCTGCCGAGGAGAAGGCGGCGGACTCCGCCGCCCCGTGCACGACCTGAGATCGACCCCGGGTACCACCGGCAAGCCTCACGTCCGGGCGAACTTGCGTACACAACCGGACACAAAACACGACAAGACCCCCAACCACAACTGGTTGGGGGTCTTCGTAGTGTGGGGCTAACAGGATTTGAACCTGTGGCCTCATCCTTATCAGGGATGCGCTCTAACCAACTGAGCTATAGCCCCGCCGCGCTCTGCGGTGTACGTCCCGCGCGCTGACCTCTGAAGATTAGCGCACCTCGGGGTCAGTCCCAAAATCGATATCCGAGGCGGCCTCTCGCCGGCCCTGACAGCGTTTGAGTGCATCCCTGACAAGGATGAGGCCACACCGTCAAGAGGCTCGGAAGACGATTACTCGTCCTCCGCGAGCGTCACCTCGATGCCGCCGACGAAGCCCGCGGAGAGGTTGTAGATGAACGCGCCGAGAGTGGCGAGCGCGGTGGCGAGGACGACGTCGATGACCGCGATGACCGACGTGAAGATGAGCACGCGCGGCAGCGACAGGAAGGACTGCAGGTCGAAGCCGTTGGACTCGTTCGAGCCTGTGGCCTCGGAGATCGTGCCGCCCACAGTGGAGAAGACGCCCATGGCGTCCATGACCATCCACAGCACGGCGGCCGCGACGATCGTGCAGATGCCGAGCGCGATGGAGAGCAGGAAGCTGACCTTCATCACCGACCATGGGTCGGCCTTGGCCACGCGCAGGCGTGCCTTGCGGGTGCGAGGCGTCGTACGTGCCCCGGTGCGCGGCCGGCGGACGGCATCGGCCGCCGGCGGCGGCTGTGACGGGTATGCCTGCGGCGGGTGGTACGGCTGAGCGGGCTGCTGGGGCTGCCGCTCTCCCGGCAGCGGCGAACCGGGAGCCGGGGGAGCCGGAGGCACCGGCGAGCCGGGGGCCGCACCCGCCGCGTACTGCGGCGTCTGCGCGCCTCGGGTGTCCGTCACAGGTCCCCCCTGGGATCCATGAGAGTCATGGGAGTCCTTCGCGTCCGTGGCGGGGCCACGGCCGCCCTCCGTATCCGTACCGGTCGATCCGGCGCCCGTGGCTCCGCTCACGATGAAACTCACTCCTCGCGCTACTCGGCCGTGGACTCGTCGCCCTCGTCCGTCGTGCCGACGACCGTGTCGGGCTCGTCCGATTCGTCGACGTCAGCAGCATCGACCTCCTCGGCCTCGCGACCGGCCTCGGCGTTCCGAGCGATACCGACGACGGCATCGCGCTTGCCCAGGTTGATCAGTTGGACGCCCATGGTGTCACGGCCCGTCTCCCTGACCTCGTTGACTCGCGTACGAATCACGCCGCCCGACAGCGTGATGGCGAGGATCTCGTCCGTCTCCTCGACCACCAGCGCGCCGACGAGCGATCCGCGGTCCTCCACGATCTTGGCGGCCTTGATGCCGAGGCCGCCGCGACCCTGAACGCGGTACTCGTCGACGGGCGTCCGCTTCGCGTACCCACCGTCGGTGGCAGTGAACACGAACGTACCCGTTCGAACAACATTCATCGAGAGGAGCTCGTCTCCCTCACGGAAGCTCATGCCCTTGACACCCGAGGTGGCGCGGCCCATGGGACGCAGTGCGTCATCCGTCGCCGTAAACCTGATCGATTGTGCCTTCTTGCTGATCAGAAGCAGATCATCCTCTGCCGAAACCAGCTCAGCACCGATCAGTTCGTCGTCGGAACCGGCCTCTGTTTCACGGAGGTTGATCGCGATGACGCCGCCGGAACGCGGGGAATCGTAATCCTTCAGAGGCGTCTTCTTAACAAGACCCCCCTTGGTGGCCAGTACGAGATAAGGCGCCGCTTCGTAGTCGCGGATCGCGAGGATCTCGGCGATCGCCTCGTCCGGCTGGAAGGCGAGGAGGTTCGCGACGTGCTGACCGCGCGCGTCCCGGCCGGCATCCGGCAGCTCGTACGCCTTGGCCCGGTAGACGCGGCCCTTGTTGGTGAAGAACAGCAGCCAGTGGTGCGTCGTCGACACGAAGAAGTGGTCGACGATGTCGTCCTGCTTCAGCTTCGTGCCGCGTACGCCCTTGCCGCCGCGCTTCTGCGAGCGGTAGTCCTCGGTCTTGGTCCGCTTGATGTAGCCACCGCGCGTGATGGTGACGACGATGTCCTCTTCGGCGATCAGGTCCTCGATGGACATGTCGCCGTCGAAGGGAATCAGCTTGGAGCGGCGGTCGTCGCCGAACTTCTCGACGATCGCGGCGAGTTCCTCGCTGATGATGCCGCGCTGGCGGACCGGCGAGGCGAGAATCGCGTTGTACTCGGTGATCTTCGCCTGGAGTTCGTCGTGCTCCTGGACGATCTTCTGGCGCTCCAGGGCGGCCAGTCGGCGCAGCTGCATCTCGAGGATCGCGTTGGCCTGGATCTCGTCGATCTCCAGGAGGCCCATCAGGCCCCCGCGAGCGATCTCGACGGTGTCACTGCGCCGGATCAGCGCGATGACGTCGTCGATGGCGTCCAGGGCCTTCAGGAGGCCACGCAGGATGTGCGCGCGCTCCTCGGCCTTGCGCAGCCGGAACTTCGTACGCCGGACGACGACCTCGATCTGGTGCGCCACCCAGTGGCGGATGAACGCGTCGAGCGACAGCGTGCGCGGCACGCCGTCCACCAGCGCCAGCATGTTGGCGCCGAAGTTCGTCTGCAGGTCCGTGTGCTTGTAGAGGTTGTTCAGTACGACCTTGGCGACGGCGTCGCGCTTCAGGACGATGACCAGGCGCTGGCCGGTACGGGACGAGGTCTCGTCGCGTACGTCCGCGATGCCGCCGATCTTGCCGTCCTTGACGAGGTCGGCGATCTTCTGCGCGAGGTTGTCGGGGTTGACCTGGTAGGGGAGTTCGGTGACCACCAGGCACTGGCGGTTCTGGATCTCCTCGACCTCCACGACCGCGCGCATCGTGATGGAGCCACGGCCCGTGCGGTAGGCCTCCTCGATGCCCCTGCGGCCCACCACCAGGGCGCCGCTCGGGAAATCGGGTCCCTTGATGCGCTCGATCAGGGCGTCGAGCAGCTCCTCGTGGGAGGCCTCGGGGTTCTCCAGGTACCACTGGGCGCCGGCCGCGACCTCGCGCAGGTTGTGCGGCGGGATGTTGGTGGCCATGCCGACCGCGATTCCGGCCGAGCCGTTGACCAGCAGGTTCGGGAAGCGGGACGGCAGGACGGTCGGCTCCTGGGAGCGGCCGTCGTAGTTGTCCGTGAAGTCGACGGTCTCCTCGTCGATGTCGCGGACCATCTCCATGGACAGCGGCGCCATCTTGCACTCGGTGTAGCGCATGGCGGCCGCGGGGTCGTTGCCCGGAGAGCCGAAGTTGCCGTTGGAGTCCACCAGCGGCATCCGCATCGACCACGGCTGCGCGAGGCGGACCAGCGCGTCGTAGATCGAGGAGTCGCCGTGCGGGTGGTAGTTGCCCATGACGTCGCCGACGACACGGGCGCACTTGTAGAAGCCCTTCTCGGGCCGGTAACCACCGTCGTACATGGCGTACAGCACGCGGCGGTGGACGGGCTTGAGACCGTCCCGTACGTCGGGCAGCGCGCGCGACACGATGACGGACATCGCGTAGTCGAGGTAGGAGCGCTGCATCTCCGTCTCGAGCCCGACAGGCTCGACACGCATGGCCAGGCCCTCGTCAGGGATGACTGGAATGTTCTCGTCGGTCATTGCTGGTGAAGATCCTTCCTGATGCGGTCAGCTGAGACCGACTCAGATGTCGAGGAAGCGGACGTCCTTGGCGTTGCGCTGGATGAACTGGCGGCGCGCCTCGACGTCCTCGCCCATCAGGACCGAGAACAGGTCGTCGGCCTGGGCGGCGTCGTCGAGCGTGACCTGGCCGAGGACGCGGTGCTCCTGGTCCATGGTCGTGATGCGCAGCTCCTCGGCGTTCATCTCACCGAGACCCTTGAAGCGCTGGACCGAGTCCTCGCGGATGCGCTTGCCGTTCTGGCGGCCCAGCTCGATGAGCGCGTCGCGCTCGCGGTCCGAGTACGCGTACTCGAAGTCCTCCCGGCCCCACTTGATCTTGTAGAGCGGGGGGCGCGACAGGAAGACGTGGCCCGCCTCGACCAGCGGCCGCATGAAGCGGAACAGGAACGTCAGCAGCAGGGTGTTGATGTGCTGGCCGTCGACATCGGCGTCCGCCATCAGAATGATCTTGTGATAGCGGAGCCTCTCGATGTCGAAGTCCTCGTGGACTCCGGTACCGAAGGCCGAGATCAGCGCCTGGATCTCCTGGTTCTGCAGGATCTTGTCGATCCGCGCCTTCTCGACGTTGAGGATCTTGCCTCGGATCGGGAGGATCGCCTGGTACTCCGGGTTGCGGCCGGACTTGGCCGAGCCGCCGGCGGAGTCGCCCTCGACGATGAAGATCTCGCACTTGGTGGGGTCGTTCGACTGGCAGTCGGAGAGCTTGCCCGGCAGGGACGCCGTCTCCAGAAGGCCCTTGCGGCGCGTCAGGTCGCGTGCCTTGCGGGCCGCCACGCGCGCGGTGGCCGCCTGGATGCCCTTGCGGATGATGTCCGCGGCCTCGGTCGGGTTGCGGTCCAGCCAGTCGTTGAGGTGCTCGTAGACGACCTTCTGGACGAAGGTCTTCACCTCGGTGTTGCCCAGCTTGGTCTTGGTCTGGCCCTCGAACTGCGGCTCGCTCAGCTTGACCGAGATGATCGCGGTCAGTCCCTCGCGGATGTCGTCGCCCGTGAGGTTGTCGTCCTTCTCCCGCAGCAGCTTCTTGTCGCGCGCGTACTTGTTGATCAGGTTCGTCAGCGCGGCGCGGAAGCCCTCTTCGTGCGTACCGCCCTCATGGGTGTGGATGATGTTGGCGAAGGAGTACACACCCTCGCTGTAACCGCTGTTCCACTGCATGGCGAGTTCGAGGGAAAGACTCTTGTCCTTGTCCTCGGCCTCGAGGTCGATCACGGTGGGATGCACCACGTCTCCCTTGCGGGAGTTGAGGTACTTCACGAAATCGACGATGCCGCCCTCGTAGTGGTACGAGACGCTCTTGACCTCGTGCTTCTCGTCCTCGCCCGCCTCGTCCGCCCCGGCCGTGGCCTTCGCCGACTCGCGCTCGTCGGTGAGGTTGATCCTCAGCCCCTTGTTGAGGAACGCCATCTCCTGGAAACGCCGCGAGAGCGTCTCGAAGGAGTACTCGATGGACTCGAAGATGTCCGGGTCGGCCCAGAAGGTGACCGTGGTGCCGTGCTCTTCCGTGGCCTCGTGCTTGGCAAGCGGGGCCGTCGGGACCCCCAACTTGTAGTCCTGCGTCCAGCGATAGCCGTCGGTCTTGATCTCGACGGAGACCTTGGTCGACAGGGCGTTCACGACGGAGACACCCACGCCGTGCAGACCGCCGGAGACCGCGTAGCCGCCGCCGCCGAACTTTCCGCCCGCGTGCAGGACCGTCAGCACGACCTCGACGGCCGGCTTGCCCTCGGAGGGGACGATGCCGACCGGGATGCCACGACCGTTGTCGACAACCCGCACGCCGCCGTCGGCGAGGATCGTGACGTCGATGGTGTCCGCGTGCCCGGCCAGCGCCTCGTCGACGGAGTTGTCGACGACCTCTTGCACCAGGTGGTGCAGTCCGCGCTCACCGGTCGAGCCGATGTACATGCCGGGTCGCTTGCGGACCGCGTCCAGACCCTCGAGGACGGTGATGGCACTGGCGTCGTACAACGAGGCTGTGACCTCGTTGTTCGCGCCGGCGTCGGTGGACGGGATGTTCTCGTTGGGGTTGCCGGAATCGGCCACGAAGCGCCCTTTCTGGCACAGCACAAACCAAGCTCTCAGCGGATGGCCGGAGCGGCTGCGGCGTGTTGCGTTGGTAAGCCTTAGTCAGCGTTGCTCGGTGTGTCCCACAAGTGGGGCGGGATTAGCCTCCAGTCTACCGGTAGCGCCGACAGTGATGGGCGTTTGCCGGTACCTGAGTCCGCATGTGCCGCCCTGAACCGCACTCGGCCGACTCCCCATACGTCGACCAGGACTCCAAGCGGCTCACAACGGCACTCAGCGCTTCGGGGTGTCAACCCCCCGCTACGAACGGCATACCGTCCGGTCTGCCTCACTCGTAGGTGTCCCCGGGGCCTGTGCTGCCGGGCGCGCGCAGGGGGCCGAAGCGGCGGGCGGGCCCCCCGGGACCGAGCACCTTGATCAGCCTCACCGTGCCGTGGCCGAGGTCCTCGTTCAGGCGGGCCACCAGCTGCGGGGCGAGGAGGCGCAGATTCGTCGCCCAGGCCGTGGAATCGCACCGTACGACGAGGACCCGCTCGTCCTCGTCGTACTTCTCCGGTACGCAGTGTTTGGCCAGGTCGTCGCCGACGATCTCCGGCCAGCGGCCCATGACGCCGCCCACGGCGGCCGGAGTCTCCCAGCCGCGCTCGGTGATCAGCCGGTTGATGGCGGCGCCCAGCGCCATCGGGTCGCGACCGTCGGCGCGCGCGCCGGAGCGCAGACCGCCCCGCCGCGCCTGCTTCTTCTCCCGTGCCGCGTCCCCACGCGCGCGTGCCTGCTCCTTCGCCGCGCGCAGGGCCACGCGCGCGAGGTCGACTCCGGACGGTTCGGGAGTCTGGGAGGTCTTCTCCGGTTCGGGTGTGTTTTTGCTCATACGCGCTCCACCGCGCCCTCCGACACCACGTACCGCGTCCCCGTCAGTACAGCCGGTACGTCGTCGTCGACAGCGGCCGTCACCAGGACCTGCTCACCGGGCGCGACCAGCTCGGCGAGGCGTTCCCGGCGCCGGGTGTCCAGCTCGGCGAACACGTCGTCCAGGACCAGCACCGGCTCGTTCCCCTCCGCCCGCAGAAGGTCGTACGAGGCCAGGCGCAGCGCCAGCGCGTACGACCAGGACTCGCCGTGTGACGCATATCCCTTTGCGGGCATCTGGCCAAGTTTGAGCAGCAGTTCGTCCCTGTGCGGGCCGATCAGGGTGACGCCCCGCTCGATCTCCTGCTTGCGGGCGTCCGCAAGGGCCGCCATCAGCTGTTCAAACAGCTCCTCGCGCGCGTGGCCGACGATTTCGGGCGAGGAAGGCTTGTAATCCAGGGCCACAGGGCCGCCGCCGGGCGCCAGCTGTTCGTACGCCTTGTCGGCCAGCGGCTGGAGCGTGGCGATCAGATCCAGCCGCTGCGCGAGCAGTTCGGCGCCCACGCGCGCGAGGTGCTGGTCCCACACATCGAGCGTGGACAGGTCCATGGAACGGCCACCGTGACGGCGGGCCAGCGCGGCCGACTTCAGGAGCGTGTTCCGCTGCCTGAGTACGCGGTCGTAGTCGGAGCGCACGCCCGCCATGCGCGGGGCGCGCGCGGTGATCAGCTCGTCCAGGAAACGCCGGCGCTCGCCCGGGTCGCCCTTGACGAGCGCGAGATCCTCGGGGGCGAACAGCACGGTCCGCACGATGCCGAGTACGTCACGGGGCCTGACCTGCGACGATCTGTTGATGCGGGCGCGGTTCGCCTTGCCGGGGTTCAGCTCCAGCTCGACGAGCTGCTGACGTTCGCCCTGCCTGACCTGCGCCCGGATGATCGCGCGGTCCGCGCCGACCCGTACGAGGGGCGCGTCGGAGGAGACGCGGTGACTGCCGAGGGTCGCCAGATAGCCGACCGCCTCGACGAGGTTCGTCTTGCCCTGCCCGTTGGGGCCCACGAATGCCGTGACGCCCGGGTCGAGCGCGACCTCTGCCCGGGCGTACGAGCGGAAATCGGCCAGCGACAGATGCGTGACGTGCATGGTCGTTCGCCGACCTCCCCCAACGTGGTGCTTCCGGTGGTCCCGGCCTGTCCCCTGCTGTGGACAACCGGGTCACCCCGGGGTGTGGAGAACCCGGGGTTGGTGTGGATTACTTCTTCTCGACCGCGTGGCCGCCAAACTGGTTCCGCAGCGCCGCGATCATCTTCATCTGCGGGGAGTCGTCCTGCCGGGACGCGAACCGCGCGAAGAGCGACGCGGTGATCGCCGGCAGCGGTACCGCGTTGTCGATGGCGGCTTCCACAGTCCAGCGGCCCTCGCCGGAGTCCTGTGCATAACCCTTGAGCTGCTCCAGGTGCTCGTCCTTGTCGAGGGCACCCACCGCCAGGTCGAGCAGCCAGGAGCGGATGACCGTGCCCTGCTGCCAGGACCGGAAGACCTCACGTACGTCGGTGACGGAGTCGACGGCCTGCAGGAGCTCCCAGCCCTCGGCATAGGCCTGCATCATCGCGTACTCGATGCCGTTGTGGACCATCTTCGCGAAGTGCCCGGCGCCGACCTTGCCCGCGTGCACGGCGCCCGCCTCACCCGCCGGCTTGAGCGCGTCGAAGACCGGCCGCACCTTGGCTATGTTCTCGGCGTCGCCGCCGTACATCAGCGCATAGCCGTTCTCCAGGCCCCAGACGCCGCCTGAGACGCCGCAGTCGACGAAGCCGATGCCCTTGGCCGCCAGCTCCCCTGCGTGCTTCTCGTCGTCGGTCCAGCGCGAATTCCCGCCGTCCACCACGACATCGCCGAGCTCGAGGAGATCGGCGAGCTCGTCGATGGTGGACTGGGTCGCCGCCCCGGCCGGGACCATCACCCACACCACACGCGGAGCGTCGAGCTTGCCCACAAGCTCCTCGAGGCTGTGGACATCGGCGAGGTCCGGATTGCGGTCGTATCCGAAGACGGTGTGGCCTGCGCGGCGTATGCGCTCGCGCATGTTGCCGCCCATCTTGCCGAGACCGACGAGACCGAGCTCCATCAGGGTGTTCCTTCACTGACGATGTGACGTGAGGGCACTTTCGTACCTGCGTCCGAGCCTAAACCCGGACGCTCCCGCACATCTGTGGGCATAGCCGCTCAGACGTACGCCCACCTGCGGTCTTCGTCAGCCGCTGAGCCGCACCGGCATGATCAGGTACTTGTAGGCCTCGTCCGCCTCCGCGTCCACGGCGGGCTTGCCGCTGAGGAGCGCCGGCTTGGTGGACGTCGTGAAGGACAGCTGCGCCACCGGGGAGTCGATGGCGCTCAGGCCGTCGAGCAGGAACGTCGGGTTGAAGGCGATCGAGACGTCGTCACCCTCCAGCTGTGCGTCCACCCTTTCCACAGCCTGTGCGTCGTCGCTGGAACCCGCCTCCAGGATCAGCACGCCCTGCTCGAAGCTGAGCCGCACCGGGGTGTTCCGCTCGGCGACCAGGGCGACGCGCTTGACGGCCTCCACGAAGGGGGCGGTCTCGATGACGGCGATCGAGTTGAACTCCGTCGGGAACAGCGAGCGGTACTTCGGGAGGTCGCCCTCCAGCAGGCGCGTGGTCGTACGCCGCCCCGCGCCCTCGAAGCCGATCAGGCCCTCGCCCGCGCCCGAGCCGGACAGCGCCAGGATCACGCTGTCGCCGCTCGTGAGCGCCTTGGCGGTGTCCAGGAGAGTCTTGGCGGGCACCAGGGCGACCGCGGACGCCTCCGGGTTCTCCGGCTTCCACAGGAACTCGCGGACCGCGAAGCGGTAGCGGTCGGTGGACGCCAGCGTGACCGTGTCGCCCTCGATCTCGATGCGTACACCGGTGAGGACGGGCAGCGTGTCGTCGCGACCGGCGGCGATGGCCACCTGGGCGGCCGCGGAGGCGAAGACCTCACCGGGGACGGTGCCCGTGGCCGACGGCATCTGCGGCAGTGCGGGGTACTCCTCCACAGGCAGTGTGTGGAGTGTGAAGCGGGAGGAGCCGCAGACCACCGTCGCCCGTACACCGTCTGTGGAAATCTCCACCGGTCGGTTGGGCAGGGCACGGCAGATGTCGGCGAGCAGGCGGCCGGAGACGAGCACCGTGCCTTCCTCGTCGATCTCGGCGTCCACGGAGACGCGCGCCGAGACCTCGTAGTCGAAGCTGGACAGGCTCAGCGCGCCCTCCTCGGCCTTCAGGAGAAGGCCGGCGAGCACAGGCGCCGGCGGTCGTGCCGGGAGGCTGCGTGCCGCCCAGGCCACTGCCTCCGCGAGTACGTCGCGTTCCACCCGGATCTTCACCGTTGCCGCCTCCGTCTGTTGCCGGCGCTCTCGCCCTGCTTCGCCTTCGTCGTCTGTCTCGGTGTCGCTCGGCCCGCTCATGGGGAGGACACCGGGGACCAGTCTGACGCACCGCACTGACAGTCGGTGCCCCTCGGGGTCAAGTCGTTCCGAGCGGCACCTGAGGCGCCGAGCGCGAGTTGTGCACAGCCCCCACTTCGAAACGGATTCCCAGCTCTCTCTAGTTGGGAGTAGTAGTAGGGGCTGTGGATACCGTGGATAACCCCGTATGCGCAGGTCAGAGCAGGTTTTTTGTCCACTGGCCCTGTGGGCGGCGGCGGTGGACAACCTGGGTGCGCTGTGGACGGGGAAAAGTTCTGCACACCCGATGCACAGACACGGGGCACTTCTCCCCAGCGCCGTCCCCAGCTTTACCCACGTTCCCCACAGCCCAACCGGACACCTTGGTGTGACGCCTTTCACTCGGCACGGTGAGAGAGCACGTCACGTTGCCGAACAGTGGACAGTGATGTGGAGAAGCCGGAGATCACTGGGGACAACTGGCCTCAGCCTGTGGGCTGTCGGTGGACAACTTCCTGCACACCCTGTGGATCCTCTCGTCGTCCACAGACTGTGGAGATCGTCCGTCCACGAATCCACAGTCGGCTGACCTGGCGTGATCGTCTTTGAACAGCACCGCCTGTGGACACGATCTGGACAACTCCCCGGTCCCCAGGGTGTGGACGCTGGAAAGTCCCGGAATCTGTGGAGGGTGGCCGTAACGCGGCTGGTATTCGAACAGCGGGTGCTCGTGGGGTGACCGCGGTTCGACCCGGATCACGGTCCGGGACGGCGGAGGTCGCCTGCGGAGGCCGTACGAGAACCCGGCAGAAGCCGTACGAGAACAGCGAAAAGCGCCCTCGGGGAAAGTCCCGGGGCGCCCTCAGCGACGTATCGACGTGTGTGTCAGCCGTTCTTGATGCGGTTCGTGAGCTCGGTGACCTGGTTGTAGATCGAGCGCCGCTCGGCCATCAGCGCGCGGATCTTGCGGTCGGCGTGCATCACGGTCGTGTGGTCGCGGCCGCCGAACTGAGCGCCGATCTTCGGCAGCGACAGGTCGGTCAGCTCCCGGCACAGATACATGGCGATCTGTCTCGCGGTCACCAGCACCCGGCTGCGCGAGGCTCCGCAGAGGTCGTCGACCGTATGCCCGAAGTAGTCGGCGGTAGCGGCCATGATGGCCGTCGCCGTGATCTCCGGGGCCGCGTTCTCGCCGCCCGGGATCAGATCCTTGAGGACGATCTCCGTGAGGCCGAGGTCCACCGGCTGCCGGTTGAGCGACGCGAACGCCGTCACGCGGATCAGCGCGCCCTCCAGCTCGCGGATGTTCCGCGAGATCCGCGACGCGATGAACTCCAGGACCTCCGGCGGGGCGTTGAGCTGTTCCTGCACCGCCTTCTTGCGGAGGATCGCGATACGTGTCTCCAGCTCGGGCGGCTGGACGTCCGTGATCAGCCCCCACTCGAAACGGTTCCGCAGCCGGTCCTCCAGGGTCACCAGCTGCTTGGGCGGCCGGTCCGAGGACAGCACGATCTGCTTGTTCGCGTTGTGGAGCGTGTTGAAGGTGTGGAAGAACTCCTCCTGCGTCGACTCCTTGTCCGCGAGGAACTGGATGTCGTCGACCAGCAGGATGTCCATCTCCCGGTACCGCTTGCGGAAGCTGTCGCCCTTGCCGTCGCGGATGGAGTTGATGAACTCGTTCGTGAACTCCTCCGAGCTCACGTAGCGCACGCGCGTGCCGGGATAGAGGCTGCGGGCGTAGTGCCCGATCGCGTGCAGCAGGTGCGTCTTGCCGAGACCCGACTCCCCGTAGATGAAGAGGGGGTTATAGGCCTTCGCGGGTGCCTCGGCGACGGCGACCGCGGCCGCGTGCGCGAAACGGTTCGAGGCACCGATGACGAAGGTGTCGAAGAGGTACTTCGGGTTCAGGCGTGCGGTGGGCTCGCCCGGGCCCGTGGCTGGCGCCGGCTGTGCGGCCAGCGGGCCGGGTGCGCCGCTGGGGGCGGGCAGGGCCGAGCCGACGGGGCCGCCGCGGTGGACGTGACCGGTTCCGGAGGGCGGCTGCTGCTCGGGCAGGTCGCGGCGGTCCGGCCGCCGGTCGTAGTCGGAGCGCGGCTGGTCGTAGTCGGGTCGCTGTTGGTCGTAGTCGGGCCGCTGCTGCTCGTAGGGCGGGCGTTCCAGGGACTGCGGCCGGTAGTCCTGCGGGGGTGTCGCGTACGGGTCCCGTTCCGGGAAGCCGAGCCGCTGTTGCTGCCAGCCGTAGTCGTCCCCCTGCGAGGGGCGCGGCCAGGTGCCCGGCTCGGGGCGCTGCTGGTAGTCGGGATACGCAGGGCGGGCGGTCGGTAGCTGGTCGGGGCGGCCCTGGGGGTGGTCGTGGTTGCGGTCGTGCTGTCGGTCGTCCGCGCGGTGGCGGCCGTAGCCCTCGTACCCGTCCCGGCCGCCCTGTGGGGCGGGGAGCTCCGATTCCTCGTAGCGCGGCTGGCGCTGGGCGGGGGGTGCCGGCGGGGCCGGAGGTTCACCGGCGGAGTCGTCGACGGTGATCGCGATACGGATCGGGCGGCCGCACTCGCGGCTCAGCGTGTCACTGACGATCGGCGCCAGGCGCCCTTCGAGCACGCCCTTCGCGAATTCGTTGGGAACCGCGAGCAGCGCTGTGTCCGCGACCAGCGCGAGGGGCTGGCAGCGTTTGATCCAGTGCTCGTCCTTCGCCTCGACACCTTGCCCTCGGCCCTCACCGAGGAGTTGTTCCAGTACTCGTGGCCACACTGCGGCAAGATCGGCAGGCACGTCAGCCACAGGGCACGCTCTCTCACGGGTCCCTCGAACGTGTGGTTCTCGGGACGGGTCGGTATGTCACTCGGGTGGGTGGGCGGAACGAAGCGGTCGGGCGGGTGAAACGAAGCAGCTGGGGCGGCGCGAACGAATCAGATGGGTCAGGGGGAACGGAACGAATCGAAGTCCGGCCACGGTAGTCAGGGCGACGGGTGCGGTTCAAGTTGTTGTCCCCAGCCTGTGGATAGTCTCTCCTGCCCGCCGCCGGTTTGACCGGATGGCGTAGCCGCGCGTACCGTAACCAGGTCGAGTTGTCGATGGCTGCTGCCGCCTGCCTCCGATGGGCATAGATCACGTCGAGTGATCGGGAAGCGGTGCACTCGGGCGTAAGCGAGCTACTCGTGGGCGCACGGTGACAGCCATGACGGCACCCCGCAACTACCGATTCTTTCTGGAGCCCCCGAGTGAGCAAGCGCACCTTCCAGCCGAACAACCGTCGTCGCGCCAAGACCCACGGCTTCCGGCTGCGTATGCGCACCCGTGCCGGCCGCGCGATTCTCGCGACCCGCCGTGGCAAGGGTCGCGCCCGCCTGTCCGCCTGATCTCGCAGCACAGGTCATGACGTGCTGCCTACCGAGAATCGGCTGAGGCGGCGCGAGGACTTCGCGATCGCGGTACGCCGGGGACGCCGGGCCGGACGCCCGCTTCTCGTCGTCCACCTGCGTAGTGGTGCAATGGACCCGCACGCGCCTGGGGAGAGCGCTCCCCCGTCGCGTGCGGGTTTCGTTGTCAGCAAGGCGGTGGGCGGCGCGGTCGTCCGCAACAAGGTGAAGCGCAGACTTCGTCATCTGATGCGCGATCGAGTGGCCCTGCTGCCCCCCGGTAGCCTGGTAGTCGTACGAGCGCTGCCCGGTGCGGGTGACGCCGACCATGCACAGCTGGCCCGAGACCTGGATGCCGCGCTGCAGCGGCTACTGGGAGGGGGCGCGCGATGAAGTACCCACTGCTGGCTCTCATCAAGCTGTACCAGTGGACCATCAGCCCGCTGCTCGGGCCGGTGTGCAAGTACTACCCGTCGTGTTCGCACTACGGGTACCAGGCCATCGACCGCCACGGTGCGATCAAGGGAACGGCACTCACTGCCTGGCGCATTCTGCGGTGCAATCCGTGGTCGCTTGGTGGTGTGGACCACGTCCCGCCGCGCAAGCGTCCGCGGTGGCACGAAATGTTGCGTAACACCTGGCGTGCACGCAAGGGCGGGAACTCCGCCGCCGAACCGGCCACCGAGAGGCATGGTATGTCCGACCACCCTTCGAGCCCGGCCGCCGAGACCCCGTCCCATGCTCAAGGAGCCTGATTAGTGGACACGATTGCCAGTATTTTCAGCTTCATCACGACACCCGTTTCCTGGGTCATCGTCCAGTTCCACTCGGTGTACGGCGCCCTCTTCGGCGATGACACCGGCTGGGCCTGGGGCCTGTCCATCGTGTCCCTGGTGATCCTGATCCGTATCTGTCTGATCCCGCTCTTCGTGAAGCAGATCAAGGCGACTCGGGCGATGCAGACGCTGCAGCCCGAGATGAAGAAGATCCAGGAGCGCTACAAGAACGACAAGCAGCGTCAGTCCGAAGAGATGATGAAGCTGTACAAGGAGACGGGTACCAACCCGCTCTCCTCGTGCCTTCCCATCCTGGCGCAGTCGCCGTTCTTCTTCGCTCTGTACCACGTGCTCAACAGCATCGCGAACAACGACACCGTCGGTGTGATCAACACGCGCCTACTGGAGAGTGCGCAGCAGGCGCACATCTTCGGTGCCCCGTTGGCCGCGAAGTTCACCGACAGCTCTGCGGACGTCACGGCGCTCGACGCCTCGCTGACCAGCGTCCGTGTCGTCACCGCAGTCATGATCGTCCTGATGTCGGCGTCGCAGTTCTACACGCAGCGCCAGCTGATGACGAAGAACGTCGACACCACGGTGAAGACGCCGTTCATGCAGCAGCAGAAGATGCTGATGTACGTCTTCCCCATCATGTTCGCCGTCTTCGGCATCAACTTCCCCGTCGGTGTCCTCGTCTACTGGCTGACCACCAACGTGTGGACCATGGGCCAGCAGATGTACGTGATCCACAACAACCCGACCCCGGGTTCCAAGGCCCAGGCCTCCTACCTGGAGCGTCTGCACAAGCGCGTGACGCACCACGGCAAGACACGCGGCCGCGGTGAGAAGGCCATCGTCAAGGCCATCGTGGCCAAGGGCCGTGACCGCAACGAGTACGAGCGCAAGTTCATCAACGGTCTGAGCAAGGAGGGCCTCGCGGCCCAGTCCGACGGCACCGTGACGAAGAGCGAGGTCGCGGCCGTCGCCGAGACCGAGGACGGTACTCCGGCGACCGGCGCTCCCAAGCGCCAGCAGCCCAAGCGGCAGAGCAAGTCCCGGCGGCAGTCGGGCGGCACCCAGGGCAGTGCCAGTGGCGCCAAGGCGACGGGTGACTCTGGGGCGAAGACCTCCCTGAGCAAGTCCGACGGGCCGCAGGACGCCAAGCCGGCGGGCGGCAAGTCCGCGTCCGGCGGCGGCAAGCCTGCCTCCGGTGGCAAGTCCGCCTCGGGCGGCACACGCAGCAAGGCCCAGTCCGGACGCAAGGGCCCGCAGCGGCCCAAGTCCCCCTCCAAGAAGTAAGAAGGAGTCCATCCCGTGATGGAAGGCACCACCTCCGCCGCCTCCGAGGGTGGCGACACCCTGACCCGCCTGGAGCAGGAGGGTGAGATCGCGGCGGACTACCTCGAGGGTCTGCTGGACATCGCCGACCTCGACGGCGACATCGACATGGATGTCGAGGCCGATCGCGCCGCTGTCTCGATCATCAGCGACACGGCCAGCCGGGATCTGCAGAAGCTGGTCGGCCGTGACGGCGAGGTGCTGGAGGCGCTTCAGGAGCTCACGCGGCTGGCCGTTCACCGGGAGACCGGGGAGCGCAGCCGGCTGATGCTGGACATCGCGGGTTACCGCGCCAAGAAGCGCGAGGAACTCTCGGAGCTGGGTGCCAAGGCCGCGGCCGAGGTCAGGAGCTCCGGCGAGGCAGTGAAGCTGAAGCCGATGACGCCCTTCGAGCGCAAGGTCGTGCACGACGCGGTCAAGGCCGCGGGCCTGCGCAGCGAGTCCGAGGGCGAGGAGCCGCAGCGTTTCGTCGTTGTGCTTCCCGCCTGAATCGGTACGTACGTTTCTCCGGCCCCGTCTGTTGCGCAGGCGGGGCCGCGCTTTGTCAGCCTGATAGTCCCTGTTGGTGCCTCGTGGCCCTGGTGATCAGCGCTCAGTGCGCTTAGCGGTACGGAAGGACGGTTCCCCGTGACGGAGGCAGCGGAGCTCCCCCCTGCGCCTGAGCAGGCCCAGGCGGTATTCGGCGATCGCTTCGCAGACGCGGTCCGGTACGCGGAACTGCTGGCGGACGCGGGAGTACGGCGCGGTCTGATCGGCCCCCGCGAAGTGCCCCGCCTCTGGGAGCGGCACCTGCTGAACTGCGCGGTGCTCTCGGAGGTTGTGCCCGAGAGCGTGACAGTGTGCGATGTCGGCTCCGGTGCCGGGCTGCCCGGTGTCCCGCTGGCCCTTGTCCGCCCGGACTTGAAGATCACGCTGCTCGAACCGCTGCTGAGGCGTACGAACTTTCTGACCGAGGTCGTCGAGTTGCTCGGCCTTGACCATGTCACCGTCGTCCGCGGCCGCGCCGAGGAGGTCCTGGGCAAGCTGCCGCCGGTCCATGTGGTGACGGCACGGGCCGTGGCGCCCTTGGACCGCCTCGCGGCATGGGGCGTGCCGCTGCTGCGCCCATACGGAGAGATGCTCCTGCTCAAGGGCGACACCGCGGAGGAAGAGGTCAAGAGCGCCGGGGCCGCCCTGAGCAAGCTCGGCGCCGTGAAGACCTCCGTGCTCCACGTCGGTGAGGGAGTGGTGAGTCCGCTTTCCACTGTGGTGAGGGTCGAGGTCGGGGAGAGCCCTGGCGGGGTGCGCTTCGCGGCCAAGCGGGCCAAGGCGGCACGGACGGGACGGGCGCGGCGTCGTCGCTGATCCGTCCTGACGACGAGACGTACTCCACACAAGCTGTCAAAACTACGCGTGCCGGAGTGTCGCGCGGGCGTCGTCGAAGACGCTGTGCATCGTGTTTCACGTGAAACGTCGCTCACTGTTGCACGGCATCATCAGTCGCGGCCGGGCTGCGGCCGAACCCCGCGACCGCAATCCCCTTGGATCCCTCAGAGGGAAACCCTCTCCTGGCGACAACAGGTCCCCCGGAGAGGGCACGGAGTTGTCCACAGAGGTGGATTTCTCCACAGAACAACGGGCCTCGCTGGTTCACGACCCCGAAGACATGGGAGGCTCTGTTCATTGCGAGCCTGAAGTCGAGGAGAGTGAATCCTTGCGGTCCGACGCCAACATCGCGGGACCGATGACCGATCCGGTCCCCGGTCCCCGTACCGAGTCGATCGGGGACGATGTTTCACGTGAAACACCGCCCCCGATGGACGACACTCCCATCGGTCGTGCTGCCCAACTTGCGGTGGAGGCTCTAGGCCGCGCCGGCGAGGGCCTGCCACGGCCCGAGCAGACCCGTGTGATGGTCGTCGCCAACCAGAAGGGTGGAGTGGGTAAGACCACGACGACGGTCAACCTTGCCGCTTCGCTCGCCCTGCACGGTGGGCGGGTCCTGGTGATCGACCTCGACCCTCAGGGCAACGCGTCCACCGCGCTGGGTATAGACCATCACGCCGAAGTCCCGTCCATCTACGACGTCTTGGTCGAGAGCAAGCCCCTCTCCGAGGTCGTGCAGCCGGTCCCTGATGTCGAGGGTCTCTTCTGTGCCCCGGCAACTATCGATCTCGCCGGTGCGGAGATCGAGCTGGTCTCTTTGGTGGCACGGGAGAGCCGGTTGCAGCGAGCGATCCAGTCGTACGAGCAGCCGCTGGACTACATCCTCATCGACTGCCCGCCATCGCTGGGTCTGCTGACGGTCAACGCATTGGTTGCCGGTGCGGAGGTCCTCATCCCCATCCAGTGCGAGTACTACGCACTGGAGGGTCTGGGCCAGCTGCTGCGGAACGTCGACCTGGTGCGGGGGCACCTCAACCCCTCCCTGCACGTATCGACGATCCTGCTCACCATGTACGACGGCCGGACCCGACTGGCGTCCCAGGTCGCGGACGAGGTGCGCAGCCACTTCGGCGAAGAGGTGCTGCGGACGAGCATTCCGCGCTCTGTCCGCATCTCCGAGGCGCCGAGCTACGGGCAGACGGTGCTGACCTACGATCCGGGGTCAAGCGGTGCCCTGTCTTATCTTGAGGCGGCACGGGAAATCGCGTTGCGCGGCGTCGGAGTGACGTATGACGCTCAGAATGCCCACTTGGGCGCACACAACGATCAGAGCATGGTGGAGGGGATCCAGTGAGCGAGCGACGGAGGGGGTTGGGCCGTGGTCTCGGCGCACTGATCCCTGCTGCCCCGACGGGGGAGAAGACGGCGCCCCCGGCGGCAGGCGGAGTGCCGACCTCGCCGACCACCGTGCCCATACTCACCGCGGAGCGCGGGGTGGCGGCGGCCAAGGTGGCCACGCTTCCGCCGGGCAATGTTTCACATGAAACCGAGGAGCCGTCGGCGAACGGTTTCGCGGAGGCGCCGGCGGCTCCCGTCGGGGCGCACTTCGCCGAGCTGCCCCTCGACTCCATCTCGCCGAACCCGCGTCAGCCCCGTGAGGTGTTCGACGAGGACGCTCTGGCAGAGCTCGTCACCTCCATCAAGGAGGTCGGGCTTCTCCAGCCCGTCGTCGTACGGCAGTTGGGTCCGGGGCGCTACGAGCTCATCATGGGCGAGCGACGCTGGCGGGCTTGCCGTGAGGCGGGGCTCGAAGCCATTCCGGCGATCGTGCGGGCCACGGAGGACGAGAAGCTTCTCCTGGACGCACTCCTGGAGAACCTGCACCGCGCTCAGCTGAACCCTCTCGAAGAGGCGGCCGCCTACGATCAGCTTCTGAAGGACTTCAACTGCACGCACGACCAGCTGGCGGACCGGATCGGCCGGTCTCGTCCACAGGTCTCCAACACCTTGCGTCTGCTGAAGCTCTCGCCCGCGGTCCAGCGTCGTGTCGCCGCGGGCGTGCTCTCCGCCGGTCATGCGCGAGCTCTGCTCTCCGTCGACGACTCGGAGGAGCAGGACAGGCTGGCTCATCGCATCGTGGCCGAGGGGCTCTCGGTGCGGGCCGTCGAGGAGATCGTGACCCTTATGGGATCGCGGCCGAAGTCCACTCCGCGCTCCAAGGGGCCGCGTGCCGGTACGCGGCTCTCTCCGGCGCTGACCGACCTCGCCACGCGCCTTTCGGACCGCTTCGAGACCCGCGTGAAGGTCGACCTCGGTCAGAAGAAGGGCAAGATCACCGTCGAGTTCGCCTCGATAGACGATCTGGAGCGGATCCTCGGCTCGCTGGCCCCGGGTGAGGGGCCGGTCCTGCAGAAGAGCCTCTTGGACGACGACTCCGAGGAGTCCTCGGACTCCGAGGGCTGAGCCTCAAGGGATGGGCACGATTTCGATCGTCCAACCATAAGAGCGGGGCCGTGTCCGGTGTGTACCGGAACACGGCCCGCTCTTTGCTTTCTGGCGGTATCGATGGAATCTCATCGTGGATACGATTGCGTTCGGGTAGGGCGCATCCACCGGGCAGCACCTTCTGTGGGGAGGCGGGGGCCATGCGGACGATGAGCCGCACCGGACTGGTGAGCGCGGGCCTGGGGCTTGGCGCGGTCGGCGGGTTCGTCGGCAGCCTGCTCAGGGAACGGGGCGCTCTGACAGCCGCTCGTGATGCCGCGGGCGAAGGAAGCGAGGAACTGCCTTCATGGGGCGTCGGCTCGTACCGCTCACGCTGGACAACCTCCAGGACCTTCCCAAGCGCTGTCGCGCGTGTGTCTTCTGGGAGTTGGACCCAGTCAGCGGTGAAGCCGCGGTAAAAGCAGGTACACCCGAGCTGGAGAAAGAGGCATGGATCTCCGCCGTCCTGTTGGAGTGGGGATCCTGCGGCCGGGTCGTCTACGTGGACGACGTGCCGGTGGGGTTCGTTCTCTACGCGCCGCCCGCCTATGTGCCGCGCTCCACGGCTTTCCCCACTAGCCCGGTCTCTCCTGACGCTGTCCAGCTGATGACGGCTTTCATCATGCCGGGCTATCAGGGGCAGGGGCTCGGGCGTGTGATGGTCCAGACGGTTGCCAAGGATCTGCTGCGGCGGGGCTTCAAGGCGATCGAGGCCTTCGGGGACGCCCGGTGGAAGGAACCGGCCTGTGTCCTTCCTGCCGACCATCTGACGGCGGTGGGCTTCAAGACGGTCCGGCCCCATCCGACGTACCCGAGGCTGCGGCTGGAGCTGCGGACCACGCTCTCGTGGAAAGAAGACGTGGAGATGGCGCTTGACCGGCTCCTGGGCGCTGTGCAGAAGGAGCCGGCTCTGCGGCCGCTGTAGCGAGGGCCTCTGGTGTTCAGCGGACGGCCGTGGTGTTCGCCTCGCATGCGAAGGGGCCAACCCCTCCGGGTTGGCCCCTTCGTGTTTCACGTGAAACAACGCCGCGTCTGTGCAGCGGCATCGCCCGACTACTCGGCGATGAAGTCCTCAAGGTCCCGCACGATCGCGGCCTTCGGCTTCGCGCCGACGATGGTCTTGGCGACCTCGCCACCCTGGTAGACGTTCAGGGTCGGGATGGACATGACGCCGTACTTGGCGGCCGTACCCGGGTTCTCGTCGATGTTGAGCTTGACGACCTCGATCTTGTCGCCGTACTCGGCAGCGATCGCTTCGAGTGACGGCGCGATCTGACGGCACGGACCGCACCAGGCAGCCCAGAAGTCCACCAGAACGGGCTTGTCGCTCTTGAGAACATCCTGCTCGAAGGAATCGTCGGTCACATGCTTCAGAGTGCCGGCCACGGCGGGCTCCTTAACTGGTTGGTGCGGTCGGTGGGGCGGTCGGAGGTCAGACAGTGGTCTTCTCGGGCTCGGCGACCGCAGCCTCACCGTCCGCGAGGGCGGCGAGGAAGCGCTCGGCGTCGAGGGCGGCGGAGCAGCCGGTGCCGGCCGCAGTGATCGCCTGTCGGTAGGTGTGGTCCACGACGTCACCGGACGCGAAGACACCCGCGATGTTCGTCCGGGTCGAGGGCGCATCGACCTTGAGGTAGCCCTCGTCGTCCAAGTCGAGCTGGCCCTTGAAGAGCTCCGTGCGTGGGTCGTGGCCGATGGCGATGAACAGGCCCGTCACGGGCAGCTCGGAGAGCTCGCCCGTCTTCACGTTGCGCAGCTTCAGGCCGGAGAGCTTCTGGTCGCCCTGGATCTCGGCGACCTCACTGTCCCAGACGAATTTGATCTTCGAGTCGGCGAAGGCACGCTCCTGCATCGCCTTCGAGGCGCGCAGGGTGTCGCGGCGGTGGACCACCGTCACGGACTTGGCGAACCGGGAGAGGAAGGTGGCTTCCTCCATCGCGGTGTCGCCGCCGCCGATCACGGCAATGTCCTGGCCCTTGAAGAAGAAGCCGTCACAGGTCGCGCACCAGGAGACGCCGCGTCCGGAAAGCGCGTCCTCGTTGGGCAGACCCAGCTTGCGGTGCTGGGAGCCCGTGGCGATGATGACGGACTTGGCCCGGTGCACGGTGCCCGCGGTGTCCGTGACCGTCTTGATCTCACCGCTGAGGTCGACCGCGACGACGTCGTCCGGAACCAGCTCGGCACCGAAGCGCTCGGACTGCGCCCGCATGTTGTCCATGAGCTCGGGGCCCATGATGCCGTCCTGGAAGCCGGGGAAGTTCTCCACCTCGGTGGTGTTCATCAGTGCGCCACCCGCAGTGACGGCACCCTCGAACACCAGCGGCTTAAGCGACGCGCGCGCGGTGTAGAGCGCCGCCGTGTAGCCGGCGGGCCCGGAGCCGATGATGATCACGTTACGGACGTCGCTCACGGCTTGATTCCTCGTCTCTGAAGACTGCTTCGTACGACCGGTGGGAGCCATTCTCAGAACTCTCACCCCACCCAACGGATCCTAAGGGGCGCGCATTCCCACTGTGTCCGGGCACACGGCGACGCGTGACCGTACGGCGACAGTACGGATGCCGGAGACGGAGTGAAAGGTCGATCAGCGACGCGCGTAGGACTGCTGCAGCAGCACCTTGCCGGCAGAGGTCGAGGACTTGCCCACGCAGGCGGAGTCGACGACGTAGGCCGTGACCCGTGTGGCATTGGAAGCGTCGGGCAGCACCACGAGATAGGCCTTCGTGCCTTCGTAAGTGCCCTTCTTGAAGGCGAGAGCGGCTTCGTTTCGGCCGATGCCCTGCTGGATGCACTCGGGCACCGAGATCCTGGGTTCCCTCAGAGTGCTCGGCTCGTCAGGGCTGGACGCGGAACCCCAGGGCGACTCCTCCTTGGGAGTAGTACCGCTGTCCTTGCCTTCGCTCTTGGAGAGGAGATCCGCAACCTGGCTCTCCAGCTTCCCGTCGGTGAATGTGTTCGCGGAGTCGGTGCGATCCGATCCTGGAGTGCCGCCCGTGTCGTCGCCCATCGACTGAAGGAGCAGGCCCCCGAGTCCGAGTGCGGCAGCCGTGAACATGGCACCGAGGACGACGACCCCGCGACGTCCTCGACGTGTGCGCTTCGTACGACCCGGTCCGGTGGCGGCGCGAGGGTGCCCGGCAGGGCGGTCGACCGCGGTCGATGTTTCACGTGAAACACGCGCGCTGTCGCTCTCGCCGGCCAAGGAATGGGAGGCGTCAACGGGCCCCCGGACGTCAGTCGCATCGGCGTCGGGTGCCGTGGCATTCAGCAGTGCCTCCGCGGCGAGGGCGGCATCGATGCGCTCCGCGACGTCGGCAGGCATGCGCGGCGGGCCCGGCAGCGTGCCGAGCATGCCCCGGATCTCCTCCAGCGATGCATAGACATCGGCACAGAGCGCGCAGTCCTCCAGATGCCGACGCACATCTGCCGTACGGGAGGGCGGGAGCAGACCTTCGGTGAGGTCGGAGATCTCCGTGACTTCCGGGTGTCCGGCCGTGTCGGTCGTGGATGTCACGCTCGCCCACCTCCGCCCTTCACAGCAGTTGAATCGCTTGGACCTGCATCCTGTACTCCCGCTGCGGGTGGGACGGATGTCCCCTGCGTACGGTTCCGCCCCTCACCCGACTTCTTGCTGTCTTCGCCACTTCCGGCGTCCGTACGCAGATGTCTGAGCAGCGGCACGAGCCTGGCTCTACCGCGCGCGCAGCGGCTCTTGACCGTGCCGGTCGGCACGTCGAGCACACGGGCGGCTTCCGCCACCGGATAGCCCTGCATGTCCACCAGGACGAGTGCGGCCCGCTGATCGGGCGGGAGTGTGCCGAGGGCCTCGAGGAGTTCACGGTGCAGATCGTTGCGTTCGGCCGGCGCGGAGGCCGACTCGTGCGGATCCAGGAGTTGCTCCAGGCGTTCCGTGTCGTCGACGGGAGAAGTCTTCCGCGAGGCTGCCTTTCGCGCGCGGTCGAGGCAGGCGTTCACCGTGATGCGGTGCAGCCACGTCGTGACGGCCGACTGGCCGCGGAAGGTGTGGGCGGCGCGATAGGCGGAGACGAGAGCGTCCTGGACGGCGTCCGCGGCCTCCTCACGGTCTCCCAGAGTCCGCAGCGCCACCGCCCACAGCCGGTCGCGGTGACGCCGCACAAGCTCACCGAAGGCCTCCGGGTCGCCCTCCACATGGCGGGCAAGGAGGTCCTGATCGCTTGCTCCGCTGTATCCGGCGCCGTCCGCCATCGGACTCCCTCCCCCCTCGGTGAGCTGTCAGTCCGTGAACTTTACGTCGGTGATCGCCTGCTTGTATCCGGCCTGGCTGTACTGGTCGGCCGGGGCCTGCGGCAGCGCCGTGAGCCACACGAGGACGTACTGGCTCTTCACGGTCTTGTCGATCGTCACCTTCGCGGTGGTGCCGCTCGTCTTCACCGTCCCGAGCTTCTGCATCGAGCTCAGTGAGGTCGAGGAACTCAGCGAGTCCGCCGCGTACAGAGTGATCGTCGTGTGGTCACCGCCGTATCGGAGCCCCACTGAAGCGGTCGAGATCTCCCGGTCCGAACCGAGGTCGTAGACGATGCCGACGCCAGGCTTGAAGGCGGGGTTCATATCGGGACCGTCTATGAAGCTGTTGGTCCGCCAGTACGTCGAGCTGTCACCGTCGTACGTTTTGGCCACGTCTTCCGGTGCCTGAGCCTCGCCCTTCGCGATGTACTCCTGAGCGCCCTGAATGGCGATCGGCTTCGTCGGCTTGGTGTTCTCGCTGCCCTTGTCGTTGTCGTCCGTGGTCTGCGTCTTGTTGGTGTCGTCGGAGTTCCCGCGCTCCATGAGGGCGTCCGCCAACTGCCAACTGCCGAGGCCCAGCGCGGCGATGAGCAACGCGGACACACCCCACTTGAGGGCCTTGCCGGTACGGCTCTGCAGCGGGGCCGGAGGCGTCGGCACCGGCTGTGTGGCGCCGGGCCGCGGTGTCTGACGCCCGTAGCTGCCCTGCTGATACGTGGTGCGCTGGTAGTCCGGCGGCGCGGTGAACGCGGGCTCCGGCGGGCGGATGCGTGGCATCTCGCCGATCGCCTTCACCAGCTCCTCGGGAGTGGTGCACGGCGGTTCCTGGCGGGACGCGGTCGCGCCGTCGTTGACGAGCGCGCGCATCGCGAGTTCCGCCAGACCGCGGTGCACTCCGGCCCGCACCTGGTCGGGCGCGATGAGCCCGACGCCCTTGGGCAGCCCGGAGAGTCCGTACGCGTCGTTCTCGTACGGCCAGCGCTGGGTGAGGGCGGCGTACAACAGCGCGCCGATCGCCTCCGTGTCCGTGCGCTGCGGGGTGTCGGAACTGATTCCGCGCAGCGCGGCGTTCACGGCGAGCCCACGGATGCGCCACTGGCCGGACGAGGAGCGCAGCACGGCACCCGGAGTCAGCCGCAGATGCGCCAGCCCTTCGCGGTGCGCGGCCGCCATCGCCTGGGAGACCTGACTGACCATCTGATACGCCTCGTGCACCTCCAGCGGGCTGGAGGCCAGAAGCGTCGTCAGCTCCGTGGAGTCCGGCAGCCACTCGTGGACCACGTAGACGAGGTCGTTCTCCTCAACCGCGTCCAGCACTTGGACGAAGCGGGGATCGCCCAGGAGGGCGGCGGAGCGGGCCGCTGCCAGGACGGAGCGCGCTCGCGGATGGTCGGCGGGCAGCAGATGCACGCCGACGGCTCGGCGCAGCTTCTCGTCCACGGCACGCCAACTGCTGAAACCGTCCAGACGGGTGACGCACTCTTCGAGTCGGTAGCGTCTGGCGAGCTTGTGACCGCTGTGCAACTCGGGTGGTGAGGTCTTGCCGGGGCTCTCGTCCCCGCCGCTCCCCTGTGCCTCTTCGCTCTCCGAGCTCTCCGTGTCCCGCTCCCGGTTCTGGGCCACCCCGTCGGCCGTGGACTGGTCCGCCTTGGCGGTCAGCGGTTCGTCACCGCTGTTGTCTGCCACGTCGACGGCAGCCGTGCTCCGTTCCGCCACCGTCGTTCCTGCCTCCCCATCCATTGCCCGCTGTCCGACGCCAAAGCCAATTGTGCCCACAGTCCGCCGCTATGCACGACACGCGGTCGCGGACGATGGTTGTGCGCGTGCTCCCGACTCAGCGCCCGAGGCGCCCGCGGACCATGCCGACCATTCCATTCAGTTCTTCGATGCGCATACGCCGGGCCGCGACGAAGAAGACGCCGAGCAGGGCGATGCCTCCGCCGAGGATGGCGGCGAGGGAGCCGAGGACACCCTGTCCCAGCACCTGAGTGATTCCGTAGCAGACCGCGGCGGCGAGCAGCGTCGCCGGTACCGACGCGATGCCGAGGCGGGCGTACGTACGCAGGACACGAGCCCCGTCCAGGTCGCCGCCCAGCCGCCTGCGCAGCCGCTGCCAGGCCACGCCCACGCCGATCGCGTACGCGAGACCGTAGGAGGCGGCCATGCCCGCCACGGCCCAACGGGACGGCAGCAGGACATAGCAGAGTGCCGCGGCGCCGGCGTTCATGGCGGCCACAATGACCGTGTTGTAGAAGGGCGTCCGGGTGTCCTCGTACGCGTAGAAGGCGCGCAGCACGACGTACTGCACGGAGTACGGGATGAGGCCGAGGCCGAAGGCCATCAGCATGTAACCCATCTTCGTCGCCGAGTCGATGCCGGAGGATCCGAAGATCAGCGTGCACATCGGGATGCCGAGTGCGACGAAGCCGAACGAGATGGGCACGATCGCGACGGCCGTGGTGCGCAGGCCCTGAGAGATGTCGTCGCGGACGGCGCCCGCGTCGTCCTCGGCTGCCGAGCGCGAGAGTCTGGGCAGCAGGGCGGCCATCAGGGAGACCGTGATGATGGCCTGCGGGAGCATCCAGATCAGCTGGGCGTTGGCGTAGGCGCTGAAGCCGGTACCGGCGGTCCCCGTGTCCGTGACCGCCGCGGTGGCCAGCTGGGTGACGACGAGGGCGCCCGCCTGGTTCGCGAGGACGAACAGGATCGTCCACTTGGCGAGCATCGCTGCCTTGCCCAGGCCGTGGCCCTTCCAGTCGAAGCGCAGCCGCAGCCGGAAGCCGGTCTCGCGCAGGTACGGGATCATCGCGAGGGCCTGGACGACGAGGCCGAGCAGGATACCGATACCGAGCAGCCGCTGGCCCTCCGGCGGAATGTTCCCGACAGCCATCCCGGAGTTCGCCGAGGTGCCGTAGACCCAGAGGAACATGCCGAGCGTCACGATGATGACGATGTTGTTGAGGACGGGAGTCCACATCATCGCGCCGAACTTGCCGCGGGCGTTGAGGATCTGTCCCATCACCACGTGGATGCCCATGAAGAAGATCGAGGGCAGGAAGTACCGGGTGAAGGTGATGCCGACCTCGTTGGCCGCGGGGTCGGTGGCGACGGGGTTCGACAGCATGCGGACCAGGAGCGGTGCGGCGAACATCGCGAGGACGGTCAGCGCGCCGAGCGCCACCATGACGAGGGTCAGCAGACGGTTCGCGTAGGCCTCACCGCCGTCGTCGTCCTCCTTCATCGCGCGCACGAGCTGCGGTACGAAGACGGAGTTGAGGCCGCCTCCGACCGTCAGGATGTAGATCATCGTCGGCAGCTGGTAGGTGACCTGGAAGGTGTCGCCCAGGAGAGCGGTGCCCAGTGCCGCGACGATCAGCGCGGATCGGATGAAGCCGGTGAGACGGGACACCATCGTGCCCGCCGCCATCACCGCGCTCGACTTCAGCAGACCAGACGCGCGGCCCCCGGATTTCTTCGGCGTGTGCGCGTGCGCGGGTGTGGACGCCGGCGCAGGCGGCGGGGGCTGCGCGGGAGCCGGAACCGACTCGGGCGCGGGTGACGGCACACCGGGCGGGCCCGCGGGTGGGTACGTGCCGCCCTGCTCCTGGTCACGGAAGAGATACGCGAAGGCGTCCGGCTCCTGGCGTTCCTCGCCCGCCTGGGTGACCAGGTCGTCCACGCCGACGAACTGGGTCGTTCGGGCGTCGTCGCCGTAGGGAAGATGCTGCGTCAGGCCCTCCGGCTCGGGCGCCGGGGTCTGCGCCCACACGCGTGGGTCGGGGGCATACGGCGACTGGGGCGGCTGGGCGTAGAGCGGCTGTTGCGGCGGGTACGTGCCAGGCGGTGGTGGGGGATGCACGGCACGGTCGTAGAGCGCCTCGCCGACCGGATCCTGGGCGGTCAGATCCTGTGCCCGGTAGGGGTCCTGGTCGTAGGCGTCCTGGACGTACATGTCCGCGGGGGGCTGTGGCGGCACCTGGCCGGGCTCCGGCGATCCCTGCGGCGGAGGGCCGTCGGGGTAGCCGGAGCTGCCCGCCCCCTGGCCGCGGTCACCGTCGTACGGCGCGTTCATGGTTACCCCACCTCATCGTCCCCGGGCCCACCGGCCACGACATCGCTCAACGGTCCACTCTCTCACCCGCGTCGGACGGGTCGGTGCTTTCCGGTGCGGTGTCCGGTGAAGGGTCACTCGGCTGCTCCGGGTCGTCTGCCCTCGATTCTGCTCGGGACGCCGTCCTCGAATCCGCGTGGAACGCCTCTTCGGGGCCGTCCTCGGCGTCGTCCTCAAGGCCGTCGTCGAGCCCCTCGTCGGCCTGCCGGGCGGCCGCGCGCTTGCGCTGCGTGTACATCCGGAAGCCGGCGAGTACGAGCAGCAGGACGCCACCGGCGATGACGAGCATCACCGTGGGGGTGATCTCGGTGACGTTCACGTCGAACTCGATGGCAGGGCCGTACTTCTGGCCGTCCTCGGTGTAGAGCTGGGCGACCACTGATGCCCGGCCGTTGGCCCGGCCGTTGGCGGTGAACTTCACCGACTGGCTGTGCCCGCCCGACACCTCGACCGGCTGCTCGGTGAAGGCACGATCACCGATGCGCAGGCGGGTCGGCTGCTTCGACGTCAGACGCAGCACCAAGTTGTCGACGCCCTGGACGAGGTTGTTCTGCACGGTGACGGGGATCGTGGCGCTGCGGCCCGACAGCTTCGCCTCGGACTTCTTGATCAGCGCGACCTGCTTGAGGAGCTCGTCGATATACGTCTCCACACCGCTGCGGTACACGATCGCGTCGGCCTCGTGGCCGCGCCAGGACGTGGACATCGCCCGGTTCATGGCACGCCCGAAGGGAGTGACCACGCGGGACTCGTCGGTGAGGATCACCCGGAATTTGTCGAGTTTCTGCTGCGTGGTCTTGATCCGCTCGAAGGTGGACCTCGGCAGTTCCTGATCGCGCAGCGAGGAGGGGTACGAGTGCGGGGCCGGGACCCGCGTGGTGGCGCCGGGGTCCGGCTTGGCCTTGGTGGCCGCGGACAGGTCCGCCGGCTGCGACCAGTTCCCGCTCTGGAGGGCCGTGAGTGCCTCTGCCATCGCCTGGGCCTGGCTCGCGGACGGCATGCGCTGCGGGGCGACCACGATGCTGCGCTGCTTCTCCGGCTGCTGCAAAGTGATCATCAGGGTCTGGGCGAGGAACTCCTGAACGGCGAGCGTGGAGTTGCCTGCCACCGCCATGTCGCCCTGGAACGCCTTGGACAGGCGGGCGTCCGCGACCACCGCCGTGGTGCCGCCGCCGATGGGGCGGGCCGCACTGGGCGTGTACGGCAGGCCGCCGGTCTCCTCCAGGCTGTCGCTGCGGGAGATCACCTTGTCGGCGCCGGCGGAGGTGGCGACCTTGACGATCGACGGGTCGATCGCACCGTTCGCGGGCCAGGCGTAGTCCGTGCTGGGCGTCACGTGGAGAATCGACTCCACGGTGATGGCGGCCACGTCCGTGGCGTCCTTGAGGTGGCTCAGCGAGCCGATGACCTTCTTGCCCTGATGGGCCAGCGATGCCAGGTCCGGGTCGGCGAAGGGGAGGGCGACGACCTCCTTGCCCTCGACCGCCTCCTCCAGCTCGGCGAGCCACTGCTTGGCGACCGCCTGGTGCGTGCCCGCCGTGGTGGTGTCGGCGTCGCGCTGGACCTGGTAGCTGCGCGTCATCGCGTCCACGGAGGCCAAGAGGTCCGGATCGATGACCCACGTGACGTCGAGCTCCTTGCCGAGCGTGAGGAGCTGCTGCAGGCGTCCGCCCGGCGAGAGCTCCGCGGCCAGATCGTCGTCCTTGAAGACGGGGGTCTGCTGCTCGTTCGAACCCGTCTCGGCCGTCACATGGGAGGTGGAGATCAGCGGCCAGAGATATGTCGTCCCGGTCTTCGTGTCCGTCGCGTCGGGCTGCCAGGGCAGGAATGTCCGCTCGATGCCGAGAATCCGCTCGTACGGCTGGGCTGCGGTCTGTCCGGCGAGCGTGACCCCGAGCTGATAGACGCCGTCGGCTCCGAGGTCCAGCCTGTCGACGGGAACGGAGATGCTGAAGGTCTGCGAGATGCCCGGCGCCAGCTTTGAGAACTCGTCGATGTACTTGCCGCCGACTTCCGTGCCCGCGTACGCGTTGTTCTTCGCTGCGGTGTCGATCGACGAGCGGCCGTTCATCGTCGGGCCCACGCGCAGACCGACATGGGCGTCCGTGACCGCCTGTTTGCCCTTGTTGGTGATCGTGCCGGAGACGGTGAGCGTGTCCTCGTCCGAGGGGATGCTGGGGCTGAGTGAGTTCAGGGAGACATCGACGGTCTTGGAGCCGGTGGCCGCGGTCACGGCGGTGGGCTCGGCTGCGTCTGCGGTGGGCGAGGCGGGCAGCTGGAGAAGGCCGGCCAGCAGAGGCACCCCGGCGAGCAGTGCTCCGGTGCGCCGAAGCCACCGGCGGGCAGGTGAGGGACTCGTCCCCTGGAAGTCTGCCGCCTCGGCCACGCGCTCGCCCGTCCCTCGTCGTCGTCAGTGGTCGTCGCAATGTGCGTCCACGCATGGTAACGATGCGCGCTGAGGGGAAGTGCCGCGGTCCGCCCCACAAGATCGGAGGGCAGGGCCCGGCTGTCCCCTATGTGCCCGTATTAATGGAGGCGCCCCCATCAAGCATGAGGGATGCACCTGTGCACGTGTGCCCGCTCAATGGAGGCGCCCGCGGTCGTCCGCGCCACGTACCCTTTTCTGTTGTGCCGAACGCCAACGAAGACAATCCCAGTGCACTGAGCCAGGTGCAGCACCGCGCGGTGAGCGAACTGCTGCGGGTGTCCCCCGTCGCCGACGATCTCGCCCGTCGTTTCCAGGAGGCCGGGTTCTCTCTCGCCCTGGTCGGCGGCTCGGTCCGGGACGCCCTCCTGGGCCGACTCGGAAACGACCTGGACTTCACGACCGACGCCCGCCCCGAGGACGTACTGAAGATCGTGCGGCCCTGGGCGGATGCCGTCTGGGAAGTCGGGATCGCCTTCGGGACGGTCGGGGCACAGAAGGACGCCCGCGTCGGAGACGCTGTGCAGCGCTTTGAGATCGAGGTGACGACGTACCGCTCGGAGGCGTACGACCGGACCTCGCGCAAGCCCGAGGTGTCGTACGGCGACTCCATCGAGGATGACCTCGTACGCCGTGATTTCACGGTCAACGCGATGGCCGTGGCACTGCCGGAGAAGGAGTTCATCGACCCCCACGGCGGACTACGGGACCTCGCGGAGTGCGCGCTGCGGACGCCGGGCACGCCCGAGGCGTCCTTCTCCGACGACCCGCTGCGGATGATGCGGGCCGCTCGCTTCGCCGCGCAGCTCGACTTCGAGGTGGCGCCGGACGTCGTCGCCGCGATGACGGCCATGGCCGAGCGCATCGAGATCGTCTCCGCCGAGCGTGTCCGGGACGAGCTGAACAAGCTCATCCTCTCCTCGCACCCGCGCAAAGGGCTGACGCTGCTCGTCGATACCGGGCTCGCCGGGCACGTGCTGCCTGAGCTGCCCGCGCTGCGTCTGGAGCGCGACGAGCACCACCGGCACAAGGACGTCTACGACCACTCCCTGATCGTGCTCGAACAGGCGATGGCGTTGGAGGAGAACGGCCCCGACCTCACCCTCCGTCTTGCCGCGCTGCTGCACGACATCGGCAAGCCGCGCACGCGTCGCTTCGAGAAGGACGGCCGGGTCTCCTTCCATCACCACGAGGTGGTGGGCGCCAAGATGACCAAGAAGCGCATGATGGCCCTCAAGTACTCCAACGAGCTCGTGAAGGACGTCGCACGCCTGGTCGAGCTGCATCTGCGCTTCCACGGTTACGGCACCGGCGAGTGGACGGACTCCGCGGTCCGCCGCTACGTACGCGATGCGGGTCCGCTCCTCGACCGCCTCCACAAGCTGACCCGTTCCGACTGCACCACCCGCAATAAGCGCAAGGCTGCCGCTCTCTCCCGCGCGTACGACGGTCTGGAGGAGCGCATCGCCCAGCTCCAGGAGCAGGAGGAGCTGAACGCCATCCGGCCCGACCTCGACGGCAACCAGATCATGGAGATCCTCGGCGTCGGCCCAGGGCCGGTCATCGGCCAGGCGTACAAATTCCTGCTGGAATTGCGCTTGGAGAACGGGCCGATGGAGCACGATGCGGCGGTGTCGGCGCTCAAGGAGTGGTGGGCTGCGCAGAGCTGACTGTGTGCGGCGCGGTCATGTTTCACGTGAAACATGACCGCGCCGCCGCTGGATCCGAAAACGCCGAGGGCCGTTGTTTCACGTGAAACAACGGCCCTCGCGCGTCAGCTGAATCTCTACTTGGAGGAGTACTCCGACAGGCAGAGGGTGAAGTCGCTGCTGCCACCGGTCTCGGTGTACTCGGCGTACTTGGTGCGGTCACAGCCGGAGTCGTCGCTCTTCTTCTGCTCGACCTTGTACGCGGCCTTGGAGTTGCTGCAGTCCACAACCTCGAGCTCCGGGTTGGTGGCGCTGTCCGGGTTGCCGATGCTCATGCAGTCGCCGACCTTGGCTGCGGCTGCGTCGTCCTGGCTTGCCACATAGCCGATGCCCGCGGCGATCAGGGCGGCAACGACGATCCCGATGCGCAGGTAGAACTTGACGCCGCGCTTCCGCTGCTGGGGCGGGACCGGGGCGTACGGCCCGGCCGGCTGCTGCGGGAAGCCGGGCTGGCCGGGCTGCTGCGGGTAGCCCTGAGGCGCCGTCTGGCCCTGAGCGAACGGGTTCTGGCCCTGAGGCGGCTGCCCCTGAGCGTATGGGTTCTGGCCCTGGGGCGGCGGCGGAGTTGTCACTTGAGGGTCCCCCTAGAACGTAGGAGCGCGTAGCGCGAAATAAGACCCACATAAGCTATCGGCCCTCACTGACAACTCAGTACACCAGGGGACCCTCTGTGTCACTGATGTGACACTCGCCGAAGTTCAAAGCGGGCCATAGCCGCAGCAATCGCCGCGTAGATAACGGCCACCGTGACCACCAGCGGTACTGAACGGCCGTCAGGAGGCAGCATCAGGGCGGCAACTCCGGCGGCGCCGACGAAGGCGACGTTGAACAGGACGTCGTACACCGAGAAGATCCGGCCGCGGAAGCCGTCGTCGACGGACGACTGGACCACCGTGTCGGTGGCGATCTTCGCCCCCTGTGTGGTGAGGCCGAGTACGAAGGCCGCGATCAGTATGGACACTTCGGCGAACGGCAGACCGAGGGCGGGTTCCAGGACCGCGGCGGAGCCGGCACAGGCGACGATCCAACCGCCGGGCCCGAGCCTCCTGGCCGCCGCCGGAGTCACCACCGCCGCGGCGAAGAAGCCTGCCCCGGAGATCCCCACGGCCAGCCCCAGCAGAGCGAGGCCGTCCTCATCGGAGCCGGAGGACCAGGCGTAGCGGCACAGCATCAGCACCATGACCGTCAGGGCGCCGAAACAGAACCGCATCAGCGTCATCGCGGTCAGCGCCCAGGCGGCCTCGCGGCGTGCGGGCTCGGCCAGATGGCGTGCGCCCTCCACCAGGCCCCGTGCCGTACCCGCCAGGGCCGACTTCACATGCGGCTGAACCAACTCCGGGTCGGGACCGAGCAGTTCCCGTGCGATCCCCAGCGAGGCGAGCGCCGCGCACAGGTAGAGCACCGCTCCGACGAGGACGACGGCGGCATCGGAGTCCGAGACGACCAGACGTACGACGAAGGCGAGGCCGCCGCCCGCGGTCGCGGCGAGCGTCCCGGCGGTGGGCGACAGGGAGTTGGCCATCACCAGGCGCTCGGAGTCGACGACGCGGGGCAACGCCGCGGACAGGCCCGCCAGGACGAACCGGTTGACCCCCGTGACGCACAACGCGGAGGCATAGAACAGCCAGTCCGGCACGCTGCTCAGGATCAGGAGGGCCGTCAGGGAGGCAAGCAGCGCCCGCAGGAGGTTCCCGTACAGAAAGACCTGGCGGCGTCGCCAGCGGTCCAGCAGCACGCCCGCGAAGGGGCCGACGAGTGAGTACGGGAGGAGGAGGACCGCCATCGCCGAGGCGATCGCGGTCGGCGAGGTCTGCCTCTCCGGCGAGAAGACGACATACGTGGCGAGCGCGACCTGGTAGACCCCGTCGGCGCCCTGGGACAACAGCCGTACGGCGAGCAGACGCCGGAAGTCCCGGAAGCGCAGGAGTACGCGCAGGTCACGCACGACAGCCATGCGGCACAGCCTCACATACAGAGAGGGTCCCCGGGCGCACGACCCGGGGACCCCTCAACAGCCCGTGGAACCAAGCGCTCAGCGCTCGACCTCGCCGCTGATGAACTTCTCGACGTTCTCGCGGGCCTCGTCGTCGAAGTACTGGACCGGCGGGGACTTCATGAAGTAGCTCGACGCCGAGAGGATCGGGCCGCCGATGCCGCGGTCCTTGGCGATCTTCGCGGCGCGCAGGGCGTCGATGATGACACCGGCCGAGTTCGGGGAGTCCCAGACCTCGAGCTTGTACTCCAGGTTCAGCGGGACGTCACCGAAGGCGCGGCCCTCGAGACGGACGTACGCCCACTTGCGGTCGTCCAGCCAGGCCACGTAGTCGGACGGGCCGATGTGGACGTTGTCCGCGCCCATGTCGCGGTCGCGGATCTGGGAGGTGACGGCCTGCGTCTTGGAGATCTTCTTGGACTCCAGGCGGTCGCGCTCCAGCATGTTCTTGAAGTCCATGTTGCCGCCGACGTTCAGCTGCATCGTGCGGTCCAGGACGACGCCCCGGTCCTCGAACAGCTTCGCCATGACACGGTGCGTGATCGTGGCGCCGACCTGCGACTTGATGTCGTCACCGACGATCGGGACGCCGGCCTCGGTGAACTTGTCCGCCCACTCCTTCGTGCCGGCGATGAAGACCGGAAGGGCGTTGACGAAGGCGACCTTGGCGTCGATGGCGCACTGGGCGTAGAACTTCGCCGCGTCCTCGGAGCCGACCGGCAGGTAGCAGACGAGGACGTCGACCTGCTGGTCCTTGAGAACCTGGACGACGTCGACCGGGGCTTCGGCGGACTCCTCGATGGTCTCGCGGTAGTACTTGCCGAGACCGTCCAGGGTGTGGCCGCGCTGGACCGGCACACCGGAGTTCGGGACGTCGCAGATCTTGATGGTGTTGTTCTCGCTGGCGCCGATGGCGTCCGCGAGGTCGAGGCCGACCTTCTTCGCGTCGACGTCGAAGGCGGCCACGAACTCGACGTCACGGACGTGGTAGTCGCCGAACTGGACGTGCATCAGACCCGGCACCTTGGCGGCCGGGTCGGCGTCCTTGTAGTACTCGACGCCCTGGACCAGCGAGGCGGCGCAGTTGCCCACGCCGACGATGGCTACGCGAACCGAACCCATTCCGGTTGCTCCCTGTGTGTTTCGGTGAAGCCCTGAGCGGACTTCACGTGGCGGTGTCGTCGGACGGATCCGGCCCGGGGTTGTCCCCGTGCCGGGGCAGGCCGCCCGACTCTCCAGATGTGCTGTCCTGCTGAGCGGAGCCTTCGGAGGCGGGACGCCGCTGGTCCCGTCCGGCTCGCTCGCTTTCGATGAGCTCGTTCAGCCAGCGCACTTCGCGCTCCACGGACTCCATTCCGTGGCGCTGGAGCTCAAGGGTGTAGTCGTCGAGGCGCTCCCGGGTGCGCGCCAGGGAGGCGCTCATCTTCTCCAGGCGCTCCTCAAGACGACTGCGGCGGCCTTCGAGGACCCGCATCCGTACATCCCGCGACGTCTGCCCGAAGAAGGCGAAGCGAGCGGCGAAGTGCTCGTCCTCGTACGCGTCGGGACCCGTCTGCGAGAGCAGCTCCTCAAAGTGCTCCTTACCTTCTGCCGTCAACCGATAGACGATCTTGGCGCGGCGCCCTGCGAGTGGAGCGGCAGGTGCTTCATCGCGGGCACCCCCCGACTCCTCGATCAACCAGCCGTTGGCGACCAGCGTCTTGAGGCAGGGGTAGAGCGTCCCGTAGCTGAAGGCACGGAACACACCCAGTGAGGTATTGAGCCGTTTACGCAGCTCGTAGCCGTGCATCGGGGACTCGCGGAGCAGGCCGAGTACGGCGAACTCGAGGATCCCGGAACGCCGGCTCATCGTCGCCTCCTCTCTGCAGCAGCCTTGCCGTGACGGACTTTATGCCGAGCTGATGTATCGACTCGATACATCAGCACGATAGAACGGCCATCCGTGTGCGACAAGAGGGGGCATGGTGAACGGCGTCACATCACCGATTCGTAGGAAGCAAGTTGCCTGTTTTGGGGTGACCTTTGGCCCTCGGCAGGTTTTGCCGGTGCGTAGTCTGTGCGCCATGCACACCACCGGGAACCAAGTGACGTTTGGGGACGTCCTCGTCCTCGGTGCAGTACGGATGAATGACAGAACGACCGCATCCGTACTTCGGGGGGACCGGAAACCAGCCGCCGTTTCCAGGCGCGCAAGGGTGCGCCTGCCCGAGGAGTAATCGTTCGATGAGCGAGCACCGTCGCAAACCGCCGCAGCCGCAAGGCGGCGGACGTGCCGCGGCCCGACGCGGTCTGCCCGGTTCGTCCTCCGGCCGCCGTGCGGCACCGCGAGGCGCCACCGGGTCTCCCTCCGGCTCTTATGACACGGGGGGTGAAGAGCGCCCGTACGGTGGCCGTGCCGAGGCCCGGCGGGCGGCACAGAGAAGCAGCAGTGGCGGCGGCCGGCGCAGAGCTGCCGACGGCGCGGGGCGCGGCGGCCACGGTGGCGGCGCCCGCCCCGGCGGGCCGAGCGGGCCCGGCCGCGGCAGGGGCCGTGGAGCCGTGCCGCCCAAGAAGCGGATCATCGACTATCCGCGCGCGGGCAAGTACGGCGCGGCACGGTGGGTGCCCTCGTGGAAGCTGGTGACGGGTACGTTCATCGGCTTCTTCGGCAGCCTGATGGTTGTCGCGGGCATCGCGTACGCCATGGTCGGCGTCCCGAACGTCGCCCAGGCGGCGTCGGCGCAGAACAACGTCTACAAATGGGCCGACGGCAGCACGATGGTCGCCACGGGCGGCGAGACGAACCGCCAGATCATCAGCTACGCCCAGATCCCCGAGGAGATGCGCTACGCCGTCATGTCGGCCGAGAACAAGACGTTCGAGACCGACAGAGGCGTGGACCCCGTGGGCATCGGACGGGCCTTGTTCAACATGGCCAAGGGCGGCGACACGCAGGGTGGCTCCACCATCACCCAGCAGTACGTGAAGAACGCGCTGCTGAACGACCAGTCGCAGACGGTTACGCGCAAGTTCAAGGAGCTGTTCATCTCCATCAAGGTCGGCGCCACGGTCGACAAGAAGGAGATCATGGCCAACTACCTGAACACCGCCTACTACGGACGCAACGCCTACGGAATCCAGGCGGCCGCGCGCGCGTACTTCAACAAGGAGGCCAGCGACCTCGACGCCAGCCAGTGCGCCTTCCTGGCGGCGATGCTCAAGGGAGCCACGTACTACGACCCGGCGGGTTCGGAATCGATCGACCCCGCCGCCACTCCTGAAGCGAACCGCAAGCGGGCCACGGAGCGATGGAGCTGGACCCTCGACGAAATGGTCAAGGACGGCCATCTTCAGGCCTCGGAGCGGGCCAAGTACAAGGAGTTCCCCAAGACCCAGAGCCCGCGGTCGAACACTCAGCTCAGCGGCCAGACCGGCTATCTCGTCGACCTCGCCAAGTCGTACATCGTCAACAACTCCGACAAGACCGGGATCACCGCCGAGGACCTCCAGCAGGGCGGCTACACGATCCAGACGACCTTCGACAAGAAGATGGTCAATCAGCTCGAAGACGCGGTGAAGAAGGTCCAGAAGGACAACATCAAGCCGAAGGAGCGTCCCGACACGGACAAGTACGTCCAGTTCGGCGGAGCGTCCATCGATCCGGAAGACGGCGCCATCAAGGCCATCTACGGCGGCGAGGACGCGACGAAGCACTTCACCAACAACGCCGACCAGACCGGTGCCCAGGTCGGTTCCACGTTCAAGCCGTTCGTGCTGGCGTCCGCCATGTCATGGGGCGTGCGCGATCCCGACGGTGACGAGATCCAGGCACAGGACGAGCGCACAATCGTCTCGCCGAAGAGTCTCTACAGCGGCAAGAACAAGCTCAAGATCAAGGAGTACGACGGCAACGTCTGGCAGGACAAGAAGGGCAGGGAGTGGCTGCAGAAAAACGACGGTGGTGAGTCCTACAACGCGCCGAGCTACCAGATCGACCTCCGCGAGGCGATGAGGGTCTCGGCGAACTCCGCCTACGTGCAGCTCGGCATGGACGTGGGCCTGGACAAGGTCAGGGAGGCAGCGCTCAACGCGGGCGTCCTGAAGACCAGCCTGGCCAGCGCCAACTACCCGTCCTTCTCGCTCGGCACCTCCGACCCCAGTGCGATCCGTATGGCAGGGGCGTACGCCACCTTCGCGGCCAGCGGCAAGCAGAATGATCCGTACTCGGTCAAGGAGATCGAGGACAAAGACGGAACGATCTTCAGGCACGCGGACGTCGCCAAGACCAAGACGGCCTTCACCCCTCAGGTCGCCGACAATGTCACCGACGTTCTGAAGACCGTCGTGGAGGACGGCACCGGCACCGCGGCAGAGCTCACGGACCGCGAGGTGGCGGGCAAGACCGGTACCACCGACGGCAACAAGTCCGCCTGGTTCTGCGGCTACACCCCGCAGCTCTCCACCGCGATCTCCATGTACCGCATGGACGACAACGAGAGCAGCAAGAAGCGCGAGTTCCTGGAGATGTACGGAACGGGTGGCCAGACGAAGATCCACGGTGCCTCGTTCCCGGCCGAGATCTGGCACGACTACATGGAGGACGCGCTCAAGGGCAAGCCCAAGGAGGAGTTCCCGACGCCCGAGCCCATTGGTGAGGTCGTCAACGACGTCCCGGTCCCGAGCGTGACCCCGTCGGCCCCCGAGCCTGACGTGGAGGAGAGCCCGACGCCGACCCCCACGCCCAGCGAGACCCCGACCAGTCCTTCGCCCTCGCCGAGCAACACCTGCGATCCGTTCGACATCGAATGCAACAACAACGGTGGAACCGACACGGGTGGAACCGATACCGGCGGAACCGACGGAGGTGTGACCGCCTCGCCTACGGAGTCCGAACCCGGCAACAGCAGAGGTAACGGCAACGGAGGCCTCTTCGGAGGCACCGGGTAGTGGTCACCGTGTGTGTTTCACGTGAAACACACAGTTTCACGTGAAACAAGGGCCGCCGCACCGACAGGGTGCGGCGGCCCTTGTCGTACATGGGCGAGGGCCTCCACTCAGGCGACAAGCCATGGCCCCGACTGCAGGACGACCACGCTCTCAGTTACGTACGGCAGGATGGGCAGCATGCCGAGTGCAGAGACGAAGCGAGTGAGTGAGCACGAGCCGGAGCCGGTACGGCCGACCAAGGAAGACACGGTCGCCGCGTCCGGCAGCGAGCTGATCGGCGGCCCCATCGGACGGCGCGCGCTGCTCGGGATGTCCTGGTGGACCCCTGTACGCGTCGTCGCGCTCGTCGCGATCGGCATGTTCGCCCTCGGCATGGTGCAGAAGCTGCCCTGCTACGACGGCGCCTGGTTCTTCGGGGCCAGCTCGCAGTACACGCACGCGTGCTACTCGGACATTCCGCACCTCTATCAGGGCCGCGGCTTCGCCGACGGGCTCGTGCCGTACTTCGACAAGCTCAACGGCGACATGGAGTACCTCGAATACCCGGTGCTGACCGGCGTGTTCATGGAAGTCGCTTCCTGGCTGACGCCGGGCAGCGGCAGCATCCAGGGCCAGGAAAAGATCTACTGGATGGTCAACGCGGGGATGCTGATGGTGTGCGCGGCGGTCATCGCTGTCTGCGCGACTCGCACCCACCGCCGGAGGCCCTGGGACGGGCTGCTGGTCGCCCTCGCACCCGCCGTCGCGCTCACCGCCACCATCAACTGGGACCTGTTGGCCGTCGCCCTGACTGCCGCCGCGATGCTGATGTGGTCGCGGAGCCGCCCGCTCGCCTTCGGTGTTCTGTTGGGTCTTGCCACGGCCGCCAAGCTTTATCCCGTCCTGCTCCTGGGGCCGCTGCTCGTGCTGTGCTGGCGCGCGGGCAGGTGGCGGGAGTTCGGCACCGGGCTGTTCGGGGCGGCGGGTGCCTGGCTGGTCGTCAACCTCCCGGTGATGCTGCTCGCTCCCGAGGGCTGGTCGAAGTTCTACACATTCAGCCAGGAGCGCGGCGTCGATTTTGGCTCCTTCTGGCTCATCCTGTCCCAACGCATGCAGAGCCCTCTCAGCACCGACACCGTCAACACGCTCGCCACGGTGCTGATGCTGCTCTCCTGCGTGGGCGTCGCAGGGCTCGCGCTGACCGCCCCACGCCGGCCGCGCTTCGCCCAGCTCGCCTTCCTGATCGTCGCGGCCTTCATCCTCACCAACAAGGTCTACTCCCCGCAGTACGTGCTGTGGCTGGTCCCTCTCGCCGCGCTGGCGCGCCCCAAGTGGCGGGACTTCCTGATCTGGCAGGCGTGCGAGGTCGCGTACTTCCTCGGGATCTGGATGTACCTCGCGTACACGACCAGCGGCGACGCCCACAAAGGACTGCCGACCGACGGCTATCAACTCGTCATCGTCATCCACCTGTTGGGGACGCTCTATCTGTGTGCCGTGGTCGTACGCGACATCCTCATGCCCGAGCGGGACGTCGTACGCCGGGCCGGGGACGACGATCCGTCGGGCGGCGTACTGGACGGTGCGGAGGACGTCTTCGTGCTGGGCTCCGCGGCCCGTCCGCCGCGGCATGCGGTGCACTTCGACGGGCCGCACGTGAAGTGGGGCAACCGGGGCACGCCGACGGGTGGGAGTTCGCCCTGAGCGAACAGGGCGCAGAGAAGCCAAGCAAGAGGCCGTACACGGACTCCGTGTACGGCCTCTCTGCTGAGGATTTGGGCGATCAGCGCTCGACGATCCGGTCGAACTGCGTGGTGGTGTGCCGCAGATGGGCCACCAGCTCCTCGCCGACCTTCGGTTCCGGAGCGTCCGCCGGCACGAACAGGATCGACACCTGCATGTGCGGGGGCTCCGCGAACCAGCGCTGCTTGCCGCCCCAGACGAACGGAGAAAGGTTCCGGTTCACCGTGGCGAGGCCCGCACGGGCGACGCCCTTGGCGCGCGGCATGACGCCGTGCAGGGCCTTCGGAGCCTCCAGGCCCACCCCGTGCGACGTACCGCCGGCCACGACGACCAGATAGCCGTCCGAGGCAGCCTTCTGCTGCCGGTAGCCGAAACGGTCGCCCTTGGAGACGCGCGTGACGTCCAGGACGGCTCCGCGGTATTCGGTCGCCTCGTGGTCTCCCAGCCACAGCCGCGTGCCGATGCGGGCGCGGAAACGGGTCTGCGGGAACTGCTGCTGCAGGCGGGCGAGTTCCTCGGCCTTCAGATGGCTGACGAACATGGTGTGCAGCGGCAGCCGGGCCGCGCGCAGCCGGTCCATCCAGCCGATGACCTCCTCCACGGCGTCCGAGCCGTCGGTACGGTCCAGCGGCAGGTGGATCGCGAAGCCTTCGAGCCGCACGTTCTCTATGGCGGCGTGGAGCTGGGGGAGGTCGTACTCGCTCACACCGTGCCGCTTCATCGAGGACATGACCTCGATGACGACGCGCGCGCCCACGAGGCCGTAGACCCCGTCGACCGACGAGACGGAGCGGATCACGCGATCGGGCAGCGGCACGGGCTCCTCGCCTCGTCTGAACGGCGTCAGCACCAGCAGGTCGCCGCCGAACCAGTCCTTGATGCGCGCGGCCTCGTACGTCGTGCCGACGGCCAGGACGTCCGAGCCGAGACGTGTGGCCTCGTCCGCCAGCCGCTCGTGACCGAAGCCGTAGCCGTTGCCCTTACAGACGGGGACGAGCCCCGGGAACTGCTCGGACACGTGCTTGTGGTGCGCCCGCCAGCGCGCGGTGTCGACGTAGAGGGTGAGCGCCATGGCCGGACCTGGAACCTTTCTCGTGGCTGCGGTGTATCAGAGGTATGAAGGCAAATTCTGAGGCGTCAGCGGCGGGACATGTAGATGTCGAGCGCCTTGTGGAGCAGCTTGTTGAGCGGGAAGTCCCACTCGCCGAGGTACTCGGCGGCCTGTCCGCCCGTGCCCACCTTGAACTGGATCAGGCCGAAGAGGTGGTCCGTCTCGTCCAGCGAGTCGGAGATGCCCCTCAGGTCATAGACCGTGGCACCGAGCGCGTAGGCGTCGCGCAGCATGCGCCACTGCATCGCGTTCGAGGGCCGGACCTCACGCCCGATGTTGTCCGAGGCGCCGTACGAGTACCAGACGTGCCCGCCGACGACCAGCATCGTCGCGGCGGACAGGTTCACGCCGTTGTGCCGGGCGAAGTAGAGCCGCATGCGGTTGGGGTCCTCGTTGTTGAGAGCCGTCCACATGCGCTGGAAGTACGAGAGCGGGCGGGGCCGGAAGTGATCGCGTACAGCCGTGATCTCGTAGAGGCGCTGCCACTCCTCCAGGTCCTGGTAGCCGCCCTGGACGACCTCGACGCCCGCCTTCTCGGCCTTCTTGATGTTGCGTCGCCACAGCTGGTTGAAACCCTTGTGGACGTCCTCCAACGACCGGTTGGCAAGCGGCACTTGGAAGACGTAGCGAGGCTGTACGTCGCCGAAGCCGGCCCCGCCGTCCTCGCCCTGCTGCCAGCCCATGCGCCGCAACCGGTCGGCGACCTCGAAGGCGCGCGGCTCGATGAAGTCGGCCTCGATGTCGCGCAGCCGCTTCACGTCCGGGTCCTGGATGCCCTTCTTGATCGAAGAGGCCTCCCAGCGTCGGATGATCACCGGCGGGCCCATCTTCACCGAGAAGGCACCCTGCTGCTTGAGATGGGCGAGCATGGGATCCAGCCACTCGGTCAGATTCGGCGCGAACCAGTTGATGACCGGACCCTCGGGCAGATAGGCGAGGTAGCGCTTGATCTTGGGAAGCTGCCGGTACAGCACGAGGCCCGCCCCGACCATCTCGCCGGTCCTGTCGTCGAACCATCCGAGGTTCTCGGAGCGCCACTCCGCCTTGACGTCTGCCCAGGCGGGGACCTGCATGTGGCTTGCCGCGGACAGACTCTGGATGTACGCCAGATGCTGTTCTCGGCTGATGGTCCTCAGGGTCAGGCTCATTCGGGGCGCTCCTCGGGCTGGTGTGTCCCCATGGGTACAGGGGCTCCGGCTCTCGCGCCGAAGCCTACTGCGCCCTGCGAGCGCCCCGTCTGGCCCTACGGAACCTGGGTCCGGCCGATACACGGCCGGGACAGCCAGAAGTGTTCTCCAGCCGTTGGACCGGGAGTTCGGACCGGGAGTGGGGGGCCGTCCGCCGACGTCCCCGTCCGTCGGGAGACGGCTCAGCCGATGACTCCGCCGAAGAGACCGCCGTGCGCCATGCCGAGCATGAAGCCGACACCCGCCGCACCGAGACCCAGAATCAGACCGAAGCGCTCCCGGGTCGTCACGGAGACGAACTGTCCGGCCGCTCCCGTGATGATCCCCAGCAGCCCCGTCCAGGAGCTGATCAGATGCAGGTGGTGGAACATCGCCGTGATGAAGGACGTCGCCCCCAGCACCAGTGTTACGGCGAGCAGCGTGTCCTGGAGCGGGTGGGGCTTGTGATCGGTGGCGAACAGGGATCCGGCGACGTTGGGGCGCACTGTCTGTGCCATAGGGCACCTCCTGCGGAAAACGGCGCATCGTAGCGCCATACACACCCGATGTGTACAGATTGGCGGCCCCCACCCCCTGATTTCAACCGGAAGCGGGTGTGCGGGTAGTCTGTACCGTCTGCACCGGTGTCTGCCCAGGCCATGGCACGACCCCCACTCGGTCCGCTGAGTGGCGGGCCCGATTGTCAGTGGTGGCCGATACCGTTGCTACGCATCACGACCCTCCTGCCACGGAACGACCGTGGCCGCTGAGTCCAAAGGAGGTGGGTTCTACATGCGTCACTACGAGGTGATGGTCATCCTCGACCCCGATCTGGAGGAGCGCGCCGTTGCTCCCCTGATCGAGAACTTCCTCTCCGTCGTCCGCGAGGGCAATGGAAAGGTCGAGAAGGTCGACACCTGGGGCCGTCGTCGTCTCTCGTACGAGATCAAGAAGAAGCCCGAGGGCATCTACTCGGTCATCGACCTGCAGGCCGAGCCTGCGGTCGTCAAGGAGCTCGACCGCCAGATGAACCTGAACGAGTCGGTCCTCCGGACCAAGGTCCTCCGTCCCGAGATGCACTGAGCTCTCCCGCTCAGCTGATATCGGGCATCGAGTAGCAGCACCAAGCAGCCAGCAGCAAACCCGCCGAGAGGTTCCCCCATGGCAGGCGAGACCGTCATCACGGTCGTCGGCAATCTTGTCGACGACCCCGAGCTGCGCTTCACCCCTTCCGGTGCGGCGGTCGCGAAGTTCCGTGTCGCGTCCACCCCCCGCACCTTCGACCGTCAGACCAATGAATGGAAGGACGGCGAGAGCCTGTTCCTGACGTGCTCGGTCTGGCGTCAGGCGGCGGAGAACGTCGCCGAATCGCTCCAGCGAGGCATGCGCGTCATCGTGCAGGGCCGGCTGAAGCAGCGGTCCTACGAGGACCGTGAGGGCGTCAAGCGCACGGTCTACGAGCTCGACGTCGACGAGGTCGGCGCGAGCCTGCGCAACGCCACGGCCAAGGTCACCAAGACCACCGGCCGAGGTGGCCAGGGCAGTTACGGCGGCGGTGGCGGCGGCGGTCAGCAGGGCGGCGGCTGGGGCGGAGGCCCCGGTGGCGGTCAGCAGCAGGGCGGCGGCGCTCCCGCCGACGACCCCTGGGCGACCGGTGCGCCGGCCGGCGGCAGCCCGCAGGGTGGCGGCGGTGGCGGCTGGGGCGGAAGCTCCGGTGGCTCCGGCGGCTCCGGCGGCGGCTACTCGGACGAGCCCCCCTTCTAGGGCGGGTTCGCACCCACACTTCTTGATCACACAGGAGATACATCATGGCGAAGCCGCCTGTGCGCAAGCCGAAGAAGAAGGTCTGCGCTTTCTGCAAGGACAAGGTCACGTACGTGGACTACAAGGACACGAACATGCTGCGGAAGTTCATTTCCGACCGCGGCAAGATCCGTGCCCGCCGCGTGACCGGCAACTGCACGCAGCACCAGCGTGATGTCGCCACGGCCGTCAAGAACAGCCGTGAGATGGCGCTGCTGCCCTACACCTCCACCGCGCGATAAGGGAAGGGTGACCGACACATGAAGATCATCCTCACCCACGAGGTCTCCGGCCTCGGCGCTGCGGGCGACGTCGTCGACGTCAAGGACGGTTACGCCCGCAACTACTTGATCCCGCGAAACTTCGCGATTCGCTGGACCAAGGGCGGCGAGAAGGACGTCGAGCAGATCCGTCGCGCTCGCAAGATCCACGAGATCCAGACCATCGAGCAGGCCAACGAGATCAAGGCCCGCCTCGAGGGCGTCAAGGTCCGCCTGGCCGTCCGCTCCGGCGACGCCGGTCGTCTCTTCGGTTCCGTCACCCCGGCTGACATCGCCTCGGCGATCAAGGCTTCCGGTGGCCCCGAGGTCGACAAGCGCCGCATCGAGCTGGGCTCGCCGATCAAGACGCTGGGCGCCCACGAGACGTCCGTGCGTCTGCACCCCGAGGTTGCCGCCAAGGTCAACATCGAGGTCGTCGCGGCGTAACCGCTGCGCTCGCTGAAACAGCGTGGGGCCGCACCCTTCGGGGTGCGGCCCCACGCTGTTTATCCCCTTGATGAGGGCAGGGCCAGCCGCGGTCTCCGTGTCCCCTGGAGGCAGGCGGCTTGGCTGAGGAGCGTAGAGGCTGAGGAGCATAGAGAGTGTGTTTCACGTGAAACGGCGTGCATCGGTCCGCGAGTTGCTCCTCGTTTCACGTGAAACCGAGCGAGCCCGTCGCGGTCGTGTTCGTTCAGCATGGCTGGGTTTGCTGAGCGCAGAGCACTCGTGCGATCCGGATTTGCTCAGCGCGTGGCGCCCGTGACGAGCCAACGACCGGAGCGGGAACGCAGCCACAGTGTCAGCATCCGTATCGCCATCATCAATGTCATCGCTGCCCACAGAGCGGTCAGGCCGCCGCCGAGTACAGGTACGAGCAGGGCGACAGGCGTGAAGACGGCGAGCGTCACGAGCATCGCCCGTGCCAGGTAAGGGCCGTCTCCGGCACCCATCAGGACTCCGTCGAGTACGAAGACGATGCCGCAGACCGGCTGGGAGAGGGCCACCACGACGAGGGCGGGCAGAGCCGCGTCCTTGACCACCGAGTCACTGGTGAAGAGCGGGACGAAGAGCGGCCGGGTGACGATCACCAGCAGGCCGAGTACGACACCGACCGCGATGCCCCACTCCACCATGCGGCGACAGGCGGCGCGGGCGCCCTGGGCGTCGCCTGCGCCGAGATAGCGTCCGATGATCGCCTGACCGGCGATGGCGATCGCGTCCAGGGCGAAGGCGAGCAGGTTCCACAGCCCCAGGATGATCTGGTGTGCGGCGATGTCCGCGTCCCCGAGCCGGGCAGCCACGCCGGTGGCGATCATCAGGATGGCCCGCAACGAGAGCGTACGTACCAGCAGAGGCGCCCCCGCCTGGGCGCTGGCGCGTATCCCGGCGGCGTCCGGCCGCAGCGAGGCGCCGTGTTTCCGGGCTCCACGGACGACGACGGTCAGATACACCGCGGCCATACCGCACTGGGCGATGACGGTGCCCCAGGCGGAGCCGGCGATGCCGAGGTCCGCGCCGTAGACGAGGCCGACATTGAGGGCGGCGTTGGCGACGAAGCCTGCGATGGCGACGTACAGCGGTGTTCTTGTGTCCTGGAGTCCGCGGAGGATTCCGGTGGCGGCGAGAACGACGAGCATCGCGGGGATGCCGAGCGCCGAGATCCGCAGATAGATGGTGGCGTAGGGAGCGGCGGTGTCCGAAGCGCCGAAGAGTTCCACCAGGGCGGGCGCCGTCGGTACGACGACGGCGATGACGGCTGCTCCCAGAAGGAGCGCAAGCCAGATGCCGTCCATGCCCTGGCGGATCGCCGCTTGCAGTTCTCCCGCGCCGACGCGGCGGGCGACGCCGGCCGTGGTCGCGTACGCGAGGAAGACGAAGATACTGACGGCCGTGGTGAGGAGGGCCGAGGCAACGCCGAGACCGGCGAGCTGCGGCGTACCGAGATGACCGACGATGGCGCTGTCGGTCATGAGAAAGAGAGGCTCGGCGACGAGTGCGCCGAAGGCCGGGACGGCCAGCGCGACGATCTCTCGGTCGTGCCGGCGTCGGGCGGCCTTGGGCGCCGCTGAAGCCTGTGTCATGCCCATCAATCTAATCTTCCACAGGTAAGAGATGCAATGCCACCGCGACCCTTACTTAAGTTCGCGTGGAAGGTGCCACTGGGGGGCCTTCGTAACGATCTCGGTCCCAGTCCGGAAGTTTTTCTTCTGCACAGCCGGTGGACGGGAAATGTGCAGGTCACAGCGCTCGTGAGGAACGAGTGGAGGGCTTGTTCACAGGCCTGTCCACCGGGTCGTGCACAGGTTTTGCGAGGTTCTCCACAGCATCGGGGCGGTCGTCCACATGGCCTGTGGATAACCAGATTGGCTGACGGTGCCCGCAGGCCTAACGTGGTCCGGCGCCCACTCCCTCTTCCGTCCTCGGAAACCTCGTAAAACCGACGCGTGAGAACCGGAGTTGGGCCTCTCATTTGTCAGTGCCGTGCCGTAGAAAAGATGAGGCACGGCTAGGTCCGCTCGGCGGACGGGAGGAGGTGGCTCGGTGAGTATTTCCGAGCCCTTGGACGACCCGTGGGCCGACAGCGGTCCCAGTGATCGTCTGCCCGCCTCCCGTCGGCGCGATGGTGGCAGGGGTCGCGACGAGCAACACGATCGCGGACGGGACAACGGCGTCTGGGACGGCGGAGGTTCGTCCTTCGAGCGTGTACCGCCGCAGGATCTGGACGCCGAGCAGTCCGTCCTCGGCGGCATGCTGCTCTCCAAGGACGCCATCGCCGATGTCGTCGAGCTGATCAAGGGCCACGACTTCTACCGGCCGGCGCACGAGACCATCTACAGCGCGATCCTCGACCTGTATGCGAAGGGTGAGCCCGCCGACCCGATCACGATCGCCGCCGAGCTCACCAAACGTGGCGAAATCACCAAGGTCGGCGGCGCGTCGTATCTGCACGGCCTCGTTCAGACGGTGCCGACGGCGGCGAACGCCGAGTACTACGCGGAGATCGTTCATGAGCGTGCGGTGCTGCGCCGTCTGGTGGAGGCCGGTACGCGCATCACGCAGATGGGATACGCGGCCGACGGTGACGTCGACGAGATCGTCAACAGCGCCCAGGCCGAGATCTACGCGGTCACCGAGCAGCGCACCACGGAGGATTACCTGCCGCTCGGCGACATCATGGAGGGTGCGCTCGACGAGATCGAGGCGATCGGTTCGCGGTCGGGGGAGATGACCGGTGTCCCGACCGGTTTCACCGACCTCGACCAGCTCACGAATGGTCTGCACCCGGGTCAGATGATCATTATCGCGGCTCGCCCTGCCATGGGTAAGTCGACGCTGGCGTTGGACTTCGCGCGGACCTGCTCGATCAAGCACAACATGCCGAGTGTGATCTTCTCGCTCGAAATGGGCCGCAACGAGATCGCGATGCGTCTGCTGTCTGCGGAGGCGCGCGTGGCTCTGCACCACATGCGTTCAGGCACGATGACCGACGAGGACTGGACTCGGCTCGCGCGCCGGATGCCGGACGTATCGGCCGCTCCGCTCTACATCGACGACTCCCCGAACCTGTCGATGATGGAAATCCGCGCCAAATGCCGTCGTCTCAAGCAGCGCAGCGACCTGAAGCTTGTGGTCATCGACTATCTGCAGCTGATGCAGTCGGGCGGTTCCAAGCGGGCCGAGAGCCGACAGCAGGAAGTCTCGGACATGTCGCGGAATTTGAAGCTCCTGGCCAAGGAGCTGGAGCTTCCGGTGATCGCGCTGTCGCAGCTGAACCGTGGCCCCGAGCAGCGTACGGACAAGAAGCCCATGGTCTCCGACCTGCGTGAATCCGGGTCGATCGAGCAGGACGCGGACATGGTGATCCTGCTGCACCGCGAGGATGCGTACGAGAAGGAGTCTCCGCGCGCGGGTGAGGCGGACATCATCGTGGGCAAGCACCGTAACGGTCCAACAGCGACGATCACGGTTGCCTTCCAGGGCCACTACTCGCGCTTTGTGGATATGCAGGCCTGAGCCTGGCCCTCCGTGCAGGGTCTCAAAAGCCTTGGCAGAATCTCACGGCAGTTGGCAGATGGATGGCAGAGATGCCACTGCCATGAGACTTGCGGTTCAGGGGCTTCACTCGTTTGGGTGGCTCGGGCGGTAGTCCGGGTCACTCAGGGCGTGTCACCCGCGGAGCATATGGCCCGTGACTCCCGGACGGGCGCTCAGCGCCTCGTCTCGTACCTGGTCAGGGTCACGCCGCCGGGAAACGTCCGCGTCTCCACTAGGCTCAGGTTCACCCAGCTGTCCAGCGCGGTGAAGAACGGCGTGCCGCCGCCCACCAGGACCGGATGGGCCGCGATCGCGTACTCGTCGATCAGCCCGGCGCGCATGGCCGCCCCGGCGAGCGTCGCGCCGCCGATGTCCATCGGGCCGCCGTCCTCGGCCTTGAGCCGGGTGATCTCGGCGACCGCGTCGCTGGTGACCAGGCGGGTGTTCCAGTCGACCTTGTCGATCGTCGAGGAGAACACCACCTTCGACATGTCCCGCCAGCGGCGCGCGAACTCGATCTCTGCCGGGGTGGCGTTGGGCTGCTGGTCGCCGGTCGGCCAGTAGGAGCTCATCGTCTGCCACAGCTTGCGCCCGTACAGCGACAGGTCGGTCGCCTGCAACTGGTCGGACCAAAACTGGAACAGCTCGTCGCTCGGCATGCTCCAGCCGATGTCGTCGCCGGGCGCGGCGATGTAGCCGTCCAGGGTCAGGTTCATGCCGTAGATCAGTTTCCGCATGGGGCCAGCCTTCCGTGAGTCGGTCTCACGCGTACAGACCGGCGCAGCGCGGGAAACTCATCGGTGCGCGATCTGAGCTCACATGTAGTCCTCGTGCTCGATGGCTCAGCCGCAGACTCATCGTTCCGCCGAGGAAATGGCATCGATCTGAGACTGATCTTGGATGGCATTGCGGTGACAACAGAGAACCAGCAGGTCACAGAAGATCGACATGTCATCGGTGGCGAGACCCTACACTCCGCCCTGAAGCCGAGGAGGACGATGTACAGCGAGTGGCCCCCCTCGTGTGAGCGAGGGTCGGTGGCGGCCGATTCCTGACCTCTGACTCCGGTACCTAGTGCGAGGACACATGGACAAACAGTCCTGGGACGAGATGTATCGCAGCCGCGACCGGGTCTTCAGCGGCGCACCCAATGGAGTGCTCGTCACTGAGGTCACCGACCTACCGCCAGGGCAAGCGCTCGACGTGGGGTGCGGTGAAGGCGCCGACGCACTCTGGCTGGCCCGGCGCGGTTGGCAGGTCACCGCGGTCGACATCTCACAGGCCGCCCTGCAACGCGCCGCCGCAGCAGCCGCGGCAGCCACGGACTTCACCGGCCGCGTGGCGTGGACACAGGCCGACCTGACCAGCACGCCACCCCCAGTCGGCGCGTTCGACCTTGTGTCCGCCCACTACTTCCCGCTCCCACACCAGCCGGACCACACCGCGCTGCGCGGCCTGCTGGACGCCGTCGCACCCGGCGGCACGCTGCTCTTCTCCACCCACGACCTCGCCGACCTGGCCCCACGCCCGGAACAGGGCTTCGACCCCCGTGACTACTACCAGCCCGACGACATCGCCAGGCTCCTCGACCACAACTGGACGGTCCTGATCAACGAAACCCGCCCACGAACCGCTCCCGCCCCTGCCGGCACACACCACACCCGCGACACCGTCCCGCGAGCGCGACGCCTGCGGTAACCGGTGCTCCACGGCATCCCTCATAGCGTGGCTGAATGAGCTCGACGCGCGGCGTCCGGCGGGGTGGACTGGGCTCATGACGACATCTCAGGAAGAGTTGCTGCCCGGTACGCGCCGGGCTCTGCTGCACCGTATCGCCACCGCTCAGGCAGAGGGTCGGGCGCCGTCGCTGGTGGCGGCGGTCGTGCGGGGCGAGGAGGCGGTGTGGCACGGGGCGCGCACATCGGTGGACGGGCACGGGCCGGACCAGAACGTGCAGTACCGGATCGGGTCGATCACCAAGACGTTCACCGCGGTACTGGTGCTGCGGCTGCGCGACGAGGGGATGCTGGACCTGGGCGATCCGCTGGAGAAGCACCTGCCGGGCACAGGGGCGGGAGAGGCGACGATCGCCGAACTGCTCGCGCATACGGGCGGATTGGCGGCCGAGTCGCCCGCGCCCTGGTGGGAGCGTACGCCGGGATCCCTGCGCCCCGAACTCGCCGACGTGCTGGGTGAGCAGCCGCAGCGGCACCCCGTGGGGCGGCGCCACCATTACTCGAACCCCGGCTATACCTTGCTGGGCGCACTGGTCGAGGAGCTGAGGGGCGCCCCCTGGGAGGAGGTCCTGCGGCGCGAGGTGCTCGAACCGCTGGGGCTGCAACGTACGAGCGGTCGTCCGCAGGCACCGCATGCAGGCGGCTGGGCCGTGCATCCGTGGGCGGACGTGATGCTGCCGGAGCCCACCGAGGATCTGGGCCGGATGGCGTCGGCCGGTCAGCTCTGGTCGACCACAGGTGATCTGGCGCGCTTTGCTGCCTTCCTGGGCAAGGGAGACGACCGTGTGCTGAGCGCGCAGTCCGTGCTGGAGATGCGTACGCCTGCCGCGCCGCCCGAAGCCGCGGAGGTGGCGGCCGGTACGGCCTATGGCCTCGGCATGCAGATCCAGCACCGGGACGGGCGGATTCTCGTGGGGCATTCGGGGTCCCTGCCGGGCTTCCTCGCCGGTCTTGTGGTCAGCGTCGAGGACGATCTGGCCGCCGTCGTGCTCGCCAATTGCACCTCGGGCCCGCTGGTGACGACGGTCGCCGCAGACCTCGTACGCATCGTCGCCGAGGCCGAGCCCCGGTTTCCTGAGCCGTGGCGGCCATTGCCCGAAGTCGACGGATCCGTACTGGAGTTGGCAGGGCCGTGGTATTGGGGCACGCAGGCCTCCGCGATGCGGCTCACGGCCCATGGTGGCGTCTCGCTAGGACCCTTGTCGGGCAATGGGCGTCGCTCGCGCTTCCGGGCGAACGGTGACGGGACATGGACGGGGCTCGACGGCTATTACGCGGGCGAGGTTCTGCGGGCCGTGCGGCACCCCGACGGGTCGGTGAGTCACCTGGACCTCGGGTCGTTCGTCTTCACGCGGCAGCCGTACGACGAGGGAGCACCGGTGCCGGGTGGAGTGGACCCCGAGGGATGGCGGGGGATCAGCTAGCCGCAGCGTCGGACGGGTGGCGTCCTGCGTGACGAGAGCGTCGGTAGGACGAGGAGCGCCATGTTTCACGTGAAACATGGCGCTCCATAACGTGAGACACCCATCATGCGCTTCCGCCTCAGAGGGGAAGCTTGAACCCGACGTGTGAGGCCGTGAACCCGAGCCGTTCGTAGAACCGGTGGGCATCGGTGCGGGTGGCGTCGGAGGTCAGCTGGACCAACTGGCAGCCTTCGCTTCGGGATTGGTCGATGGCCCACTCGATGAGCCGGGTACCCAGGCCGCTGCCGCGCTCGTCGGCGTGAACGCGGACCCCTTCGATGATTGAGCGGGTTGCTCCCTTGCGGGACAGGCCGGGGATGATCGTGAGCTGGAGGGTGCCGACGAGGCGGCCCTCGCGTACGGCGACGACCAGGTGCTGGTTCGGGTCGCTCCTCAGGCGGTCCAGCGCGGTCAGGTACGGGGTCAGGTCGTCCGGTGACTCGCGCTGGGCGCCCAACGGGTCGTCAGCGAGCATCGCGACGATGGCGGGAACGTCGTCCGCGTCAGCCGGCCGTATCTCAAGGTCTCCCATGTCAGCAGCCTATGCGGGCACGTCCTGCGAAGGCCCGTCCTAGACGGGCGCAGGCGTGGACGCGCTCACCGACTCCACGACCCGGACCAGCGGGGCCAGTTCGGGGTTCCTGGCGGCTTCGTCGAGTGCCTCACGCAGGGCGGCGTCGTTGGTGGGACGCGCCTCTTCGAGGAGCTTGAGACCCGCCTCGGTGACGTTCGTGTAGATGCCACGGCGGTCGGTCGGGCACAGGTAGCGCGAGAGGAGTCCCCGGTCCTCGAGCCGGGTTACCAGGCGGGTGGTGGCGCTCTGGCTGAGCACGACCGCGTCGGCGACCTGCTTCATCTGCAGGTGTCCGCCGTCGCCGTCGTGTTGGCGGCTGAGTACGTCGAGCAGGGAGTACTCGCGCACGCTCAGGCCGTGCTTGGTCTGCAGGGCGCGTTCGATGTGGGCCTCGATCCTCCCGTGGAGCAGGGAGAGGGCGCACCAGCCCTGGGCGAGGGCGGTGAGCGCGGGGTCCGTCGCTGTCATGGCTTTTCTCCGTCCCGGAGCGGCTGACACAAGGGTAGACCACGAGCGCAATAGACCGCGTTTGCAGGTATAGAGCGTATGCAACTATTGTGTTCGCACGCTAAGTGCTACTGCAATCGTCTGGGAAGGTGTACCCACCCATGCCTCTCGCGCTTCTGGCCCTCGCGATCGGGGCCTTCGGCATCGGAACCACCGAGTTCGTGATCATGGGCTTGCTGCCCGAGGTCGCGGGAGACTTCGGGGTCTCCATCCCCACTGCCGGCTACCTCGTGACCGGCTACGCGCTCGGCGTCATGTTCGGCGCCCCGATCATGACCGTCCTCGGCACCAAGGTGTCCCGGAAGCGGATGCTGATGCTGCTGATGGGTCTGTTCATCGTCGGCAACCTGCTCTCCGCCGTCGCCCCCGTTTTCGCCGTCATGCTGATCGGCCGTGTGGTCGCCTCGCTCGCCCACGGCGCCTTCTTCGGCATCGGCTCGGTCGTCGCCGCGGAACTTGTGGCGCCCGACAAGAAGGCCGGGGCCATCGCGATGATGTTCACCGGTCTGACCGTCGCCAACGTCGTCGGTGTGCCGCTCGGCACGCTCCTCGGCCAGTCCGTCGGCTGGCGCGTCACCTTCGCCGCAGTCGCCGCCCTGGGCGTCGCCGGCCTGGCCGGTGTCGCCAAACTCGTCCCCGACCTGCCCAAGGCGGAGGGCGTGCACCTGCGCCACGAACTGGCCGCGTTCAAGAACGTCCAGGTGCTGCTCGCCATGGCGATGACCGTCCTCGGTTTCGGCGGTGTCTTCGCGGCGATCACCTACATCGCGCCGATGATGACGCACGTCGCCGGTTTCGCCGACGGCTCTGTCACCTGGCTTCTCGTTCTCTTCGGCCTCGGCATGGTGGGCGGCAACCTCGTCGGAGGCAGGTTCGCCGACCGCGCCCTGATGCCGATGCTGTACGTCTCCCTGGGCGCCCTCGCCGTTGTACTCGCCCTGTTCACGCTCACTGCGCACAACAAGATCGCGGCCGCCGTGACCATCGCGCTGATCGGTGCCCTCGGATTCGCCTCCGTGCCACCGCTCCAGAAGCGGGTCCTCGACCACGCGCACGGCGCCCCGACGCTGGCCTCGGCCGTGAACATCGGCGCCTTCAACCTCGGTAACGCCCTCTCGGCCTGGCTCGGTGGCCTCGTCATCGCGGCCGGCCTGGGCTACACCGCCCCGAACTGGGTCGGCGCCGCCCTCGCCGCCGCGGCCCTGGTGCTCGCCGTCCTGTCGGCCGCCCTGGAGCGCCGCACCGACGGCCCGAGCCTCGTCGTGGCGTCCGCAGAGCCGGCCGAACAGAAGGCCGAACAGAAGACCGCCACCCATCACTGACCGGTGGCCCGGGACACCGCGTGCCCGACGTGGTGGATCGCGGGGCCAGAACCGCGCGTGCGCGACGTAGTCGATCGCGGGGCCAGAACCGGCCCCGCCCCCACGCAACCGTCCTGCAAGCCTCGTCTAGCCCGCCGCCACAGTCAGCGGAGCGAACCGGCGCGTCCAGTCGCCGGGGAGCTCCACGATGCCGTACGTCATGACGGCGTTGAAGCCCATGGAGACGAGACCGCGTTCCTTGACCCACGTCAGCAGTTCCTCGTGCCGTACGTCGATGTCGGTGCGCAGCATGCGGTCGGTGTGAGCAGCCAGCGAGGCGATGAGCGCCTTTGCCGTCTCCGTGTCCCGGGCGATCAGTGGGCCCACGACATGGTTGTCCAGGTTGGGCCAGGCGGCCGCGTAGCCGGTGATCCGGCCGTCGTCCTCGGCCACGCGCAGTTGGTCGGCGAAGGCGGGCAGTCGCGTGATCATGTGTGTGCGGTCGGTGCCGAACACCTCCTCGTCGAGACGGAGGATCGCGGGGACATCCCCGGCGGTGGCCGCACGCGTCGTGGCCTCGGGCTCCGGCCCACCGGGTGTGAAGTGCCCGCAGACCATCTCGGCCCGGCCGGTGGTCTTGAAGCCCAGTTCCTCGTAGAGCGGGTGGCCGTACGGTGTCGCGTGCAAGGTCAGCGGGGTGTCGCCCAGTTCTGCGATGACGTGCCGCATCAGGCGGCGGCCGATGCCCTGGCGGGCGTACCGCTCGGCGACCAGCACCATGCCGATCCCGGCGAGGTCGGGGCGCTCCCGTGGTCCGTACGAGGTCACGACGCAGGCGCTGACGAGGCCGCCGTCCGGGTCGTCGATGCCATAGCCCGTGCCCGCCGCCAGCAGCAGACCCCACTTGTGTTCCTCACGGGGCCAGCCCCGGTTCTCGGACAAGTCGGCGCAGGCGGCGAGGTCACGAGGCGTCAGACGGCGGATGGGCATGGCGGCGGGGGAAGGAGTCGGCACGCTGGTCAGGCTGTCTGACGGGCGCCCTCGGCGTCCACCGGTTTCCGGGCAGCCGAACGCAGATTTTGACCACGCCGAGTCAGCCCCCATGGCTTGAGGACCGAGATCACCGTCATGAAGACGTATGCGGACAGCGAGACGATCGGTCCGGCCAGTACCTCGCTGACGTCGGGCAGCGGTCCGCCCGCGGAGACGGCGGCGACCGCGGAGTTGACCCCCGGCCGCAGCACGAAGACTGTGGCGGTCATCGTGACCAGGGTCAGCCAGAACTTCGTGTAGACCCATCGGTGCCTCGCCAGACCCCACGGGGTGCCCAGGGACAGCACCAGACCGCTGAGGAAGGTAAGGAACGCGAGGGGGAGCAGCAGCCAGTCGGCGAAGAGCTTCATGGCGCGGACGGCGGCCTCCACGGTCATCGCGGAACCGGTGGTGGTCGCGGTGATCCCGAGCGCGAGCAGCCCGAGCGTGAGCCCGAGCCAGCAAGCGGAAGCGGCTACATGGACAACGAGGGTGGCCCGGCGAGCGGGGCGGGTTAGTTTCACGTGAAACACCGTGCCGGGCGGGAGCCGCGAGGACGTCTGACAGCGGGAGTAACCCCTCGTACTAGCCTCGGCGTACATGGCGAGACTTCATCTCTTCGATCTGGACGGGACGTTGCTGCATGGCAGCTCGGCGCCCGTGGAGATCTCCCGGCAGCTCGGGCTGGAAGCCGAGACCGTGGCACTCGACGAGGCGGTCGGCGCGGGACGCATAAGCCCGCGGGAGTACGCGACGCTGGTGCATGCTCTCTGGACGGACCTCACCGAGGCGCATGTGGCGGCGGCCTTCTCAGGGGCGCCTTGGCTGTCCGGCATCGAGGACGTCTGGGCGGATATCAGGGGGAGCGGCGACTACTGCGCCGTCGTCTCGCTCTCGCCGTCGTTCTTCGTGGAGCGGTTGACGGAATGGGGTGCGCATGCGGCCTACGGTTCACGCTTCCCTTCCGTGCCGTTCACCGAGCCCGTGAATCCGTCGGGGATTCTGAGCGCCGCGGCCAAGGTGCAGATCGCGGACCGGCTCTGCGCGGAGTTCGGATTGGGGCGGGCGGACTGTATTGCGTACGGGGACTCGATGTCGGACAAGGACCTGTTCGGGGCAGTTCCGGTATCCGTCGCCGTCAATGCGGATCAGCATCTGGCGGGTCTGGCCATGCACTCCTACGTGGGGCGGGATCTGTTGGATGCCTATGAACTGGTCCGGCGCACCCGGTAATTGAAGGAATTGATGCCCCGGTCCCTGTTAATTCGGGGCGCAAGGAACAGGGGACTTGTGCGGCGGACGGTGACCGGTATGGTCGACTCCGGTTCGTGTCCGGTGTGATGTGCGCACGTGTCGCGCGCGCGTCCTGCGGGGAACGAGTGCAGGTCAACGCAGCCTAACGGGACGGAAAGATCGAAGACCCGCATTCTCCGTAATGCGGCCGGGTGTTGGTGAGGGATGGGACGCTGCGATGACGGTAGTGCGGCCAATGTCACATTCTTGCCTTACTTGTCCGTAGTTGCAGGATTCCGGACTTGAATATGGCCGCATTGGCCGACAGGACAGAACGGAAAAGCAAGCCGTCTGCGGGGGAAAGCAGGCATCTTCCGATCGAGGAAGTGCGCAGACCGACCGAAAGATGTTCGAGGCGAGGCACACCATGGACGCTCCGACCACCACGTCGGCGGACAACGGCACTTCAGGGGGCAGCGGCGAGGGCGGCTGGTTCACGCCCCGCAACAAGCCGGAGCCGCCCGCGGGCGGCGAGCAGGAGACGACCGAGGGAAGCCGTCTGGCCGCGTTGCGCCCCGTGGGCAGGCCCGCGACGCGTGACGGCGAGGCAGCGCAGAAACGAATACCTCCCGCCAAGGAGGACAACCCAGCCGACGTCGGCGCCACCAATCCCACCTCGACCAACGTCCCCGGCGGGCAGCCGCCCGCCCACCGGAACCCCAGCGAGACGCCCAACCCGCCTCAGCCGGAGCCCGAACCCCGCGTCCCCGAGCAGAGATCCGCTCCTGCGC
>NZ_JAAKZY010000389.1 GCF_011045015.1 Streptomyces scabichelini | reverse complement strand
CTCCTGACCCCCCACCAGCCGCCCGCGCCGCCGGAGGAGAAGCTCCATGGCCGTTCGCTGCAGACGCTCACCCGTGCACCGAGGCACGCGAACCCGGCGCCTGAAGCGGCGGGCATCCGCCGCAGCCCTCGCCGCCTCCGGTGCGGTCCTCCTGGCGCTCGTGCCGGCAGGACCGGTTTCCGCCCGGACACCCGTCCCTCAGTTACGGGTCATGCCCCTGGGCGACTCGATCACCTGGGGCGTGGGCAGCGACACCACGTCGTCGTACCGGGCACCCCTCGCGAGCCTGGTGGCCGGCCAGTCCGCGTACACCGTGCAGTTCGTCGGTTCGCAGAACTCCGGCACGCTGGCCGACCAGTCCAACGAGGGCCACAGCGGATACGTCATCTCCCAGATCCGCGACGGCATCGACGGCTGGATGTCCGCGGCCCGCCCCGACGTGGTGATCCTGCACATCGGCCTCAACGACCTCGACCGGGGCATCGACGTCCCGAACGCTCCCGCCCGGCTGGCCGGCCTGGTCGACCGCATCTACGCCGACCGGCCAGGCACCGGCGTCATCATGCTGGGCCTCATCCCGACGACGCCGGACCTGGGCTCGCGGGTGGCGGCGTACAACGCGGCGGCCAAGCAGTTGCAGGTCACCGAGCAGGCCGCCGGGAAGAAGTTCCTCTACGTCGACCCACCCGCCCTGACCTCCGCCCAGTTCGACGACGACCTGCACCCCAGCGACGCCGGCTACCAGCGCATGGCACAGGCCCTCGCCCCTGCCCTCACCAACGTGTTCGACGCCGGATGGACCGCCGGAAGGCGCCAGTTGGGCGCGGGCACCGAGTCCGGCACCACCGGCAAGGTCCGGTGGGCGGACTTCGACGGCGACGGCCGGGCCGATTACCTGTCCCTCGCCTCCACCGGCGCGGTGTCGGTGTGGCTCAACCGCGGCGGCGACGGCCACGGCGGCTGGTCGCCACTGGGTCAAGTTGCCTCGGGCCTGACGGCCGACGCGCGCCGGGTCCGCTTCGCCGACTTCGACGGCGACGGACGAGCCGACTACATCGTCCTCGGCGCCGACGGCGCGGCGACGGTCTACCTCAACCGCGGCGGCGACGGCCACGGCGGCTGGTCCGTCCTCGGCCAGGTCGCCACCGGCCGGACCACCGACCCCACCCAGGTGAAGTTCGCCGACATCGACGGCGACGGCCGGACCGACTATGTCCTGCTCGCCTCCACCGGCGCGGTGTCGGTGTGGCTCAACCGCGGCGGCGACGGCCGCGGCGGCTGGTCACCACTGGGCCGGATCGCCACCGGCCTGACCGCGGACGCCTCCAAGGTGCGCTTCGCGGACCTCGACGGGGACGACCGCGCCGACTACACGTGGCTGAGCTCTACCGGCGCGGTCTCGGCCTACCTCAACCGGGGAGGTGACGGCCGCGGCGGCTGGCTGGGGAGGGGACAGGTCGCCTCCGGGCTGACCTCTGACGTCACCCGCGTGTCCATGGCCGACTTCACCGGCGACGGCAACGCCGACTACGTCCTCGGGGACAACACGACCAACGCCGCCACCGTCTACGCCTGGCAGGGCGGGGACGGCCACGGCGCCTGGAACGACCTCGGGCGGGTCGCCGGCGGCGTCGCCATCGGCTGACCGCTCGCTCACTCGTCCGGTCACGCCGCCGGTCCGTCCTCCTCCCCCGCTCCCCCACAGCCCCGCACCAAGGACCAAGAACCAAGGACCAATAAGGAGAACAGTGTGTCCATCTCTGTGACGCGAAGAACGCTGGCCGCCGTTCTGGCGGCCCTGGCCATCGGCCTGGGTATCACCTGGACGGGCACCGGCAGCCAGGCCCGGGCCGCCGTGCCCTCCACCATCCCCCTGACGATCAGCAACAACTCGGGGCGCGGTGACCAGGTCTACGTCTACAACATCGGCACCCTGCTCACCACCGGCCAGCAGGGCTGGGCCGACGCGAACGGCACGTTCCACCCCTGGCCCGCCGGCGGCAACCCTCCGACCAACGCGCCCGACGCATCGATCGCAGGACCGGCCAACGGCCAGACCATGACGCTCCGGATGCCGAAGTTCTCCGGCCGCGTCTATTTCTCCTACGGCCAGAAGCTCGTCTTCAAGCTGACCACCGGCGGCCTCGTACAGCCCGCGGTGCAGAACCCGTCGGACCCCAACAGGAACATCCTGTTCAACTGGACCGAGTACACCCTCAACGACTCCGGCCTGTGGATCAACAGCACCCAGGTCGACATGTTCTCCGCGCCGTACGCGGTCGGCGTGAAGGCCGCCAACGGCACTGTGAAGAACACCGGCCACCTGAAGCCAGGCGGGTACAACGGCTTCTTCAGTGCGCTGCGCGGTCAGCCGGGCGGCTGGGCGAACCTCATCCAGACCCGTTCCGACGGCACGGTCCTGCGGGCCCTGGCACCCGGGCACGGCATCGCGGCGGGCGCGCTGCCGGCGAGCGTGATGGACGACTACATCAACCGCGTGTGGCAGAAGTACCGCACCTCGACCCTGACGGTCACGCCCTTCGGCGATCAGCCGAACACCAAGTACTACGGGCGGGTCTCCGGCAACGTCATGAACTTCACCAACACCTCCGGCGCCGTCGTCACCACCTTCCAGAAGCCGGACGCCGACAGCATCTTCGGCTGCTACAAGCGTCTGGACGCACCGAACGACCTGGTACGCGGCCCGATCTCCCGCACCCTGTGCGCAGGCTTCAACCGCTCGACGCTGCTGACGAACCCCAACCAGCCCGACACCAGCAGCTCCGCCTTCTACGCGGACGTCGTCACCAACCACTACGCCCGCAAGATCCACGCGCAGATGGCCGACGGCAAGGCGTACGCCTTCGCGTTCGACGACGTGGGCAACCACGAGTCGCTCGTGCACGACGGCAATCCGCAGCAGGCGTACATCACCCTCGACCCCTTCAACTGACCCCGGGATCCGGGCCTTCCAAGGCCGGCGCAGCGGCGGTTCAGGAATGCTCACGCCGAGGACGTCGACGACCTTGACGCCGGCCCGGCTCAGGCGCTCGATCGAGATCCGCTGCGCCTCGTCGGAGTAGGTGCCCGAGGCGTCGATGACGGCGTACACGTCATATCCCTCGGCGAGGGCCGACAGCGCGGGCTCCACGACGCAGATGCTGGTCATGATGCCGGCGACGAGGAGCGTACGGCGGCCGGTCTGCTCGACTGCCCGGCGGAAGCCCTCCACGTCCCACGCGTTGATCTCGCCGTGACGCTGGACGTACGTCGCCTTGGGCGCGTTCTCGAACACCTCCGGGATCAGCGGGCCGTTCGGTCCCTCGGGGACCGACGCGGTGGCGATCACCGGGGCGTCGGCCGGCGTGGCGGCCTTGGCCAGGGCGGACACGGTGCTGGAATGCCGTCGCCGACCCTCCGGTCGGTGTCCGGACGGCATCTGACAGGCCGACTTGGGGAGCCTGAAGTCCGGCGACGGTGACTGGAACGGGTGGTGTGCCACGACGGCACGCATGACGGTGAGGGCGGGCCGGCCGACTGGCTCGCCCTCACCAACGTAGTCGGCCTGGCTCGCGAGGCATTGTTCAACGAGTGGCACGCAGCCCGAGGCGCCGGGACGCTGACACCGCCCGGCTGCGATCACGGTTGGCCGGCCCATCGGGTGCTGGTGCCGCTGGGATTCGTGGGTGACGGCAGCGTCCTGTCCCGCAGCCGCCACAGCGTCTTCCCCCGCACGATGCCCATCAGCCGGGCCCGGCGGCTCAGCGGAGGACCCGGCCGTGACCCGGGTGCGGACGCCACCGCATGTTCGTCGGGGCGGATATAAACATGGTTGGTACACCAGCCGCTGGATGACGGTGAGTCAAGTGGTGAAGGCTGGGTGGGTGCCCCGAACCCTTACCCCGGTCGCCGACTGCGACTTCGTCCTGGTGGCCCGACGAGCGGATGGGCCTGACGACCTGGCCCTCGAACCACACACGGCCGACGGAGCCTTGGGCGCCATGCGCACATCTCGGCACGCACGAAGACGTCGCGCCGCTCGCCAAGGCCCCTCCATCCAGCCGTTCTCGCCGGTCCACGGCTGGGGAGAGCCGGCCTGCGTGCCGAGCCCGGAGTCACCTGCCCGCCGTGCTCGACGCCCTCCGGTCGCCGAATCCGCCCTGATGGCCGACGCCACGCCCCCTTGGCTGCCTCCCGTTACCTGGAACAGCCCCTCTGAGCAACCGGTGCACCCTCGCGATCGACGCGACCACCGATACACCCTTCACGACCACCCGTACCCACACCGAGGGAGCGTGGACATGTCCACCGAACGTCCCGACCCAGCCTTGACTTCCCCCGCCGACCCCCCTGCGTC
>NZ_JAAKZY010000388.1 GCF_011045015.1 Streptomyces scabichelini | reverse complement strand
CCAGTCGACGAACGGGGCCAGGGCCGTCTCGCACTCGTCGATCACGCGGGCGAACTCCGGCGAGGAGTCCAGCAGCCCGGCCGCCATGCCGACCCACTGCGAGCCCTGCCCCGGGAACACGAACACGACAGGTGCCCCTGACGCACGGCCCGGCTTCGCACCGGAGACGGCTGCCGTCACGCCGTCGATCTCGCGGGAGGCCAGGGCGTCCAGGCCGGCGAGCAGTCCGTCGCGTCCCTCCGTGCCGGGGACCACGGCCCTGGACTCGAAGGCGGAGCGCCCGGCGGCAAGCGAGTACGCGACATCGGCCGGGCTCAGCTCGGGCCGTGCCCGCACGTACTCGGCCAGCCGCTCCGCGGCCTGGGCCAGCGCGTCCGCCGAACGCGCCGACACCATCCACGGCAGGTTTGCCCCGTCCAGCCGGACTGATTCCGTCGGCGCGTCTTCGGTGAGCGGTTCGGCGGGGGCTTCGGCGAGGATGACGTGGGCGTTGGTGCCGCTGATGCCGAAGGACGACACACCGGCTCGTCGGGTCCTGTCGTCCGTGGCGGGCCACGGTTGCGGCTCGGTGAGTACCTCGACGCCGCCTGAGGTCCAGTCCACGAGTTCGCTGGGCTTGCTGACGTTGAGTGAGGCGGGCAGTTGGCCGTGGCGCAGGGCCATGACCATTTTGATGATGCCGCCGACGCCGGCGGCGGCCTGGGCGTGTCCGAGGTTGGACTTGAGTGAGCCCAGCAGCAGTGGCTGCCCGGTGTCACGTTCGCGGCCGTAGGTGGCGAGCAGGGCCTGGGCCTCGATCGGGTCGCCGAGCACGGTCCCCGTCCCGTGTGCCTCGACTGCGTCGACACCGGCGAACGGTACTCCGGCGTCCTGTACGGCGGCGCGGATGACCCGTTCCTGCGCGGGGCCGCTGGGGGCGGTGAGGCCGTTGGAGGCGCCGTCCTGGTTGACTGCGGAGCCGGCCACCACGGCCAGCACGTCATGCCCCAGCCGGCGGGCGTCCGACAGCCGCTCCACGACCAGTACGCCGACGCCCTCGGCCCACGCGGTGCCGTCCGCGTCCGCCGAGAACGACTTGCACCGGCCATCGGCCGCGAGCCCCCGCTGACGCGAGAACTCGATGAAGGTGTTGGGGGTGGACATCACGGCGACGCCGCCGGCGAGGGCCAGTGAGCATTCGCCGGAGCGCAGGGCGCGTACCGCCAGGTGGAGCGCCACCAGCGAGGAGGAACACGCGGTGTCCACCGTCAGCGCCGGACCCTGCAACCCCAGCGTGTAAGCCACCCGGCCGGTGGCGACGCTGCCGGCCGTGCCGGTCAGGAAGTGGCCCTCGGCCTCCTCCGGCAGCCTGCCGCCACCGCCGTAGTCGTGATACATCACGCCGGCGAAGACACCGGCGTCACTGCCGTTCAGCGATCCGGGGGCGATTCCGGCCCGCTCCAGCGCCTCCCACGACACCTCGAGGAGCAGCCGCTGCTGCGGGTCCATCGCCAGCGCCTCACGCGGCGAGATCCCGAAGAAGGCGGGATCGAACTCAGCGGCCTCGTGGAGGAACCCGCCGTGCCGCACGTAGGACGTGCCGGAGTGGTCCGGGTCGGGATCGTAGAGGCCGTCGAGGTCCCAGCCACGGTCGGCCGGGAAACCCGAGATCACATCACGCTGCTGGGCGACGACCTGCCACAGCGCCTCGGGCGAGTCCACCCCGCCCGGAAAACGGCACCCCATACCGACGATCACGATCGGATCGTCGTCCGTACGCGGTGCGACGGCGGTGACGGCCGGCGGGGCGGCGCTCTCGGCACGTTCCCGCGCGAGCGCGAGCGTGAAGTCGACGACGGCGGCCGGCGTGGGATGGTCGAAGACGAGGGTGGCCGGAAGACGCAGGCCGGTGGCGGAGTTGAGGCGGTTGCGCAGTTGCACCGCGAGCAGCGAGTCGACGCCGAAGCTCTTGAACGGCTGGTCCGCGTCGATCCCGTCCGCCGAGTCGCGGCCGATGACCGAGGCGAGCTGGGTGCGTACGAGGTCGAGGAGCAGGCGGCGGCCCTCCTCCTCGGACATCCGGCCGAGCTTGCGGCGCAGCCCGGACTCGCCGACGCGCCGCCGCGGGACTCGCACCAGCGAGCGCAGCACCGGGGACAGGATCCCGGCGAGCGCGTCGGAGCGCAGCGCGGCCGGGTCGAGGCGGGCCGGTACGAGCACCGGGTGGTCGTCGGCGAGCGCCCGGTCGAGGAGTTCGAGGCCCTGCTCGGTGGAGAGCGGGACGATGCCTCGGGTCGAGAGGGTGCCGTCGTCCAAGTGCCCGGTGAGGCCGGTGCGTTCGGCCCATAAGCCCCACGCGAGCGAGGTCGCGGGGCGACCGGCGGCCCGGCGGCGGGCTGCGAGCGCGTCGAGGAAGACGTTCCCCGCGGCGTAGTTGGCCTGGCCCGGATTGCCGAGGACGCCCGCCACCGAGGAGAACAGGACGAAGGATGCGAGTTCCTGGTCCGCGGTCAGTTCGTCGAGGTGTGCGGCAGCGTCCACCTTGGGCCGCAGCACGGCGGCGAGCCGGTCCGCGCTCAGCGACCCCACCACGCCGTCGTCCAGGAGACCCGCGGTGTGGAAGACGGCGGTGAGCCGTACGCCGGTCAGCAGCCGCGCGAGCGCGTCGCGGTCGGCGGTGTCGCAGGCGGCAATGACGACCTCGGCGCCCAACTCGGTGAGTTCGGCGGCGAGTTCCGCGGCGCCCGGCGCGTCGGGGCCGCGACGGCTGACCAGCAGCAGACGGCGAGCACCGTGCTCGGTGACCAGGTGCCGCGCGACCGAAGCGCCGAGCACCCCGGTTCCGCCGGTGATGAGCACGGTGCCGTCCGGGTCGAGCCGGGCGGCACCCACCAGGTCGGCGACGGCGGTGTGCCGGACCAGCCGAGGCGCGAGGATCGTGCCTGCCCGCAGGGCGAGCTGAGGCTCGGTGAGTACGGCCCCGGGAACGGTCTCGTCGGCCCGGTGTGTCTCATCCGAGTCCAACAGCGCGAATCGGTCGGGATGTTCGGACTGCGCGGTCCTGATCAGGCCCCACACGGTGGCCTGGGCGGGGTTCGTGACCTCGGGGCCTGCGGCACCGTCGGTCAGCACCAGCAGCCGGGAGCCGGCGAAACGGGCATCGGCCAGCCACTCCTGGACCAGGCGGAGCGCCCAACTCGCCGCTTGGTGTGCGTTCTTGGCGAGACCCGCTCCCGTACTGTCCGAGTCCTGCGATGAGCCCGGACATCGTACGGCGACCATCTGCGGTACGGGGTCCGGGACGTCCGCCAGGTCCGCGACGAGGTACGCGTCGATGTCGGACGCGGCGGCCGGGACCGGCTGCCACTCCAGCCGGAACAGCGAGTCGGCTCCGCGTCCGGCGGCCAGGTCGGCGGTGAACGGCCGCGTCGTGACGGACTCCGCGGACAGCACGGGCTTTCCCTCGCTGTCGGTGACGCGCAGGGTCACCGCGTCCTCGCCCCTCGCGCTGAGCCACACCCGCAGGGCGTCCGCGCCCTCGGTGTAGCGGGTGACGCCGGACCAGGAGAAGGGCAGGACGGTACCGCCGTCCTCGCGGAGCAGGCCGACCGCGTGCAAGGCGGCGTCCAGCGCTGCCGGGTGCAGCCCGAAGGATGTGGCGTCCAGCTCGGCGGGCAGGTTCACCTCGGCGTAGATGTCGCGGCCGGTGCGCCAGGCGGCGCGCAGGCCCTGGAAGGCGGGGCCATAGTCGTAGCCCGCTTCCACGAGGGTGTCGTAGCGGGTCTCGACGTCGATCTCGTGGGCGCCGCGCGGTGGCCACTCGACGAGGTCGAAGTCCGCGGTGTCGTCGTCGATGTCGAGCAGTGCCGCGGCGTGCCGTGTCCACGGGTCACCAAGGTCGGCGTCCTGCGGCCGGGAGTGCACGGCCAGCTCCCGCTGCCCGTTCGCGGCCGGCGGTTCGACGGTCACCCGGAGCTGTACGGCTTCGTCGGGTGGGAGCACCAGTGGTGTCTGGAGGGTGAGTTCGGCGAGCCGTCGCCAGCCCACCCGGGCACCCACGGCCATCGTGAGTTCGAGGAACGCGGTGCCGGGCAGCAGTACGGTGCCGTGCACGGCGTGATCGGCAAGCCACGGCTGCGTGTCAAGGGCGAGCCGCCCCGTGTACACCAGCCGGTCCTCCTCGACGAGTTCGACCACGGCGCCCAGCAGCGGATGCCTGACCGAGGTCAGGCCGAGTCCGCGGGCGTCGGTCGCGGCGGGTTCGAGTTCGGGTGTGAGCCAGTAGTGCTGGCGTTGGAAGGGGTAGGAGGGTAGTTCGAGGGTGTGGGCGTGGTAGGGGTTGAGGAGGGTGGGCCAGTCGATGGTGATGCCGTGGGACCAGGCGTTGGCGGC
>NZ_JAAKZY010000387.1 GCF_011045015.1 Streptomyces scabichelini | reverse complement strand
CCCGTCCCCCGCGCCCCCGACAGCCGTCACCGAACCTCGATGAAGGACCCCGCATCCCGCTCGGGCCGCGGCTTCGGCTCCTCGGCCGCGTGCCCGACGGCCACGGCCCCCATCGGATCCCACGCTTCGGGCAGCCCGAGAACGTCCCGTACGACCTCCCGGCAGAACATCGTCGACGACACCCACGCGGACCCCAGCCGCTCCCCGGCCAGCGCGACGAGGAAGTTCTGCACGGCGGCACCCGCGGCGACCACGAACATCTCCCGCTCGGCCCCGTCGCGGCGCACGTCGCCGTACGTGTGCGACCCGTCCATGACGAGGCAGGGCACGACGAGATACGGCGCCTTACGCAGGACGTCCCCCCGCCGCACGCGCTTGGCGATGGACTCCTCGCTCTTCCCGTCCCGCTTCAGGTCGTCGATCCACGCGTCCCGCATGGCGTCGAGGAGCCGCATGCGGGACTCCTCGGACTCCAGGAGTACGAATCGCCACGGAGTCGTGTGATGCGGCGCCGGCGCGGTCACGGCCGCGGCCACCGCCCGTCGTACGGCTCCCGGGTCGACGGGCTCGTCGGTGAAGGCCCGTACGGTACGCCGCTGGGTGACGGCCTCCCGTACGGCCTCGGAGGTGCCCAGTCGGAACATGTCATCACGTGCGCCACGGACCATGGCCCGCGTCCCCTCGTCGTCATCGTCTTCATCGGTGCTTGTGGTGACTGTGTGGGCCAGCCCGCGCACGACGGCGACGGGCAGCCCGTCGGCCTTGCCTTTGACCAGGTCCCCCGCGGCGGCGAGTTCGTCGGCCGTGGCGACGACGGTGGCGCTGAGCGGGTTCCCGTACGCGTCGCTGCCGCCCCGCAGATCGTCGAGCACCCGCACACCGGCGGCCCCGATGGCGACATCGGTGAGCCCGGTCCGCCACGGCCGCCCGAACGTGTCCGTGACGAGCACCCCGACGTCGACGCCCAGCGCGTCCCGCACCCCGTCCCGTATCGCCCGCGCGGACGCGTCGGGATCCTCGGGCAGCAACAACACAGTCCCCGCAGGGGTGTTGGAGGCATCGACCCCGGCCGCGGCCATGACAAGCCCCTGCCGGTTCTCGACAATCCGCAGCGCCCCGCGCCGCGCCACAACCCGTACGGTCTCGGCATCGATGGCGGCTTCCCGATCGACCGCCTCGACGAGCCGCCCCTCGGCCTTGGACACGATCTTGGAGGTGACGAGCAGCACGTCCCCGTCAAGCAGCCCGGGCTCGGCCCCGGCGATCAACTTAGCGAGATCGTCACCCTCGCGAATCTCGGGCAGCCCGGACAGCGCCCAGACCCGATAACCGGGCACCCGGTACGCCGGCCCCGCGACGGACACGTCCTGGCCACCGACCGCCTCCCCGCTGGCTTCCACGCCACCGCCTGCCATCGCGCGCGTGCCTGTGCTGCCCGTCGGAGCGCTGTCCGCCCGGCCACTGCCCGTCGGACCGGCAGCCACCGCATCATCAGCCCGCGAACCCCGGTCAGTCGGCGCGCGCGTATCCGCGTCCGGGTCGGCCGACGCACGCGCATTGGCACCCGGGTCAGCCGGCGCACGCGCACCCGCATCCGGACTCGAAGGACCCCCGCCGCTCAAACGCCCCGCACCTCCTCCGCCAACGTCAAAGCCTCACGGGCCATCTGGGTCGCCGCGGCGAGGTCGGTCATCAGGAGGGGTATGGCACGGCAGCGGATTCCGGCGGATTCCACGCGGTCCACAGCGCCAGCGTCGACCGTGTCGACGAGCCAGCCGTCGAGGAGCCCCGAGCCGTAGTGCTCGGCCACCGCGGCGGCCGTGGACTCCACGCCGACGGCCGCGAGGACCTTGTCGGCCATGCCGCGCACGGGCGCGTCCCCGACGATGGGGGAGAGGCCGACCACCGGCACCCCGGCCTCGGCGATCGCCTCCCGGATGCCGGGCACGGCGAGGATCGTCCCCACGGACACGACGGGGTTGGACGGCGGGAAGATCACCACGTCGGCCGAGGCGATCGCCTCCAGCACCCCGGGCGCCGGCTTCGCCTGCTCCGCGCCGACGGGCACCACCGCGTGCGCCTCGACGGAGGCCCGCAGCCGCACCCAGTACTCCTGGAAGTGAATGGCCTTGCGCTCGCCGTCCAGCTCGACGGCCACGTGCGTCTCGACGCGGTCGTCGGACATCGGGATCAGCCGGACCCCCGGTTTCCACCGGTCGCACAGCGCCTCCGTCACGGCACTGAGCGGATACCCGGCGCCCAGCATCTGCGTACGGACGATGTGCGTCGCGAAGTCCCGGTCACCGAGCCCGAACCACTCGGGCCCCACTCCGTACGCCGCGAGCTCCTCCTTGAGATGAAAGGTCTCGTCGGCCCGGCCCCAGCCCTGCTCCTCATTGATGCCGCCCCCGAGCGTGTACATCACCGTGTCGAGGTCCGGGCAGACCTTCAGCCCGAAGAGATGGATGTCGTCCCCGGTGTTCCCGATGACCGTGATCTCCGCGTCCGGCACCGCCTGCCGCAGACCACGCAGAAACCGGGCACCGCCGATGCCGCCTGCCAGAACCACAATGCGCATGAGGTTCAGTCTTGCAGGCGGGTACGACAGTGCGTCACGCGGTTACGACATCCTCGGGCTCCTGCGGACGCGATGCGGCGCAGTTCCTCGCGTGCATCGGCATCTCGGTCAGCCCCGGGTAGTAGACGTGCAGGCTTATGGCCGGCTCGAGCGAGTCGTTGACCACTTCGTGGACGTACCCCGGCGCGAACACCTGTTGGGTGCCGACCGCCAACGCGCGCGTGCCGCGCTCCGTGCGCTCGGTCAGTGCGCCCTCCAGCACGGTGAACACGCCGGACGAGTGGCCGTGGTCGTGCAGCCCGCTGCCCTGCCCGGGCACCCAGGAGAGCAGCCACACCTCGTAACCGGGACCGGTCCGCAGCCGGTGGTACCAGCGGGAGGTCGCGTCGTACTGGACGAGGTGCTCCCACTGGGAGCGGTCGGCGGCGATGGCGCGGGCGAGGCCCACGAACTCGGCCACGGTGGCCGGGTGTTCGCGTGGCGCCTGAAGGAGGTGCGGGACTTCGAGGATGTCGCCGGCGATCTGAAGGTCGCTGTCGCTGTTCATGGATGCGGTGGTTCCTCGGCTGAAGAGGCGTAAAGGAGAGGCGTAAAAGGGGCGCCCTGGTACGGGCGGATACGAGCGAAGGGATCAGCAGCCGGATCTCGGTCGACCCGACGGCAGCCGGAGCGATGGGGCAGAGCTCAACAGCTGCGACAGCAACAACAGCTACAGCGAGCGCGGGCAGCACCGAGGGACCCGAGGGTGCGGGTCGAGGTGAGTGCCGGGTTCGCGAGCATGCTCACAAGGACACCGGTTCACTCCTTCACTGTCAACTTGATGTCCGCTATGTGGCAGATGTGTGGGAGATGTTTCACCTCATCCGGTTCCTCTGTGAGGTGAAAGGTTTGTTCAGGAGCCCGCCGGGACACATGGCGCACAACTGGGCGCGCAAACCCCGTTGCGATCCTGTGATCGGAATGTGATCCGGCTCGCTTCGTGTGTTGCTCGGAACGAGATCGAACTTCTGGGCGTCCTCCCCTGTACAGGTCCTGTGCGGGGCGGAAGTCCCGGCTGGGTCCCTTCCTGCTGTCAGGGTTTATGCCGATTTGAACACTTTCCGCAAAGCCTTGGTTCCGCAGAGTGAATAAGGGGCTCAATAGCAGATCTCGGCTTGACTCGCCCGGAGCTGCACACTTGTAATTTCACTCGTGTCGTTCAGCCGGAATCGGTAACGGCAGCATCACGGGGACGCGAGACGGACGAGGGGCGCACATGACCGAGCTGTTTCAGGAACTGCTGGTCGACGAGGCCGACGAGGAGCTCGGTTGGCAGGAGCGGGCGCTCTGCGCCCAGACCGACCCCGAGTCCTTTTTCCCTGAGAAGGGCGGCTCCACCCGCGAGGCCAAGAAGGTCTGCCTCGCCTGCGAGGTCCGCTCCGAGTGCCTCGAGTACGCGCTCGCCAATGACGAACGCTTCGGCATCTGGGGCGGTCTGTCCGAGCGTGAACGACGCCGCCTGAAGAAGGCCGCCGTCTGAAGCGAACGGCACGCTCTCCATGTAACGCTCTACGTGACGAACGGCCCGTCGCAGGTGGGTTATCCACAGGCGGCGGGCCGTGATCTTGTCCAGCCGTTAGTGTGGGCCTCCGTCCGAGACGCCCCAGTGCCCCCGCAGGGCACAGGTGTCCACCGCAGTCCATCGAACCGGGGCCCGTACCTCGATGTCCGCGCACAGCCATCCGGCAGCTCAGTACGACACTGCCGCAGCAGCGTTCGACCCGTCCCGCCCGGCGGCATTCGACCCGTCCCGCCC
>NZ_JAAKZY010000386.1 GCF_011045015.1 Streptomyces scabichelini | reverse complement strand
GGTCTGGGGGCGGAGCCCCCAGGGACGAAGGGCTACTTGAGGGCCAAGACCACCGCGTCCGACGGCGAGCGCCACACGGCCCGAGCCTCGGCGAAGCCCTTTTCGCGCAGCACGCGCGCGTGCCACTCGAGCGACGGGGTGTCGCCGTCGGCGTGCTCTCCGTAGATCTCGAAACGGCGGGCCGTCGGTTCGGCGAGTACCGGGTCCTGGCCGGCGAGCTGCCACCACTCGGTCCAGCCGAGCACACCGCCCGCCTTGGCCCGATTCATGCGCTCCTGCCGCTGCGCACGCTCCGCGGCGTTGATCTTCGGGGTCGACTCGTCGATCATGTGGTCCGCGTTCATGAACACACCGCCGTCGCGGACGAGTGCCGCGATCTGACCGTAGAGGGCCGCGAGGGGTTCGCTGTGCAGCCAGTGGAGGGCGGTCGCGGTGAGGACGGCGTCGTACGAGTCGTAGGGCAGCTTCGTCGTCCAGTCGGGGTCCTTCAGGTCCGCCGTGACGAACGTGACGCGCTCGTCGTCCGCGAAGGTGCCCTCGGCGATGGCCAGGAGCGCCGGGTCGAGGTCGACCCCGGTGCTGACGGCCTCCGGGAACCTTTCCAAGAGCCGGGCCGTGATACTTCCCGTACCGCACGCGAGGTCGAGTACGCGCGGTGTGGGGCCCACCAGGGCCTCGACCATGTCGAGCATGACCCGGAAGCGTTCCTCACGATCCGGGAGGTACCACTCCTGCTGCCGGTCCCAGCTCTCCTGCCAGGCATGCCAGTCGGCTCCGGTCACGGTGGTCATGGACGCCCCTCCCCTCCAGGAGTAATACCCTGGAATCACAGTCAGCCATTACTCGCTCGCACGACGACCATAGAGCGCCCTCGTAAGGACTACAAGTGGAACTGGCCTATTACTCGGACTACGCCGTACGTCTCGTCAACAGCGAGGAACCGGCCCGGGGCAAGGACTCGCTCACCTCGGTCGAGGCCGTCCGCGACCTCTTCGGGGGCAAGGAGTCGGCGGCTCGGCGCGCCACGGACGCCGACGTCACGCGCTTCAGGGGCGTACGGGCCCGGCTGCGCGCGGTGTTCGAGGCGGCCGACACGGGCGACGAGACGCTCGCCGTGGACCTGCTGAACTCACTCCTGCTGGAGTTCCCGGTGAGCCCGCAGATCTCCGGGCACGACTTCCGGGACGACGACGGCCGCCCGCTGTGGCACATGCACCTGGCGGACCACCCCTCGAACGCGACCGCCGGCTATGCCGCGATCGCCGCGATGGGCCTGGCCTTCCACCTCACCGAGTACGGCGTGGACCGCCTCGGCCTGTGCGAGGCCGCACCGTGCCGCAACGCCTACCTCGACACCTCGACGAACCGTTCCCGCCGCTACTGCTCGGACCGCTGCGCCACCCGCGCCAACGTCGCCGCCTACCGGGCCCGCAAACGCCTGGAGGCCGACCGGTCGGCGAACACCGGCCGCGCCGCCGAGAGCGCCCAGCGGGCGACCGCGAACGGCGAACGCTGACCGTCCCGGAGGGGCCGGTAACGGAACCACACCTTCCCGAGGACGAGTTCCTCGGGCACGGTCCCGTAGTCCGTGCTGTCCCCGCCCGCGTACGCGTTGTCCCCGAGCACCCACCAGCCGCCCTCGCGCCGCTCCACGGCACGCTTGACGACCAGCAGGTCCTGCTGGAACGGATGGCGCAGAACGACCACCTCACCGGGCCTGATGCGGGCCCCGTACTGCACCACGAGCCGGTCCCCGTGATACAGCGTGGGCACCATGGACGGCCCGGTCACTTCGGCCACCCCGAAAGGCAAGACAGCCCTCCCGCGCTCGGTCTCCTGCGACAGCTCCGGCATCACCGGCACCTCCCCGGTCCGATCCTCCACCAGTCTCAGTCTGACCGTTCCTAAATACCGAGCGGTAGTGAGTCCTGGTGCCAAGACTCATGCTCAGTCGCGTGCCCCGAACGGTGTTGGGCACGCTGGTCGCCCGCTTTCGCTCCACCGCCGGGCGGCGCGCATCCGGTGCGCGGTCCGGGCAGGTGGGGGCGGGGTTCCTCACGCCTTCGGGTCTCCGGTCGGGCCTGGACGGTCCGATGCCCACCACGATCGCTCTGGTCGGGGTGGGGCGGTGCCGTCCGTCGCGGGATCGGATACCCGAGAGCGCGTCGCCCGATCGCGATGCTCGCCGCATCGTGTCGGGAAATCTTGCGTCGTGGGGTGGTCAAGGGTTTCTGCCAGTACTGGGCACCCCACCGGCTGGTGTACGCCGGATCCACCGCGACGATGGCGATGTCCTGTTCGGCGGCCATCGACACCAGCCGGGCCTTGAGTTTCGCGGTGGGGAAACGGGAGAGCAGGCGGCGGAAGCGTTTGTTGCGGCCGTGCTTCTCCCGGCTTGTGCCGTCGGTGAAGTCGAGGTCCTCCAGGGCGATCGCGGCCGCCCCGCAGCGTTGGGTGTGGTGCAGCAGTCGGCTCAGCGCGTGCCGGATCTGTGCGTCCCGGTGCTCCGCGCTGCCTGAGAGGTCGTAGAAGAAGCGTTGGGGCTCGCCGACCGGATTGCCGTGCACATCCAGGTGCCAGGCGGCCAGGTGGTCGTCGTTCATGTCCACCCCCACCACGCCCCGGGCCAGGGCTGCCTCCAGCGGCAGCACCAGGGCGGTCGCGCGCTGCCAGGCGGCGGTGACATACCAGCGGCCGCGCGCCACATCGTGGTGGATGCGATAGGCCACTGCCCGGTTGGCGGTGATCCGATCCTGCCACTCCTGCCCGCGATGTTGGAACGCCACGGTCGCGTCCAGCACGTACCGGCCGTGCGGGGCGTTGGCCAGGTGGGCCAGCGCAGCCGGGAGTTTGATCGAGAGCCGTCCGGTGTCGGTGACGCGGAGGGTTTCGTTGCCGAAGCGTTTGCCGGACTCCCCGTCCGCGGCCAGGAACATCCGCTGCGCCTGCCACCGCTGGCGCCACGCCGCTTCGTCCAGCCCGGCCGCCGCCAGATGGTGGCGTGCCTGGGCGAGTTGCTTGCCGCCGCGCACCACACGCACCCGGCCCGCCACCCAGTCCGCCTCCACCGAGACGAGACGGTCCTTCAGAGCGTGCAGGCGGCGGGACTTGGCATGCCACTCGGCGCGCGAGCCGTAGCCGCGCACCAGGCCTTCCCGCTTGTTCGCCTTGGCGCCCAGCGGCCGGGCCAGCCGCGCCTCGATCGACGCGATCTGCCCCCGCAGCCAGGCCAGATGCGCGGCCTGGCCGCGCCGGGCCAGCGCCCACTGGTCGTGGGTGGCCTTGGTGATACTGCCCGCCCAGCGCGCCGACGACTTGCTGGTCAGCTCCCGCTTGCGCACCGCCCAGGAGGCGGCATCGTGCGCCCCACCCTGCCGAGACCGCCGCGCCAGATCCCCGCGGGCCAGCGATCCGAGGAACATGCCGACCTCACGCAGCACGGCCGCGTCGGTCTCCGAGACCCGCAGCCGGTCCCGGATGGCCACCCCGGCGGGGCCGGGCACCACGAACGACGCCGCCAACTCCCGCAACCTGTCCACCCGTTCACCCCCGCACGACGAAGATCCCCATCACAGCAGTCAACGAGCCCCATCCGTAAAGGTCACCCATTCGACCCAAGAACCCCAGTTCCCCTCCCGAAGAGCAGAGACCGAAACGCCACCCGTGACAGAGGAGACCCTCCCGAACGCACAGTGGACACGCGTCCGGCCCTGGCACTCACTCACAGTCATCAGGAGCCACCGCTGCTCAGTACATCGGCAGCAGTTCCCAACCCGGACTTTTGTCCTAAGCCCATGGGGGCACTCGCGAAATCCCGTCCAGCACGGAGTAATGTCCCACCTGAGAAGACGATCACGAGGAAGGACAGCTCAATGCTCTCCCGCCTGTTTGCCCCCAAGGTCAAGGTCAGCGCACACTGCGACCTGCCCTGCGGTGTGTACGACCCGGCCCAGGCCCGCATCGAGGCGGAGTCGGTGAAGGCCATCCAGGAAAAGATGGCCGGCAACGACGACCCTCACTTCCAGGCCCGGGCGACGACCATCAAGGAGCAGCGCGCCGAGCTCGCCAAGCACCACGTCTCGGTGCTGTGGAGCGACTACTTCAAGCCGCCGCACTTCGAGAAGTACCCGGAGCTCCACCAGCTGGTCAACGACACCCTCAAGGCCCTCTCCACGGCGAAGGGTTCCACGGACCCGGCGACCGGCCAGAAGGCCCTCGACTACATCGCCCAGGTCGACAAGATCTTCTGGGAGACGAAGAAGGCCTGAACCAGTGGCCACTACCAGTTCGCCATGACCGGCGGGCGGTGCACCCTCGCAGGTCGGCGTTACGTTTTTGAAGGGGCTCGGCCGGAACCCGGCCGAGTCCCTTCTGCGTCCGTCGGCCTCCGAC
>NZ_JAAKZY010000385.1 GCF_011045015.1 Streptomyces scabichelini | reverse complement strand
GGGGCGGGCTTGGGGAAGAAAAACCCTCCCCCAACCCCCCGGCGCCGAACCCCTGACGATCGACAGAGGCGCCGCCCCATCCCCCGCTTGTAGCGTCGGGAAGATGGAACGCCGTAGGAGGAGGTTCGCGGACGCCCTGCTATGGGCGGCACTGGCGGTGCCGGTGATCACAGTCGACCGCATCGGCCTGAACGAACCCCGCAGCACGGCGCAGCAACTCGCGGGCCTCACCGCACTGGCCGCAGCAGTCGTGGTGTGGCGCAAAAGCCCCCTGACGGCCTTCGCGACAACGGCAGCGCTCAGCCTGGCCTCGGAACCCGCACTGCTCACCCTCTCCTACGGCCCCGCCCTGGCCGTCTTCGCCCTGCTGCTCGGACTGCACGCACCGCAGACGCGCCCCGCGCTGACGACATTCGGCGCGGTCGGCCTCGCCGGCACGCTCCAGATCGCGGTACGCGGAGTCGACCCGTCAGCCCAGTGGCTCCTGCTCGTCGGCACGTTGCTGTTCGGCGTCGTGTTCCCCTGGCTCGGCGGCCGGTACTGGCGCCAGCACCGGGAACTGGCCGCGGCGGGTTGGGCCCGGGCCGCCCAGCTGGAGCGGGAACAACGGATCGCCGAGGACCGCGCGCGGCTGCGCGAACGGGCCCGTATCGCCCAGGACATGCACGACTCCCTCGGCCACGAACTGAGCCTGATCGCCCTGCGCGTCGGCGCCCTCCAACTCGCCCCGGACCTCGCGGAGCACCACCGCAAGGCCGCGGCCGACCTCCGCGCGGCCGCCTCCGACGCCACGGAACGCCTCCACCGCATCATCGGCCTCCTGAGGGAGGAGGACGACGAACCCGTCCCGTTGACCCCGGCGGGCGAAACCGTCGAGGAACTGGTGTCCCGGGCGGCGGAGTCGGGCCTGCCGGTGCGCTGGGAGACGACGGGGCCGGCCGATACGTACTCGCTCTCCGGTACGTACTCGCTCGCCGGGCGGATCGTTCACCGGGTGGTACGTGAGGCCCTGACCAACGCCGCCCGGCACGCGCCCGGCGCGCCCGTCACCGTCGCGGTGCGGCGCGAGGCCGATGCCGGTTGTACGGCGGTGAGCGTGGTCAACGGGCCGTCCACGGAGGCGGGTTCGTCGTCTTCCGGGGGCTCGGGGTTGCTGGGTCTGCGGATGGCGGTCGAGGGTGTCGGCGGTCGGTTCGAGGCGGGGGCGTACGAGGACGGGTTCCGGGTCACGGCGTACGTACCCGTCGTGCCCACCGCACCCGTTGCACCGGTCGAGGAAGCCGCCGCGCATCCGCCGGTGAGCCTGCGCGCGAACGCTCCCGACGCTCCCTTCGCGCACGCCCGTCGCCGCGTGGTCCTGGCGTTCTCGGGTGCGGTCGCCGTAGGAGCCGTCTTCCTCTGCGGAGCCTTCGGCTGGTACGCGTACACGAAGACGCACGCGGTCCTGAGACCCGGCGACTACGCGGAGCTGCGCCTCGGCACCCCGCTCGAAGAAGCCGAACGGGTGCTGCCCGACCGCACGGTGAGTGACCCTCCGGTGGAGCGCGCCCCGGCCACGCCCAAGGGGGCCGACTGCCGCTACTACCGCGCGAGCGGTGAACTCTTCGTCTCCGTCGAGCACTTCAGGCTGTGCTTCGACGACGAGGGGCGGCTGGTCGACAAGGACGTGATCCCCAAAGCCGGTACGGCCGAACAAGTGCGTGAGGAGGAGCGGGAGTGGGTGCGGTGATCCGCGTACTGCTGGCCGATGACGAGGCGATGGTCCGCGCCGGCGTGAAGGCCATCCTTGACGCCGGAGGCGGCGGGGAAATCGAGGTCGTCGCGGAGGCCGCCGACGGACGCGAAGCCGTCGCGCTCGCGCAGGCGCACCGGCCGGACGTGGCGCTGCTCGACATCCGGATGCCGCACCTGGACGGGCTCGCGGCCGCCGAGGAGATCGTACGGACGGTGCCGGGAACGGCGGTCGCGATCCTGACGACCTTCTCGGAGGACGCGTACGTGGCCCGGGCGCTGGGCGGCGGTGCCACCGGCTTTCTGCTGAAGTCCGGTGATCCGCACGAACTCGTCGCGGGAGTGCGGGCGGTCGCGGACGGGGCCGCGTTCCTCTCGCCGAAGGTGGCCCGGCACGTGATCGACGGTTTCGGGGCCGGCCGGCGGCTGAGCCGCGAGGCCGCGGCCCGTGACCGTGTCGCGCCGCTCACCCCGCGCGAACGCGAAGTCCTCGGACTGCTCGGAGCCGGCCTGTCCAATCCCGAGATCGCCGCTCGCCTGCACCTCGTGGAGGGAACCGTGAAGGCGTACGTGAGCGCGGTTCTCGACCGGTTGGGAGTCAGGAACCGCGTCCAGGCGGCGATCGTGGCGTACGAGGCGGGGTTGGTGGAGTAAGCGGTTATTGCGTGTGGTGGGTCAGCCGCGGTGCGCCGGGTGCCGCCCGTCCTCGTACGGGACAGGGATGGGACCGGTGCCCGCGAACCACCGCACCGGACCCGTCGCCGATCCCCGCATCGCCTCCGCCACCCGTGTCGCCGGACGTGTCGTGAGGCGTACGAAAGCGAGCGTGACGATCGTGCCGAGGGCGAGGCCCGCGACCGTGTCATGCGGGTAGTGCACGCCGACGAACACGCGCGAGAAGGCCATCAGCAGGGCCATCGGGGCCGTCAGCCACAGGATGCCCCGCCAGGTCAGCGCGAGCGCCACCGTCGCGGCGCCCGCGATCGTCGCGTGGTTGCTGGGGAAGGACCAGTCGCCGTGCGGCGGGCAGTCGACGAGCGGGGCGGTCGCGCCGGCCACGGCCCGGCACGGGCGTTCCTCGTCCACGGCGGACTTGAGCAGCTCGCTGCACACGTACGCCACAGCCGTGGCCACAGGTGCAAGCACCGCGATCGCGAACGCCCCTGCCTCCCCCCGGCGTCGGCGCCACCAGGCGGCAACGAAGAGCACGCCGTAGAGCAGCAGCCCGGCCTCCGTCCATATCTCGGCAAGGCGGTGTACCCATGTCGGCGTGTCGTGGGCGACGTCGGTGATGTCCAGGTAGAGCTCGGAGTCCATGGTCACGGACGGTAATCGGGAACGGACAGTCGTCACATCCCGCGACCGTCAGGTCCGGGACCTGACGAAAGACAGGGTTGGAGCCGCAGGCTTTCAGGGGCGCGGGAAGGCGCAGGCTTTTTAGGGGCGCGGGGAACTGCGCGACAAGCCACGACGAACCCGCACTCGCCCCACGAACCGAACTCACCACCCCCGTAGGCGCCCCGCTGAACCGCCGGAGGCCCCCGTCCGGGATGATGATCCGGAAAAGTTGAGGCTCAGGGCGGCGGGTGGGGCCAGCGAAGTGGCGGATCTCTCGTACAGTTTGCGCCGTGGGATCTCTGCGCAATCCTGTCGGGCCGCTTCCCTCCTCCATCTACTGGCGTCGGAGGGCCGTTCTGCTGTCCTTGGTAGCGCTGCTGGCGCTGCTGATCACCTGGATCGTCACCTCCGGTGACGGAGGCGGCAACAACGACGCGGACGGGACCAACGGCAAGAACCCCGCGCCCTCGATCACGCCGGGCCCCACCAGCTCGGGTCCCGCGATCAGTGAAGCCCCGGGCGGCCGTGACGAGTCGGGCGACGAGAACGGTGGGAGCGGCGCAAGCGGGGGGAGCAACGGGTCCGGGGATTCCGGCGGCGGATCCGAGGGCTCCGGTGGGGCGGACGGTTCCTCCGCGGGCGCGGGTGGTGCCGGTGGCGCGGGCGGTGGTTCGGCCGGTATCGGGGGCGGCGGTGTCTCCGGGGACACGGTTCCCGCCGGGTCCAGCCTGCCCGACTGCACTCCTGGAGCGGTCAAGTTGACGCTGCGCAGCGTCAAGAACGCGTACGCGCCCGATGACAAGCCCGAGCTGGAGCTGATCGTCACGAACTCCTCCGCCACCGACTGCAAGCTCGATCTCGGCCCGAAGGAAGCGGTACTGACGATCACTCAGGCGGGCGGCGACGACGAGATGTGGTCCTCTGCCGACTGCCCGACGGGTGCCGCCAGCGTCCTGTACCGCATCCCGGCCAACGACCGAGTCACCCGCACCCTGGAGTGGGACCGCAAGGCGAGCGCCCCGAAGTGCGCGACGCCTCCGGCGAGGTCGGCGACGGCGGGCACGTACTTGGTGGAGGCCACAGCGCCGGGCCTGACAAAGGCCCGAACGTCGTTCGTACTGGAGAAGGACTAGGGCGAGCGCCTCCTAGGGGCGCGGGGAGGGCGCAGGCTTTTTACGGGCGCGGGAGGGCGCAGGCTCTTTACGCGCGCGGGGAGGCGCAGGCTTTTTTTGGGGGGCGCGAGGCGCAGGCTTTTTAGGGGCGCGGGGAACTGCGCGACAAGCCACAACGAACCCGCAGCCGCCCAAGAACCGAACCCCCCACGCCCCATAGG
>NZ_JAAKZY010000384.1 GCF_011045015.1 Streptomyces scabichelini | reverse complement strand
CCCGCGACCGCTCCCCACGGCACGAACCACGCCGACGTGCCCGCCGCGTCGTGCGCCCCGCCCGCCGCCGTGACCGTGACGTTCACGTCGACCGAGTCGAGCGCGGGCGGGTCGGGCCAGGGTTCGTCGAGGGTGACGCGGCGGCCGGGGAGCAGTTCGACGGGCAGGGTGCGCGGGGCACGGTCGAGCACCGCGCCGAACAGCCCGTCGGCGCGCACGGCGAGCTTCGGGGTCAGCACGGTGTTGCCGCGGTTGACCAGGTCGTACGAGATGCGGTCGTCCCGTACGGCCACGTGCTCGACCGTGAGCGCGGACAGCGTCGGGCCGCTGACCCGCACATGGACGCGTACGGCAGCGGATCTGCCGCCGCCGCTCGCGACGATCGCGCCGGGGTGGTCGCCGGGGATGGCACCCTCGGGGACGCTCACGGTGAACGGCACGTCGGCGCGCGTCCGCGCCGGCACCTTCACCGACTTCTCGGCGAAGGTGATCCACCCGCCGGTGTCCCTCGGCTCGGCCCGCAGCGCGAATCCGCCGCCCTCCTCACTGTTGTCGGCGTCCGCGCCCCGCAGCCGTACGGTGATCGGCTCCTTGCCCGGGTTGATCACCGACACCGTGTCCTGCAGAACGACCCCGGGCGCGCCCTCCGCGTAGAAGGACGGCCGCCCGTCCTGACCGCCCGCCGACGGCACGACGGACCAGCTGTCCTCGGCCACGGCGGTCGGCGCGACACCGAACAGGACGACGGCGGCGAGACAGAGGACACAGAGGCCACGGGCGGCTGACTGCGCGGGTGTCACAGGCGGCTCCAGACCAGAAGGTGCAACGCGAAGCGTTTCGTTGAGGGGCGGTGGTCGGGTGGCGGGTGGGCGTGCGAAGGCGGCTTGCTGGTGATGCTCGTACGAAGTGGCAGGTCAGCGCGTCGTCTGGTTCCTCCGGGTCAGCCACAGCACCCCGGCCGCGCCCGCGAGGAGCACCGTGCCGCCGAGCGTGCCGAGGGCGATCGCCGAGTCCTCGGGCCCCGTCTCCGGGAGCGCGGCGCCGGCGCCGGAGTCCGTGCCGCTACCCGCTCCGCCCTCGGGAGCGGTGGAGCCCGCCGAACCGCCGCCTCCGGCGGCCTTGACGTCCAGGGACAGCGCGGGACCCGGACTGTTGCCGGGCTCGCAGGTGGTCGTCGTGCCGAGCGCCTTGATGGTGAGGACGCCGGGCGTGAAGGTGACCTTGCCGCTCTTGGACGGCGTGTAAGTGCCGCTCAAGTCGCTGACTTTGATGGGTGTGTTGGCGGGAATCGCCTCCGCGTTGGGAGGGCCCTTCACGGTGAGCGTGCCGCTCTCGGCGCCGCCCAGCTTGATGGTGGCGCTCGGGCTCATGGCGCCCTTGCCCAGTTCGACCGGGCTGGACGAGACGCCCTTCTGCCAGGACATGGTGATTTTGTAGCCGCTGCCGCTCTCGGCGCTCTTGATGTCGATGGGCGAGACGGCGGACTTGTCGCCGATCGGCGTCTTGCAGTTGTACTCGACGTCGACAACCTCGGCCTGAGCTGCGGGGGCGGCCATCAGCACCGCCGAGCCGGCCAGGGCCGCGGCGAACGCGAGCGCGGCGGTTCGTTTCTGGTACGTCCGGTATGACACGGTCCCCTCATTCCTGACGGCACATCAGATCGGCCGTCAAGGTACGCCCGGGGCCTTGTCGAGGGAAGACATAAGGACGCGCCGGATCTGATCGATCCGCCGCGTACGAAGAAGGGTTCGAACCTGCGGTAACCCTTGGTGGGAGTTACCTTCCGGCTAAGCGGGGGCTCCGAGCTCCGCCCACACCGTCTTGCCGGCGACCCCGGGAGACCGGACAACCCCCCAGTCCAGACACAGCCGCTGCACGATGAACATCCCGTGGCCGCCGGGGCGCCCGGCACGGTGCGGGGTGCGCGGGGCGGGCTGGCCGGCGCCCCGGTCGGAGACCTCGACGCGCAGCACCTTGGTGTCGCAGGTGATCCACAGCTCGTCCGGGCCCTCGGCGTGCAGACAGGCGTTGGTGACGAGCTCGGAGACGACCAGCAGCACATCCTCGGCGGCGGCCCGCCGGTCGGCGGTCGCGGCGGGCAGCCAGCCCCACGCGTACAGCGCCTGGCGGGTGAAGTCGCGGGCAAGCGGGACGAGGCCGCTCTCGCCGCTGAAGTTCAGCCGGCGGGTCTGACGGGCATCTGGGCGCGCGGACCCGTCGTCTCTGGCCTCCCCCGAAGCGCCGCTGACGCCCGCATCCGGGCCGCGGTCGCCCGGCGGGTAAGGCCGGGTGGTGCTCATCAGCGCTTCACCTCACCGATTCACCGGTTCACGATTCAAGACTCAGGACACTCAGATTCAAGGTTCAGGACATCCAGAAAGCTCAGGACACTCGGGATCCGGGACTGCCGCGCGCTTGCCGTTGGCCTTGTTGACATATTCAGGATGTCTCCTGCCCGGCCGAACCGTCAGAACACCCACTGATTCGGCAGGGACACTGTGACGCTGGTAACGCACCGGTCACACAGTGACAACTGAGCCATAACTTCGCGCACCGCAGTCGGACGACTACCCGGTCAGGGCCTCTCGGTCAGGGCCGCTTCGAGCGTGTCGTGCACGGTGAAAACGGCCACCGCCCCGGTGATCTCGAAGACCCGGGCCACCACCGGAAGCATCTCGGCCAGATGGACCCCGCCGCCCGCGGCCTCGGCTTTCAGCCGGGCGCCGAGTAGCACATTCAGCCCTGTGGAGTCACAGAACTCGAGCCGCGAACAGTCCACGACGAGGCGTGCGAACCCGCGCTCGATGCAGTCCTCGAGGGGTTCTCGCAACAGATCGGCGGTGTGGTGATCCAACTCACCCGCCGGGGTCACGACCGCACTGGGGCCCTCTTCCCGCACCTCGACCAGAAGCCGGCCCGATTGCGCGCTGCCGACCGTCCCGCGGTCCATGCCGTCTCTCTCTTCCGACCGTCGTGGCTGTTGATTGACGCTCTTGAACACTACGCCTTCCCTACGACCACGACTCCTGCCGTGCGGTTCCTTCCCTACGACCTCTCTACGACCTCGCCACACCCGAACAACCGCTCAAAAGCAGACATTTCTCCAGCAAGCGCACTTGCGGTGGGCTGACGAAAGCGGGTAGGGCTAGTAGGGACACGAATCAACACGGCCGGCTTTGGAGGCGCCGCACACCGCAGTGCACGTATTGGCATCGGCGGCCATATGCCGAGAACGATGGAGGACATCATGTCACCCCGGCTCGACGCATCGCAGACCCCCCGAGCGACGTCGACACCCTCTCCAGAACAGGCGGATCTCGTCGAGGAGGACCTCGACGGACTCGCCGGCCTTCCGGAGATCCCGCCGTACGACGAGGTGGGGCCGGTGGACGCACGGGCCCTTTCCAAGACCCTCTTCGAGCGGCTGGAATCCCTGGAAGAAGGCACGCACGAGTATTCGTACGTGCGCAACACGCTGGTCGAACTCAACCTCGCCCTGGTGAAGTTCGCCGCCTCCCGGTTCCGCTCCCGCAGTGAGCCGATGGAGGACATCATCCAGGTCGGCACGATCGGCCTGATCAAGGCGATCGACCGCTTCGAGCTCAGCCGTGGCGTGGAGTTCCCGACCTTCGCGATGCCGACGATCGTCGGCGAGATCAAGCGTTTCTTCCGCGACACGAGCTGGTCGGTGCGCGTGCCGCGCAGACTCCAGGAACTCCGCCTGGACCTGGCCAAGGCCGGCGACGAACTCGCCCAGCAACTGGATCGCGCTCCGACGGTGGGAGAGCTGGCGGATCGCCTGGGCCTGTCGAACGACGAGGTCGTCGAGGGCATGGCCGCGTCCAATGCGTACACGGCGTCCTCCCTGGACGCCCAGCCCGAGGAGGACGACTCCGAGGGCGCCCTGTCCGACCGCATCGGCTACGAGGACCACGGCCTCGAAGGCATCGAGTACGTCGAGTCCCTGAAGCCACTGATCGCCGAACTTCCTTCGCGCGACCGGAAGATCCTGTCCCTGCGCTTCGTCGCCAACATGACGCAGTCCGAAATAGGCGATGAGTTGGGCATCTCGCAGATGCATGTGTCGCGACTGCTGTCGCGGACGTTGGTGCGGTTGCGGAAGGGTTTGACGGTCGAGGAGTGAATCTCCTCTGACGCGTGACGCTGGTGGCGTCCGTGCGAGGTCCCGCTGGGCGGGGCTCGGCGGGCGCCGTCGCCGTTTGGCGCCTGGTCGGCGGGCGGCTGCGGGTTGGTTGTGGCTGGTCGCGCAGTTCCCCGCGCCCCTGGGTTTGTGGTGGGTGCGGGGCCGTGGGCCGGTGCGTCAGCCCGTCGCAGGGTGGGCATACGGCCCGGTGTCGGTACACAGTGCGGGTGACCTGAGACCGAACCTACGCGACGGGCATACGACGCACCGACCCACGCCCCCTC
>NZ_JAAKZY010000383.1 GCF_011045015.1 Streptomyces scabichelini | reverse complement strand
AGTGGACGGGAACGGGTAGGGGCGGCGGGGGCGGAATAACCGGAGACCGTCTCCTGTTAGGAACGCGCGGACACGACGTCGTACCGAGCAGGAGGCAACCACCGTGGCGGCAGACGAGATACGAGGCGAGACGGCGGGCACCGCTCAGGTGCCACTTTCCGTGCTGGACCTGGTCACCGTGGGCGCGGGCCACACCGCCACCGAGGCCCTGCGCACCAGCGTCGAACTGTCCCGCCTCGCAGAGGCCCGCGGATTCCACCGCTACTGGGTCGCCGAGCACCATTCCATGCCGGGCGTCGCATCGACGTCCCCCGCGGTGATCCTCGCCCACCTCGCCGCCCACACCGACCGCATACGGCTCGGCTCGGGCGGCGTCATGCTGCCCAACCACGCCCCCCTCGTCATCGCGGAACAGTTCGGCACCCTGGAGGCCATGGCCCCGGGCCGTATCGACCTGGGCCTCGGCCGAGCCCCCGGTACGGACGGCGCAACGGCCGCAGCCCTCCGCCGCACCGACCGCCTCAACGAAGGCGCCGACGACTTCCCCCAGCAACTCGCGGAGCTGACCCGCTTCCTGGACGACGACTTCCCCGACGGCCACCGATATGCCCGCATCCACGCGGTCCCGGGCCCCATCCAGGCCACATCCCCCGGCGGCGTACAGTCCCCGCACCGCCCACCCGTCTGGCTCCTCGGCTCCTCCGGCTTCAGCGCCCGCCTCGCCGGCGCCCTCGGCCTCCCGTTCGCCTTCGCGCACCACTTCTCGGCCCAGAACACCATCCCGGCGCTCGACCTCTACCGGGAGTCCTTCACGCCCTCCGAGGTCCTCGACGCCCCGTACGCCCTCATCGGCGTCTCCGCGCTCGCGACGGACGACGAGAAGGAGGCCCGCCGCCAGGTCATGGCCGCCGCCCTGAACATGGTCCGCCTGCGCACCGGCCGCCCGGGACTCGTGCCCACCCCGGAGGAGGCGGAGGCGTACGAATTCAGCCCGATGGAGCGGGAGTTCATCGACTCCTGGAACGCCAACGTCGTCCACGGCACGGCGGACGAGGTCCGCGCCGGCCTCGACGACCTGCACAAGCGCACCGGCGCCGACGAGTTGATGATCACCAGCCACGCCCACAGCGGCGACGTACGCCTGCACTCGTACGAACTGATCGCCGACGCCTATCAGTTGCCGAATCACCTGCCGAATCAGTCGCCGAAGACGCGAACGGCTCAGGTCTGAGGGCAGTCCACCGCCGTCAATAGTGCGGAGATACGATCCGCCGCCACCGGCCGGGAGTACAGCCACCCCTGGCCGGTGTCGCAGCCGATACGGCGCAGCCGGGAGGCCTGCCCGGCCGTCTCCACGCACTCGGCGGTGACCGTGAGCCCCAGCCGGTGGGCGAGTTCGATGAGGGCCTCGACGATGACCTCGTCGGCGGGGTTCGCACGGTTGCCCGCCTCCTCGTACTGGAAGCCCCGCACGAACGAGCCGTCGAGCTTCAGCACGGAGACCGGCAGGCGGCTGAGGTAGGCGAGGTTGGAGTACCCCGTGCCGAAGTCGTCGATGGCGATGCGTACGCCCATGTCGCTGAGCGCCTGCAGTGCCTGGAGCGGTCGGCCCGCCGAGCCCATCACGGCCGACTCGGTGAGCTCCAACTGGAGGAGATGCGGGGCGAGTCCGGTCTCCGTGAGGATCGCCGCGACATCCGCCACCAGGTCCGAGTCCCAGACCTGACGCACCGCCACGTTCACGCTCACGAAGACCGGCGGCACGTCCGGGTGGTCCAGCTGCCAGCGGCGCGCCTGCCGGCAGGCGGTGGCCAGCACCCAACGCCCCAGCTGAACGATCGAACCGTCTTCTTCCGCAAGTCCGATGAACCGATTCGGCGTCAGTGTGCCGAACTGAGGATGGTTCCATCGCACCAGCGCCTCGACCCCGCTCACGCCGCCGTCCTCCATGCACACCAACGGCTGGTATTCGAGAGCGAATTCGCCCTTCTCGATGGCGGGCCGGAGGGTGGAGGAGAGGGCCTGGCGGGTCATGCGGTGGGCATTGCGCTCCGGGTCGAAGAGCGTCCAGCGGGACTTTCCGTCGGCCTTCGCCCAGTACAGGGTCGTGTCGGCGGCCTGCATCAGGCCCGTCGCGGTGGTGTCGGCGGCATGCCGCTCGACGACCCCGATCGAGGCCGAGACCGAGAGCCGCTGCCCGGAGAGGTCGAAGGGCGCCTGGAGGGACGTCAGTACGGACTCGGCCAGCTCCGCCAGCTGGTCCGTACCCGTCGAGTCCTCGACCAGCAGCGCGAACTCGTCGCCGCCGAGCCGGGCGACCAGCGGTGTGGCCGCTCTCGCGTACCCGGCCTCGTTCGCGCAGCGCGTCAGCCGCTCGGCGACGGCCGACAGCAGCCGGTCGCCGACGCGGTGGCCGAGCGTGTCGTTGACCGCCTTGAACCCGTCGAGGTCCAGGTAGCACAGCCCGATCCGGCCGGTGCCCGACTCCTCGTACGCCTCCGCCTCCAGCGCGGCCGACAGGCGCTCGAAGAACAGGGTGCGGTTGGGCAGCCGCGTCACCGGGTCGTGCATCTGCAAGTGCCGCAGACGCGCCTGGAGTTCACGCCGGGCGCTGATGTCGGCGACCGACAGCAGTACGGCCCGCTCCTCCTCGGGCAGCGGCGAGATCGTCACCTGGGCCCAAAGGGAGTGTCCTTCGGGATGTTTGAGACGTCGGGTGCAGCGCAGTCTGGCCTGGCGGCCGCGGAGCACCTCGCGGTACGCGTGCCAGGTGCGGGCGTCGGAGGCCAGGTCGACCAGATCGGCGGCGACCCGGCCCACGAGTCCGTCCGGGCCCGCGCCGAGCAGCGCGGTCAGCGTGTCGTTGGCCGTGACGACCAGACCCTCGCGGTCGACGATGGCCATCGCGACGGGCGCGGCGGCGAAGGTGGCCTGGAAGGTATGGGCTTCGGGGTGGGGAGCCGCGGCCTCGGGGGCGGGTGGAGGCACGGCATCGATGCGTGAAGTCACCGATTCGGCGAGGGAGGTCGCCGGTTCGGTGTGTGGGAGCACCGGTTCGGCGCGTGAGGTCGCCGGTTCGGTGCGTGTGGTACGGGTGTCGACGCATGTGGTACCAGCGTCGACGCGTGGTGCCGTCTGCTCGTGGGAAAGTGGCCGACTGTCACTCTCCGTGACGGTCGGCCGGACGAGGTCTGCCGCAGGCCCCGGCCCGTCGGACGTTCCGCTCACCGTTCGCTCCCGCTGTGCACTCGTTACTCGTACAGGTCTCGTCGGGTGGTCGGCCGGTGGAGGACGGCCGCTCTAGCCGTGTCCGCGCAGGAAAGTGTGCCGATCATAGAGGCTGGCTTTGACGCCTTCCAGCTACTCCTCAGTCTCCCCAATTAACGGGCTCTTCTGACAGATCGTTTCTGCCCGCACGTGGACGGGTTCCTTCAATGGCCGATCGCTTGTGACGTTCCGTGAGTGCTCGGGGTGTCGGTGCTTGTCGGTGATCTTGTGATGCTCTCGTCCGGATGTCGGCTCCCTCACCCTTCTGGTGCAGACAAACAGGGCGTTGGTAATCAAATGTGGTCAGGCTGGGTGCGGTATCCCGAATTCCGCATCCGGAGGTCGACGTGCCGCGTCTGTTCCCTCTCAAGGGGCTCACCCGTGGCTGGGCACGACCTCGTTGGCGTGGTCCTGCGGCCGCCTTCACCTCCATGACGGCGCTGGCCGCCACCTCGCTGGTGACGGGCCCCGCGGTCGCCGTGTCTCAGTCCATGCCCTGTGCCCTGAAGCGGACCGACGCCCACCACTCGGAGGGTCTGGACACCTGGAACGCCTCCTATCCGCGCCCCGTCCGCCGCCTCGACGCGGTGATGGTCTTCCTTTCCTTCCCCGACGCCGCCCCGCGCACCACACCCACCGAACTGACGGCCGACCACTTCCCGACCACCAGCCAATTCTTCGAACGGGCTTCCTACGGCAAGTTCACGCTGCGTCCGCATTCGCTCCGCGAGTGGATCCGGATGCCGCGCGCCTCCACGGCGTACGCCATACAGCGCGACTGGAACTCCGCGCGCCGTGCCGCGTATCTGCGCGACGCCCTCGCCGCGTCCGACGCCCGGGTCGACTTCTCGCGCTACGACGTCGTCTACTTCGTCGCCGATCCGGACGCGCCCGGCGTCGACTCGGACGCGACGAAGGTGGTGAACCTGGAGGTGCCGCTGCGGGCCGACGGCAAGGACATCCGCCGGATCGTCACGGTCTTCGAGCAGCACCCGCCGGACCGGCTGGTCCTGGCCCATGAGACGGGCCACGTCTTCGACCTGCCAGACCTCTACCACCGGCCGACCGACGACAGGGGCGACTGGGACACATACGTCGGTGACTGGGACCTCATGGGCAGCCAGTTCGGACTCGCGCCCGATCTGTTCGGCTGGCACAAGTGGAAGCTCGGCTGGCTGGACCCGCGACAGGTGGCGTGCGTGCAGGGGGCGGGGGCCGGGGGTACGCG
>NZ_JAAKZY010000382.1 GCF_011045015.1 Streptomyces scabichelini | reverse complement strand
CCCCATAGGCGCCCCGCCCAACCGCCGGAGGCTAGACGTAGCGTTCCAAGATCGACGACTCCGCCAACCGCGACAGCCCCTCCCGAACGCTGCGCGCCCGCGCCTCGCCGACCCCGTCCACCGTCTGGAGGTCGTTGACACTCGCGGCGAGCAGCTTCTGCAAGCCGCCGAAGTGCTCGACCAGGCGGTCGATGATCGCGCCGGGCAGCCGCGGCACCTTGGCGAGGAGCCGGTAACCGCGCGGCGACACCGCGGAGTCGAGGGTCTCGGGTGAGCCGGTGTGGCCCAACGCCCTGGCCACCGTGGTCAGTTCGAGCAGCTCGGCATGGGTGAGCGCGTCGAGTTCGGCGAGCGCCTCGTCGACCGTGCGGGAGCGCTTGGCGGTCGGCTCGGGTACGTAGTCCCGTACGACGAGTGAGCGCTCGGGCTCGACACCCGCGATCAACTCGTCCAGCTGGAGGGCGAGAAGGCGCCCGTCCGTGCCCAACTCCACCACGTACTCGGCGATCTCCGTGGCGATCCGGCGCACCATCTCCAGGCGCTGGGCGACCGCGGAGACGTCCCGGACGGTCACCAGGTCCTCGATTTCGAGGGCCGACAGTGTGCCGGCGACCTCGTCGAGGCGGAGCTTGTAGCGCTCCAGTGTCGCCAGGGCCTGGTTGGCGCGGGAGAGGATCGCGGCCGAGTCCTCGAGGACGCGGCGCTGTCCGTCCACGTACAACGCGATCAGGCGCATGGACTGGGAGACGGAGACGACGGGGAAGCCGACCTGCTTGGAGACGCGGTCGGCCGTGCGGTGCCGGGTGCCCGTCTCCTCGGTGGGGATGGTGGGGTCGGGCACCAACTGCACGCCCGCCCGCATGATCTTGGTGATGTCCTTGTCGACGATGATGCCGCCGTCGAGCTTGCACAGCTCGCGCAGCCGGGTCGCCGTGAACTCGACGTCCAGGACGAAGCCGCCCGTGCACATCGATTCGACCGTCTTGTCCCAGCCGAGCACGATGAGGCCGCCGGTGTTGCCGCGGAGAATCCGCTCCAGGCCGTCGCGAAGCCCCGTGCCGGGTGCCACGGCGCTCAGTGAGGCGCGCATCAGCCCATCGGCACCGGAGCTCCCACCGGACTTTCCGGGAGCTGCCGCCCGGTCATTGGCTGCCACTGCACTCCTCCGGTCGCAGGTTCTGGGGCGCTCCCGTTTCGCATACTTCGTACGTACGGACGGGCGAGACCTGGGCAAAGTCTACCGGCGGTCCTCCTCGTCCCGTGGGGCCTCTCGACGACGCGACCTCGGAAGCACACGCAGCGCGTCCCCCATGTCGGCCACTTCCAGGACCTTCATACCAGGTGGGATCTTGCCGGGATCGCCCGGTACGAGCGCGTGTGTGAAGCCCAGACGGTGGGCCTCCGCGAGTCTGCGCTGGACGCCTGTGACCCGTCTGACCTCGCCCGCGAGGCCCACTTCGCCGATCGCGACGAGGTTCTTGGGGAGCGGAGTGTCGCTCGCGGCGGAGGCCAGGGCGAGGGCGATCGCCAGGTCCGCGGCCGGCTCGGAGAGCTTTACGCCGCCGACCGTCGCCGAGTAGATGTCCCGCTTCCCCAGGGCGGTGATCCGGCCGCGCTGCTCCAGGACGGCGAGCATCATCGAGACCCTGGAGGTCTCCAGGCCCGATGTCGTACGCCTGGGGGAGGGGATCTGCGAATCGACGGTGAGCGCCTGGACCTCGGCGACCAGGGGGCGGCGGCCTTCGAGGGTGACGGTCAGACAGGTGCCGGGGACCGGTTCGGCGCGGCGGGTGAGGAACAGGCCGCTGGGGTCGGCGAGTCCGGTGATGCCCTCGTCGTGCAGCTCGAAGCAGCCGACCTCGTCCGTCGTCCCGTACCGGTTCTTGACGCCTCGTACGAGCCTGAGGCGCGCGTGCCGGTCGCCCTCGAAGCTCAGGACGACGTCCACCAGGTGCTCGAGGAGGCGGGGGCCCGCGATGGCGCCGTCCTTGGTGACATGGCCCACAAGGAGTGTGGACATGCCGCGCTCCTTGGAGGCGCGGATCAGGGCGCCGGCCACCTCGCGGACCTGGGCCATGCCTCCGGGGGCGCCGTCGATCTCCGGAGAGGCGACCGTCTGCACGGAGTCGAGGATGAGGAGGGACGGCTTCACCGCGTCCAAGTGGCCGAGGACGGCGGCCAGATCGGTCTCCGCGGCGAGGTAGAGGTGGTCGTCGATCGCCTTGATGCGGTCGGCACGCAGGCGGACCTGGCTCGCGGACTCCTCGCCGGTGATGTAGAGCGTGCGGTGCTCGTCGCTCGCCGACTTGGCGGCCACGTCCAGCAGCAGCGTCGACTTGCCGACTCCCGGCTCGCCCGCGACGAGCACGACGGCGCCCGGAACCAGGCCGCCGCCGAGCACCCGGTCCAGCTCGGGCACGCCGGTGGGGCGGGCGGTCGCCGTGCGGCCGTCGACCTGGCCGATGGGCACCGCGGACGTCGTGACACGGCCCGGTGTCGTCGTACGGACCGCGGGCGCGCCGTACTCCTCGACCGTCCCCCAGGCCTGGCACTCGGGGCAGCGGCCGAGCCACTTGGCCGTCTGCCAGCCGCACTCGGTGCAGCGGTAGGACGGCCGGTCCTTCGCGGTCTTCGTACGGGCAGCCATGGACGAAACCGTAACCGCCACTACTGACAACGCCGTCCCCGCCCGGGACAAGGCAGAACCGCCGTCGGATGCCGAGATCAGGGCACCCTTCGCAAACCGGCCGCAACCGATCCGGAACGATCCACGGAATTCGGGGCTCCTGTCCCCTTATGGGGGATCGTTTCACCCGTATGGATTAAATGTGCTCACGGCACGAGAAGGGGCCGCCGCCCGCCGCCTACGGTCGCACGGGTGATGAGCCGCAGTCCGGAAACCACCACGCACACCACCGGCGCACCACGGGCGCACCGTGCCGCACCCGACCGGGCGGCGGTACGCACGTCGGCGCAGTGCCCGCCCCAGAGCTACGAGGCGCATCTGGACGGCCTGTTCACGTACTGCCTGTCCGTGCTGTGCGACCACGACGCGGCGGTCGCCGCCCTCGGCGACGCCCTCGCGCTCGCCGAGCGCCGCGGTTCGCGCGGCCCGCAGGCACCCGGCGACCGCAGGGCCTGGCTGTACGCCCTCGCCCGCTGGGCGTGCCTGCGCAAGCTCACCGAGGCCACGGACAAGACCAGGCGGGCGAAACAGGAAAAGGCCAGGCGGTCCAAACAGGCCGGGCAGGGCCCGCAGGCCGGGCGGGGCAAACAAGGCGGGCAGGGCCCGCAGGCCGGGACGACGGACGGGCAGAAACGTCATGGCACATGTGCGTCGGACAGGGTTCAGGGTTCCGTACGGGCGCACGCGTCGGACGCCGAAGAAGACCGTCGCCGTGGCGAACTCGCCCTGCTCGCCTGGCCGGAGGCCGCCGGGACCGCGCCCGAGCAGCGGGAGGCGCTCGAACTCGCCGTACGGCACCAGCTCACCGCCGGTGAGGTCGCCGCCGTTCTGAGCCTGGACCTGCTCGCCGCCCGCGAACTCCTCGGCGCGGCCGCCTGCGAGGTCGAGCGCACCCGCGCGGCCCTCGCCGTCGTCGACACCGGCATCTGCCCGAGCGTCGCCCGGCTCACCGGCGACAACCTGGTCCTCAGCACGGCCCTGCGCCGCGAGCTGGTGCGGCACGTCGACGACTGCCCGCGCTGCCGCCGTACCGCCGAGCGCGCGATCCCCGGCTCCTGGCCCGGCACCAGCGTCACGCCCGCCGCGCTCCCCGTACTCGAAGCCCCGCGCGCCGCCCTCCACATGGCGATGACGCATGCCCCACGCGCGCGGGGCGGCGCTCCGCGCTTCGACCGGCGGGGCTTCCCGATGGACGCCAGGGAACGCGCGGTCCGCCGCAACCGCATCCGCGCGCGTGCCGTCACGACGACGGTCGTCGCCACCGTCGTGGCGATCCCCGTGCTCGCCCTGTGGGCGGCCTGCCACGGCGCCCCCCTCACCGGCGAGGGCTCGGCCGGTCGCCCGGTCACCGCGAACGAGGCACAGGGCCCCGACGCGCTCGGCGGCGAGGAGGCGGGCGGCTACGCGAACGTGGGCAGCGCCAGCGCGAGGCCGGACCCCCACTTCAGCGAGCGAAAACGTTCGTCCGGCGTCTCCGTCCGGGTCATCGGCGCGGCCTCCGGGCACACGAAAAGTGCCCTCTCCGTAGAGGCTGATTCCAGCGGCGACACGACGTTGATCAGCCTCAGGGCCTCCGGTACGTCACCGGTCGACTGGTCCGCGCACACCGGCGCCTCCTGGCTCCACCTGAGCCAGTCCTCGGGAACGCTGCGGCCCGGCGAGTCGTTGACGATCAAGGTGTACGTCGACCGCCTCCGCGAGCCGAGCGGCCCTTGGAGCGCGCGTGTGTCGATCGCACCCGCGCGCGCGGTGGTCTCGATCGACGGCCACGGGAGCGCGGGCCCGTCGCACCCGAGCGCTGTCCCGGACCCGAGCGATCTCACGCCGTCCGACCCCGGCCCCACGCCGGGCGACCCGGCTCCCTCCGAGCCGGAACCCACC
>NZ_JAAKZY010000381.1 GCF_011045015.1 Streptomyces scabichelini | reverse complement strand
GGGTGGACACGGGGTTGCCTCCGGGGCCTTTGATCCTGGGGGATCCTGCTGCGTGGTGTGCCTCATCGCCGTACGCGGTGTACGTGGTCGTACGCGTCGTACGGCGGGGCTGGGGCCGACCGGTTTCCGTCCCGTCGGCAGCACTCCACGAGGGGAGGCGGGCAAGAGCGGAGATTCTAGGCGAGGGGTGGATGAGTGAGCCAACGGTTTTTCGTTGCCCTTGGTTGCCCCTGGTTCCCCCTAGTGGGTCTCTAGGGGGAGGGCTCAGCCCTGAGGCGTACGCGGGGGTCGCGGAGGTTCGGCCCGGAGGCCGATGTCACCCGAATGGCCGAATCGCATCATGGAGACATGAGCGCAGCAACCTTCACCCCAGCCTCCGGCCCCGCCCGGCACGGCGCGCCGCCCGGCGCGACCGCCCTCGACGACCGTCACCACCGCCACCTCGTCGGCGACGCCCTGCGCGCCGTCAAGGTCTTCGCCTCCGCCGCGTTCGACGTGATCCTGCTGGGCGAGTACGGCGAGGAAGCGGGCGTACGCCGCCACCGCTGAGCCCTCGGGCTCCTGAACCCGTGCTCAGCTCCCCGCAAGAAGCTCGTCCGCGTCCACGATCCGGTACGCATACCCCTGTTCCGCCAGGAAGCGCTGGCGGTGGGCCGCGAAGTCCTGGTCAAGGGTGTCGCGGGCGACAACCGAGTAGAAGTGCGCCTGGTGACCGTCCGCCTTCGGACGCAGCACGCGGCCGAGGCGCTGAGCCTCCTCCTGGCGGGAGCCGAAGGTTCCCGAGACCTGGATCGCGACCGTCGCCTCCGGCAGGTCGATCGAGAAGTTCGCGACCTTCGACACGACGAGCACGCTGATCTCACCCTGCCGGAACGCCTCGAAGAGCTTCTCCCGCTGCGCATTGCTCGTCTCGCCCTTGATGACCGGCGCGTCCAGATGCTCGCCCAACTCGTCGAGCTGGTCGATGTACTGGCCGATCACGAGCGTCTGCTGCCCGGCGAAGCGGCGCACCAGCGCCTCCGTGACCTTCCGCTTCGTCTCGGTCGTCGCGCAGAAGCGGTACTTCTCCTCGGTCTCGGCCGTCGCGTACGCCAGCCGCTCCGCGTCCGTCAGATTCACCCGGACCTCGACGCAGTCCGCGGGCGCGATGTACCCCTGCGCCTCGATCTCCTTCCAGGGCGCGTCGAACCGCTTGGGCCCGATGAGCGAGAAGACGTCCGACTCACGGCCGTCCTCCCGTACGAGCGTCGCCGTCAGACCCAGGCGCCGACGCGCCTGCAGATCCGCGGTGAACTTGAAGACGGGAGCCGGCAGCAGATGCACCTCGTCGTAGATGATCAGCCCCCAGTCACGGGAGTCGAACAGCTCCAGGTGCGGATAGACGCCCTTTCGCCTCGTCGTCAGCACCTGGTACGTGGCGATGGTGACCGGCCGGATCTCCTTCCGCGTACCGCTGTACTCCCCGATCTCCTCCTCGGTCAGCGACGTACGCCGCACCAGCTCGTGCTTCCACTGACGGGCGGAGACGGTGTTGGTGACGAGGATGAGGGTGGTCGCCTTCGCCTGGGCCATGGACCCGGCCCCGACGAGGGTCTTCCCCGCACCACAGGGGAGGACGACAACCCCTGACCCGCCGTGCCAGAAGTTCTGCACCGCCTGCTTCTGGTACGGCCGCAGCGCCCAGCCGTCCTCGGCCAGCTCGATGGAGTGGGCCTCCCCGTCGACGTACCCGGCGAGGTCCTCGGCCGGCCAGCCGAGCTTCAGCAGCGTCTGCTTGATCTGCCCGCGCTCGGAAGGGTGCACGGCGACGGTGTCCTGGTCGATCCGGGCGCCCACGAGCGGCATGATCCGCTTCGAGCGCAGGATCTCCTCCAGTACGGGCCGGTCGGTGGTCGTGAGCACCAGCCCGTGGGCCGGGTGCTTGGACAGGGTCAGCCGCCCGTACCGGTCCATCGTGTCCGCGATGTCGACGAGCAGCGCGTGCGGCACCGGGTACCGGCTGAACTCCACCAGCGCGTCCACGACCTGCTCGGCGTCGTGCCCGGCGGCCCGCGCGTTCCACAGCCCGAGCGGCGTCACCCGGTACGTGTGGATGTGCTCGGGCGCCCGCTCCAGCTCCGCGAACGGCGCGATCACCCGGCGACAGTCGTCGGCCTGCTCGTGATCGACCTCGAGCAGGAGGGTCTTGTCGCTCTGGACGATGAGTGGACCATTCACGCGTGGCACCCTTTCCGGTCGGCCAAACGTCCAGTGTGCCTGATCGTCGGCGCCTGCGGTCGTGGACCGGGTGGGCGTCCGCGCCCTGGCCGCCTCCCGTACGTGTCCCGCACACGTCCCGTACGCGCCCTGCCCGTGTCCCGTCCGCGTCCCGTCCTATTGAATGTCTATTCATTCCAATGAGTGGCGGGAATTCTGATATGCGGCTTCGCTTCCGAAGAATGGCGGACCGTGCAGACAACTCACGGTCAGCCGCTCACGCCCGACGCTTCCCCGCCGAGCACGACGCTCGGGTACGCCCTGTTCGCCACCCGGTGGCTCCAGGCGCCCTTGTACTTCGGCCTGGTGGCCGCACAGGGGGTGTACGTCTACAAGTTCTTCTACGAACTGTGGAATTTAATTCTCCGGTGCGTGACCGGGCAGGCGACCGAGACGTACGTCATGCTCGCCGTTCTCAAGCTCGTCGACGTCGTGATGATCGCCAACCTGCTGATCATGGTGATCGTCGGCGGTTACGAGACCTTCGTCTCACGCATCGGCCTCCAGGGGCACCGCGATCAGCCCGAGTGGCTCTCGCACGTCAACTCCAACGTCCTGAAGGTGAAGCTCGCCACCGCCATCGTGGGCATCTCCTCGGTCCATCTTCTCCAGATGTTCGTGGACGTGCACCACACCTCCCGTCACTCGCTGATGTGGGGGACGGTGATCCACATGGCGTTCATCGTCTCGGCGGCGATCCTCTGGTACATGTCCGGGGCGGGATCGGCGCACGCAGGCCACGATGACCTCAAGGGTCACAACACGCACAACACGCACAACAGCCACGAGGCGCACAGCGGGCAGGAGGCGGCTCGGTCGGCTCCCCAGGAACCTGAGCCGAAGACCTTCCCGGACTCGGTGCCGGCTCCCTCGCCGGTCACGATTCCGGCCCAGCTGGCGGACCGTTCGGCGACCCCCACCCCCACCGCCACCGAACACTCCGTGCCGTACGAACTCCGTGGGGTGGAGACCCGTATCCAGGCCGCTGGATTCCCCTCCCGGAAGCTGCTGGAGGAGTTCGACGAGGGCCACCCGCGGTCCTTCGACCGGGAGGCCGTCGCCCGCCTCGGCAAGCTGGACTTCGTCGCCGCCCGCCGGAACGTGGTGTTCGTCGGAGCGCCCGGCACCGGCAAGACGCATCTCGCCATCGGACTCGGCGTGCGCGCCTGCCAGGCGGGGCACGGGGTGCTGTTCGCGACCGCCGCGGAGTGGGCGCACCGGCTGACCGAGGCACGGGACGGCGGCCGGCTCGACAGGGAACTGGCCTCGCTCGACGCGTACCCGCTGCTGATCATCGACGAGGTCGGTTACGCACCCTTCGACGCGGCCACGGCCCACCTCGTCTTCCGGCTCGTCGCCCACCGCTACGAGCGGGCCTCGCTGATCGTGACCAGCGACCGCCCCCTCGACCGCTGGGAGGAGGTCTTCGGCGGCGCCGCCCCCGCCATGGCCGACCGTCTCGCGCACCACGCGGAGATCATCCGGCTCGACGGGGACAGCTACCGGATGCGGCGCGCTACTGCGGCGTGGCCAGATTGACGTTGTGGAACAGCGGCCCCTCGACGTTGCCGACCTCCGTGACGAGGGGTTCGGTGGCGGCGACCGGGAGGGGCAGCGGCAGCGCGGGCGCCGCCTGGGCCTGAGAGGCGAGCGCGCCGATGAGGGCGGCCGCGGTGAGCAGGGTGGTGGCGACAACACGAGAACGCATGAGGACTTTCGCGCCTTTCGAAATCGGGTGGGACCTCAGAGGGGGCCTCAGGTGGGGACGGGCCGGATTCGAGCGTCGAGTCCGGCCCGAGGGGTGTGCGGGGCGGGTCAGATGACGATGCCCGCGCCCCCGGCGAAGTCAATACCGATCGCCGCGGCCTGGGAGGCGAGGGCACCGAGCAGCGCGGCGGTTCCGATCAGGACGGTGGCGACACGACGAGTAGTGCGCATGGGACAACTGCCTTTCTGTTGCGCTTGCTTGGGCCGGAACAGGGCACCTGGTCCAGCCCGAGCGGGACGTCGAGTGGCTGCCCGGCGGCTCGCGCCGCGATGCGAGATGTCCCTGGATGTCCCTCAAGGGTGGGAAGTCCCCGGCGTGGCGTGCATGATCCGTCGCGTACACCCGTGCGAGTGACGACGCACAGGTGACGGGCATCGTGATGCGGCGCTACACGGAGCCGTCCGCCAGTTCCGCGACCCCCGTGATGCGGTGCAGCGGGTACGTGCGGACCTCGTCCGCCGTGTGGTCGTAGGCCGTCACGAAGCCGCCCTCGACGCGGATCGGGGCGATGACGCGCTGGCTGGCGGAGCCCTCGGCGTTGACGTAGCCGATCCACAGGGTCTCGCCGGTGAGGACGGCGGCCTGCATGGTGGCGAGGGTCTCGGCGGAGGTGGTGCGGGGGAGGGAGCCGTTCGGGGC
>NZ_JAAKZY010000380.1 GCF_011045015.1 Streptomyces scabichelini | reverse complement strand
CGGGCAACCTCCGTGCCCGCCTCACCTCCTTCGTCGGGCGGGACAGTGACATCGAGGCCATCGGGGAGGATCTGGGGTCGGCGCGGCTTGTCACCTTGCTCGGGCCCGGCGGGGCCGGGAAGACGCGCCTTTCGCAGGAGGCGGCGGAGAGCGTGGCGCCGGCCTTGCCCGACGGGGTGTGGCTGGCCGAGCTCGCGCCCGTCGACGGTCCGGACGCCGTCGCGGAGGCCGTACTCACCGCCGTCGGCGCCCGCGAGACCGTGCTGTACGGCGCCGGGGCGGAGGCCATGCGCGCCGGATCCGACCGGCACGACGACCCGGTCGAGCGGCTCGCCGAGCACTGCGGCAAGCGGCGCATGCTGCTGATCCTCGACAACTGCGAACACGTCGTCGACGCCGCCGCACGGCTCGTCGAGGAGCTGCTGGAGCGCTGCCCGGAGCTGACGGTACTGGCCACCAGCCGCGAACCCCTCGGCGTACCGGGGGAGTTGCTGCGGCCCGTGGAGCCGTTGCCCGAGCCGGTCGCGTTGCGGCTGCTCGCCGACCGGGGCGCCGCGGCCCGGCCCGGATTCCTGGTGACGGACGATCCCGACGCCTGCGCCGAGATCTGCCGCCGCCTCGACGGCCTCCCCCTCGCCATCGAGCTCGCCGCCGCCCGACTACGGATGTTGACACCACGTCAGATCGCCGACCGGCTCGACGACCGCTTCCGGCTGCTCACCTCCGGCAGCCGTACTGTCCTGCCCCGCCAGCAGACCCTCCGGGCCGTCGTCGACTGGTCCTGGGAGCTGCTGAACGAGGGCGAACGGGACGTGCTGCGGCGGCTGTCCGTCTTCGCCGGCGGCTGCGACCTCGCCGCCGCCGAGGCGGTGTGCGGACCCGCCGCCCTGGAGGCGCTCGGCTCGCTCGTCGACAAGTCCCTGGTCGTCGCCACCCCTTCGGGGGAAAAGGGCGAGATGCGCTACCGGCTCCTGGAGACCGTCGCCGAGTACGCGGGCGAACGGCTCGACGAGGCCGGGCAGCGCGAGCGGGCCGAGCGCGCGCACCTGACGTACTACCGCGAATTCGCCCGCACCACCGACCCGTTGCTGCGCGGCCCCGGACAACTCGCCGCCATCGAGCGCCTGGAACGCGAGTACGAGAACCTGCGTACCGCCCTGCGCCGCGCCGTCGCCGACCGGGACGAGCAGGAAGCGCTGTGCCTGATCCTGTCGCTGGCCTGGTACTGGCAGATGCGCGACCTGCGCATCGAGGCCCGCAACTGGTCCCGCGAGGTCCAGGCTCTCGGTCCCGACCCCTTCGGTGAACCGGTCCGCGCCGCCGAACCCGTGTGGGAGCGCTGCACGGACAGCCCACCCCCATGGAACGGCGAGGTCCTCGAAGAGGCCCGTCGCGGTGTCCACCTCGTCCAACTCGCCTGCATGGACACGGAGTTGGACACCTGGCAGACCCCGCAGGGGCAGGCGAAGCTCCGCGCCGTCGCCGGCACCTACGAGCCGGGCCTGCCGCAGACCTGCCGCATCCCCGGCTTCTTCTGGGTCTACGCCGTCATGCTCACCGGGGACATCGAGCGGCTGCGCCGAATCATCGAGGCCACCGTGCGGACCTCCCGCAGCACACCCGGCTTCGAGTGGGAGCTCGCCTCGAGCCTGCAGTTCCGCGCCAACCTGCTCGCCAACCGCAGCGAGTGGGCGGGCGACGCCACCCGCGACGCCGACGAATCGCTGGAGATCTACGAGCGTCTCGGTGACCTGTGGGGTACCGCCGAGGCCCTCTCCGCCCGCGGCGAGGCCCACGAACGCAAGGGCGAGTGGGGGGCGGCCGCCACCGCCTACGAGGCGGCGATCGAGCGCGCCGAACAGCTCGGGGCCCGGGCCCAGGTGGCGGTACTGAACGCCCGCCTGGGCAGCGCGCTGATCGAGACCGGGGACGACGAGCGCGGCGAACACCTGCTGCGCGAGGTGATCGCCGGGCAGGACGGCGTACGCAACGACGCGATGCCCGCCGCCCGGATGTTCCTCGCCGCCCGGCTAGGCATGGCCGGCCGCATTCCCGAGGCCCGTGAGCAACTCCGGATGGTGCGCGAGGAGTTCGCCATCGCCCACTTCGTCGTCTTCGACGCCTTCATCCTCGGCTCGGAGGCCTGGATCGAGGCCTTGGACGGCTGCTACGAGGTGTGCCTGGACAAGATCCGCAGGGCGCTGGAGCGGGCAGGGGACTCGCTGTCCCAGGCCATCGCCCCCCACATGCGCACCATGTACCTGCACATCGCCGCGATCGCCCTCGCCGCCGTCGACGGCGGCAGCCGCGCCCGTGACGGCGCTCGCTGTCTCGGAGCCGGGGACGCGCTGTTGCCGCCCGGCTATGCCGCGCCGTGTGTCGAGCGCGAGATTCACGGCAGGGCCACGCGGGCGTTGCGCACCGTACTCGGCGACGAGGCCTACGAGTCGGCGTACGCGGAGGGCGGCGGCCTCTCCCCGGAGGAGGCCGCCGCCCTGGTCTGACGCGCACCGATCTGACGTGCACCGATCTGACGGGCACCGACGTCGAACGGGCCGGCCGGTCAGTTCTTCGTACGGAACTTGTGGATGGCGACCGGCGCCATCACCGCCGTGAGACCCACCGTCCAGGCCAGCGTCACCCACAGTCCGTGTGCGACCGGACCGCCCACCATCAGTCCGCGCGCCGCGTCGGCGAGCGCGGACAGCGGGTTGTACTCGGTGAAGTTCTGCAGCCAGCCCGGCATCGAGGCGGTCGGCGCGAAGATCGACGAGCCGAACTGCAGCGGCATCAGCACCAGGAAGCCCATCGCCTGCACCGACTGCGCGCTCTTCATCGTCACGCCGAGGGTGAGGAACACCCACATGAGCGCCGAGCCGAACAGGGTGGCCAGCCCCACGGAGGCGAACAGCCCCGGCCAGTGGGTGATGTCGAAGCCCACCAGCACGGCCACCAGCATGAGGATCACGCACGCGACGAGCATCCTCATGATCTCCACCACGATCTTGGCGACCAACACCGAGCCGCGCCCGATCGGCAGGGAACGGAAGCGGTCCATGACCCCGGAGTTGAAGTCCGTGTTGAACCCGGTGCCCACGCCCTGGGCCATGTTCATCCCCATCATGGCCAGCAGCCCGGGGATGACGTACTGCACGTACGCCTGTTGTCCGCCGCCCAGCGACTGCCCGATGGAGCCGCCGAAGACATACACGAACAGCAGGGTGAAGATCACCGGGAACAGCACCGCGTCGAACATCGACTCGGGGTCCTGCCGGATCCACAGCAGGTTGCGCCGGGTCAGCGCGCCCGTGTGACGGAGGTGGCCGCGCAGCGAGATACGGGCGTCGGCGTTTACGGCTGTGGCAGTGGCGGCGCTCATACGGCGACCTCCTCGCGTACGTCGGTGGGCACGGCGTCCTGCGGGGCACTGGCGCGGTGGCCGGTGAGGGACAGGAACACCTCGTCCAGGCTGGGCAGTTCGGTGGTGATCGAGGCGATCGTGATGCCGTGCGCGACGACGGCGCCGGTGACCGCGGTGAGCTGCTCGTCGCTGAGGATGGGGACGAGTACGTCACCGCGCTCGGCGTCGACGGTCGTGGTGGCGAGCCCGGTGATGCCGAGCTCGTCGAGGGCGGCGGCCAGCGGGCGCAGCTCCAGCGGATCGGCGGGCCGCACCCGCAGCGCCCGTCCTCCCACCCTGGCCTTCAGCTCGTCGATGGCACCGTTCGCGATGACCTTGCCGCGGTCCACGACGGTCAGCTCGGAGGCGAGCTGCTCGGCCTCCTCCATGTACTGGGTGGTGAGCAGCACGGTGACACCCTCACCGACCATCCGCTTGACCTCGTCCCAGACCTCGTTGCGGGTGCGCGGGTCGAGCCCGGTGGTCGGCTCGTCGAGGAACAGCACCTCGGGCCGTCCGATCATGGAGGCGGCGAGATCGAGCCGCCGCCGCATGCCGCCGGAGTACGTGCTCACGGGCCGCTTGGCGGCATCCGTCAGCGAGAACCGCTCCAGCAGCTCGTCGGCACGCGCGCGTGCCTCCTTGCGGGGCAGGTCGAGCAGGCGGCCGATCATGTAGAGGTTCTCCCAGCCGGGGAGCTTCTCGTCGACGGAGGCGTACTGGCCGGTGAGCCCTATCACCCTGCGCAGCTGCCGGGGCTGCCGTACGACGTCGTAGCCGGCGACGGTGGCGTGGCCCGCGTCGGGGGCGAGGAGGGTGGACAGGATCCGTACGAGGGTGGTCTTGCCGGCGCCGTTCGGTCCGAGCACGCCCATTACGGTGCCCTCTCGTACGTCCAGGTCCACGCCGTCCAGTGCCTTGGTCTCGCCGTAGTGCTTGACCAGCCCCCGTACGGTGACCGCGCTCCGTGCGCGGGCGCTGGGCTTGTTGTCGATTCGCGTCATGCCGCCAAGGTGTCAGGTGCCACTGACAAACCACCGACATCGCGCCGATAGGGGTTTGGGTTCGTTGTCGGCGGGTTGCCTCCGGCGGTTGAGCAGTTTGGGTTCGTTGTTGGGTGCGGGTGGGTTGGTGGCTGGTCGCGCCGTTCCCCGCGCCCCTGGGGTCCGGTGGGGGGTGCGGGGTCGTGGGTCGGTGCGTCAGCCCGTCGCAGGGTGGGCATACGGCCCGGTGTCGGTACACGGCCCTGGTGACCTGAGACCGAACCTACGCGACGGGCATACGACGCACCGACCCAC
>NZ_JAAKZY010000037.1 GCF_011045015.1 Streptomyces scabichelini | reverse complement strand
ATAAGAGACAGGGGGGTTGGGGCGGGGTGTCACTCGAACGAGGTGACCAAGTTCGGCGCTGCACGCGCCCTGTAAGGCGCGCCCCATAGGGGCGCGGGGAACTGCGCGACCAGCCACGCACGACCTGCACTGTCCATTCCGACCCCACCGCCCTTTCCCTGGAGGGCCCCCACTGAGATGATCGGCCCAACGGAAGTTAACCGTCGTTAACAAGGAGAGCGTCATGGCCGAGCGGAGCCCAGAGCAGCGCTATGGGGAGTACGTCGTCGTGCGCCGGCACGCCTACGTCGCGGAGCTCGTTCTCGACCGGCCCAAGGCCATGAACGCCGTGTCCACGGAGATGGCCCGGTCGATCGCCGCCGCCTGTGACGCGCTGGCCGCCGACCGGGACGTACGCGTGGTCGTGCTGACCTCGACCCATGAGCGGGCCTTCTGCGTCGGCGCCGACCTGAAGGAGCGGAACTCGTTCACGGACGCCGACCTGGTCCGCCAGCGTCCGGTCGCGCGGGCCGCGTACACCGGCGTACTGGAGTTGCCGATGCCCACCATCGCGGCCGTGCACGGGTTCGCGCTGGGCGGCGGCTTCGAGCTCGCGCTGTCGTGCGATCTGATCGTGGCGGACCGTACGGCCGTGGTGGGGCTGCCCGAGGTGTCCGTCGGCGTGATCCCCGGCGGGGGCGGTACGCAGATGCTGCCGCGCCGGGTCGGGGCGTCCCGCGCGGCCGAGCTGATCTTCTCGGCGCGACGGGTGGAGGCCGCCGAGGCACGGGAGCTGGGGCTCGTGGACGAGCTAGTGGAGGAGGGACACGATCGCGAGGAGGCGCTCGCGCTGGGCGGGCGCATCGCCGCGCACTCGCCCGTCGGCCTGCGTGCCGCCAAACGCGCCCTTCGCCTCGGGCACGGCCTCGACCTTCGTACGGGCCTGGAGGTCGAGGACTCGGCATGGCGCTCGGTTGCCTTCTCGGGGGACCGGGCGGAGGGCGTCGCGGCGTTCAACGAGAAGCGTGAGCCGGAGTGGCCGGGCGAGTAGCGGGGATGTGGGAGATGTAGAGAGCCCTCAAGGGGATCCGGGATCCCCCGACCCCGACCCCCTGTTCGGCGCCCTAACGTCACAAACCACCGCAAACATACTTAACCTGGAGTGATGGGCGGTGACGATGTGCGGCTGAGGGCCGTGGTGACGTTGGCGCAGGGTATGGCCGCCGCGCACACCCCGCGGGAGTCGTGGCGGGCGGCCGCGGCGGGAGCCTGCCATGCGCTGGCCGGGAGTTTCGCCGCGCTGTCCGTGTGGGAGCGGGAACTCGGCCAGCTGCGGGTGCTCGTGAACGTGGGGGAGCGGGCGGCGGACGAGGAGGAGTACCCCGACGACGAGGCGTATCCCGTGCACCAGTTCCCGGAGATCACGGAGTTCCTGCACGAGCGGTGGGCGGCCGGTGGCGGGCCCAACGCCTGGGTGGAGACGGCCGAGGGGCCGGCCGGAGGGCGCGCCGAGTACTGCCATCAGAGGGTCGCCGCGCTGCGCCGGCGCGGGCGCGGCTGCTGTGTCGTCGCGCCGATAGTGCTGCACGGCAGGGCCTGGGGTGAGCTGTATGTGGCCCGCCGGGCGGGAGCGCCGGTCTTCGAGCGCGCCGACGCCGACTTCGCGACCGTCCTCGCCTCTGTCGTCGCCGCGGGGATCGCCCAGACCGAACGCCTGGAGGAGGCCCGCCGTCTCGCCTTCACCGACTCGCTGACCGGCCTCGCGAACCGCCGCGCCGTGGACGTACGCCTGGAGGAGGCCATCGAGCGTCACCGTGCCGAGTGCGTGGTCGTCAGTCTCATGATCTGCGACATCAACGGATTGAAACGCGTCAACGACACCCGGGGGCATGCCGTCGGCGACCGGCTCCTGGAGCGGTTCGGCTCGGTCCTCTCCCTGTGCGGCGCGATGCTCCCCGGCACGCTCGCCGCCCGCCTCGGAGGCGACGAGTTCTGCCTGCTGGCCGTGGGTCCGGCCGCCGACGAGATCGTGCGCGTCGCCGATGAACTGTGCCGCCGGGCCGCCGAGCTGGAGCTCGGTGAGGGCGTCGCGTGCGGTGTCGCGTCCACCGGGGACCCCATCGGGCCCGTCCGCTCGGCCCGCCGCATCTTCCGTCTCGCGGACGCGGCCCAGTACCGGGCCAAGGCCGCCCGCGCCCCCAAGCCCGTCGTCGCCGGCCGCGAGGGCCCCGACGACCCGGTCGTCCGCCTCGCCGACACGCCGCCGCCCGCGGCAGCGGAACGCCGCCGCTTCCGCGGACGCCTCTGACACACGTCTTCGGGGCTCCGCCCCGAACCCCGTACCGGCCCGCCCGTAAGGAGTAAGGAGTAAGGGGTCAACCGGCCCCCCGCTAGTGACACGGCAACATTCACTGCGTACGCTCCTGAATATGGATATGCATACTGTGGTGGTGGGGACGACCGGTGTCACCGCGGCCGACGTGCTCGCCGTGGCGCGTGGCGGGGCGCGGGTCGAACTATCCGACGACGCCGTGGCGGCGCTCGCCGCCGCCCGCGAGATCGTGGACGCGCTGGCGGCCAAGCCGGAGCCCGTGTACGGGGTTTCCACCGGGTTCGGGGCACTGGCGACCCGGCACATCAGCCCGGAGCTGCGTGCCCAGCTGCAGCGCAACATCGTTCGGTCGCATGCCGCCGGGATGGGGCCGCACGTCGAGCGGGAAGTCGTCCGCGCCCTGATGTTCCTGCGGCTCAAGACCGTCTGCTCGGGGCGGACCGGGGTGCGCCCGGCCGTCGCGCAGACCATGGCCGACATCCTGAACGCCGGCATCACCCCGGTCGTGCACGAGTACGGATCACTCGGCTGTTCCGGCGACCTGGCGCCGCTCAGCCACTGCGCCCTGACCCTGATGGGCGAGGGGGAGGCGGAGGGCCCGGACGGCGTCGTACGGCCCGCCGGGGAACTGCTCGCCGCGCACGGCATCGAGCCCGTCGAACTGCGCGAGAAGGAAGGCCTCGCCCTTCTCAACGGCACCGACGGCATGCTTGGCATGCTGATCATGGCCCTGGACGACCTCGCCACCCTCTACAAGTCCGCCGACATCACCGCCGCCCTCTCCCTCGAAGCCCTGCTCGGGACCGACAGGGTCCTCGCGCCCGAGCTGCACGCCATCCGCCCGCACCCCGGGCAGGGCGCCAGTGCCGCCAACATGCTCGCCGTCCTGAAGGGTTCGGGCCTCACCGGTCACCACCAGGGCGACGCCCCGCGCGTCCAGGACGCCTACTCCGTGCGCTGTGCGCCCCAGGTCGCGGGCGCGGGACGGGACACGCTCGCCCACGCCCGCCTCGTCGCCGACCGCGAGCTCGCCTCCGCCGTCGACAACCCCGTCGTCCTGCCCGACGGCCGCGTGGAGTCGAACGGCAACTTCCATGGCGCCCCGGTCGCGTACGTACTGGACTTTCTGGCGATAGCGGCCGCCGACCTCGGTTCCATCGCCGAGCGCCGCACCGACCGGCTCCTCGACAAGAACCGCTCGCACGGGCTGCCGCCCTTCCTCGCGGACGACGCGGGCGTGGACAGCGGGCTGATGATCGCCCAGTACACGCAGGCCGCCCTGGTGAGCGAGATGAAGCGGCTCGCCGTCCCGGCCTCGGCCGACTCGATCCCGTCCTCCGCGATGCAGGAGGACCACGTGTCGATGGGCTGGTCCGCCGCGCGCAAGCTCCGTACGGCCGTCGACAGCCTCACCCGGATCGTCGCCATCGAGCTGTACGCCGCCACCCGCGCCATCGAGCTCCGCGAGGGCCTTACCCCGGCCCCCGCCTCCCGTGCGGTCATCGACGCGGTCCGCGCCGCGGGCGTCCAGGGACCGGGCCCCGATCGCTTCCTCGCGCCCGACCTGGAGGCCGCCGACGCCTTCGTACGCGGGGGGCACCTGGTCGCGGCGGTGGAGCCGGTGACGGGACCGCTGGAGTAGCGGTCGCGGGGGCATATGGGTGTGGGTGGGAGTGCCGCCGTCCGGCCGTCGAAGGCGCGGCGGCACTCCCGCCGGGATGTGTGCTAGGGTTCTTCTAGTTACGTTTTTGGTACCCATTAACTTTGTGCGCCTGAAAGGAAACGTCCTCAGGCGCGTTTTGTTTTTCCGGTCATTTCCGGATGGGGCCCGCCTATCAGGAGAAATGACACATGGCAACTGGCACCGTGAAGTGGTTCAACTCGGAAAAGGGCTTCGGCTTCATCGAGCAGGAGGGTGGCGGCCCGGACGTGTTCGCCCACTACTCCAACATCGCCACCTCGGGCTTCCGTGAGCTGCAGGAGGGCCAGAAGGTCTCCTTCGACGTCACGCAGGGTCAGAAGGGCCCGCAGGCGGAGAACATCGTCCCCGCCTAATTTTCAGGGACACGCTCAAAAGCGAGCCGGGGTCCGCACCTTCGGGTGCGGGCCCCGGCTCGTGCCGTCCGCGCGTCCAGTGGTCCGTGCGTCACTCAGTTCGTGCGGCCGAGGAAGGAATTCATCATCAGCATGACTCGATCCGATCGCCCTGAACGACCCGCCGGTAAACGGCCGGCGAATTCTCGAGGTGCTCGCGGTTCCCGTGGCGCTCGCGGCGGGGCTCCCGCTGCCGCGAACGGCGGCGCCAGGACCGTACGCAAGAAACCGTCGCCGCCCGCCACCGCGCCGCGGGAGTTCACGCTGCCGGTTTCCGTCACGCCCGCGCTGCCCGCCGTCGAGTCCTTCGACGCGCTGGACATGCCGCCCGCGCTGACGAAGACCCTGGCGGCTCAGGGCGTCATCGAGCCTTTCCCGATCCAGGGCGCGACGCTGCCCAACTCCCTTGCCGGGCGCGACATTCTGGGCCGCGGCCGGACCGGTTCCGGCAAGACGCTCGCCTTCGGCCTCGCGCTGCTCGCCCGCACGGCCGGCCGCCGCTGTGAGCCCAAGGCGCCGCTCGCGCTGGTCCTGGTGCCCACGCGCGAGCTCGCGCAGCAGGTCACCGACGCACTCACGCCGTACGCCACAGCCGTGAACCTGCGGCTCGCCACCGTGGTCGGCGGAATGTCGATCTCCCGGCAGGCGGGCGCGCTGCGCCGCGGCGCCGAGGTGCTCGTCGCCACGCCCGGCCGGCTCAAGGACCTCATAGACCGCGGCGACTGCACCCTCGACCGGGTGGCCATCACGGTTCTCGACGAGGCCGACCAGATGGCCGACATGGGCTTCATGCCGCAGGTCACGGCGCTGCTGAAGCAGGTCGAGCCGGGCGGACAGCGGATGCTGTTCTCGGCGACGCTCGACAAGAACATCGACAAGCTCGTACGGATGTTCCTCACGGACCCCGTCGTGCACTCCGTGGACCCCTCGGCGGGCGCGGTGACGACGATGGAGCACCATGTGCTGCACGTCCTCGACGAGACCGACAAGAAAGCCGTCGCATTGCGCATCGCGGCCCGCGAGGGACGCGTGATCCTCTTCGTGGACACCAAGCGCGGTGCCGACCGGTTCGCCAAGCGGCTGCTGGCCAACGGCGTACGGGCCTCCGCGCTGCACGGCGGCCGTTCCCAGCCCCAACGCAACCGCACGCTCGACCAGTTCAAGAACGGTCAGGTCACCGCGCTGGTCGCCACCAACGTCGCGGCCCGCGGCATCCACGTCGACGACCTCGACCTCGTCGTGAACGTCGACCCGCCGACCGACCACAAGGACTACCTCCACCGCGGCGGCCGTACCGCCCGCGCCGGCGAGTCCGGCAGCGTGGTCACGCTGGTTCTGCCCGAGCAGAAGCGTGAGATGACCCGGCTCATGTCGGACGCGGGGATCAGCCCGCGGACGGTACGGATCAAGTCCAGCGACGAGGAGTTGGCGCGGATCACCGGCGCCCGGGAGCCGTCCGGCGTTCCGGTGGTCGTCGAGGTCCCGAAGCCCGCGGTCGCCCAGCCGAAGGCGAAGTCCAGGCCGCGGACGCGCAGGGGTGGGGCGCAGCGAGGCGGACCCGGTGCGCGCACGCGCGGCCGCAACTGAGCCTGAGCGCTCCGCTGGGAATGCGGTTCGACGGCTGCGGGTCGACTGTGGCTGGTCGCGCCCACGCGGCGGAGCCGCACGATGTCACAGCCCCGCGCCCCTAAGGGGCGCGGTTCCGCTAAGGGGCGCGGTTCCGTACCGGGCTTCGCCAAGTCCGCCCGGCCCTCAGTACGCCCCGGAAGGCCCGCTCCGCTCCCGCCGTACCGAATACACGACGAACCCTGCGCCCAGACCCAGGAACAGCGTGCCGCCGACCACGTACGGGGTCGTGTCGAAGCTTCCCGTGTCGGCCAGTTCCGTCTGATCGGTCTGGGCGGTCTGATTGGTTTGGGCCGTCTCATCGGTGGAAGCCGAGTTCGAGGATGCGGCCTTGGCCTGCGTGATCGTCGACGTCTGCTGTGCTCTGGCCTCCGCCGCGACCTTGTCCCCCGTCGCGTTGGCGGAGGGGACGAACCACAGGGCACCCAGCAGGGCGCCCGCTGCGGTGGCGGTCAGCAACGATCGACGTGCGGCGGACACGGAATATCGATCCCCTTGCGGTGCTGGCGAATTGGCCGTAGGGGCTGATGCTAATGAAAGTCGCGGGTCTCAGGAAAGTCACGGTACCGGTGAGCTGTACGCTCAGGCGCAGTGACGGAAGCCACTGCGGAGGCTCTGGCGGCTCTCATCGATCCGTTCGCCCTGGTCAGTGAGGTTTCGGGGGGCGAATTCGCGTGCGGCTTGGGGGAATCGTGACCCTGGGAGGCAACCAGGGCCCGGGGTTCTGTCGTCTCAGGGGAAGCACTGACCGACACCCTCACCAGCGGTACGACGCCGTATCGACGTGGTGTGCCCCACACCTGCTTCATATGTGGAACGGGACGAACCGGTCGTAGCGTTTGAAGAACTTACGGGGACTCTCTGGTGTTTTGGGGATTCGGCAACGATGGAGAAGCGTGTGATGACGAACAGTAAGCGGCGCAAGGGCCTGACGGTCGCGTCCGCACTGCTCGGAGGGGTGCTGGTGCTCTCTGCGTGCAGCGGAGGCGACGACGGCAAGAACGGCGCCGACAGCGGCGACGGCACCTCGCAGTCCAAGGTCGACGAGGCGGCGGCCGAGAAGAGCTCCGAGGCCGAAATCAAGATCACACCGAAGGACGGCGCCGACAACGCCTCCATCAACAACGCCGCCAAGGTCACCGTGAGCAAGGGCACGCTCACCGACGTCACCATGAAGACCTCGGCCGGCGACGCCGTCGAGGGCGAGATATCGGCCGACAAGAAGAGCTGGAAGCCCAGCGTTCAGCTGGAGCGGTCCACCACGTACAAGCTCACGGTCGCCGCCAAGGACTCCGAGGGCCGCGCCGCCCACGAGAACGCCTCGTTCACGACCGTCTCCCCGTCCAACAGCTTCATCGGCACCTTCACGCCCGACGACGGCGCCACGGTCGGCGTCGGTATGCCGGTCTCGATCAACTTCGACAAGGCGATCACCAACAAGGAGGCCGTGCAGAAGGGGATCACGGTCACCTCCAGCAGCGGCCAGGAGGTCGTCTGCCACTGGTTCAGCACCCAGCGCATGGACTGCCGCCCCGACGAGTACTGGAAGAGCGGTTCCAAGGTCACCCTCAAGCTGGCCCTGGACGGCGTCGAGGGCGCGGAGGGTGTCACCGGCGTACAGCAGAAGACGGTGTCCTTCACGGTCGGCCGCAACCAGGTCTCGGTCGTCGACGCCAAGACCAAGCAGATGAAGGTCATGCGCGACGGAAAGACCATCAAGACCATTCCGATCTCCGCCGGTTCGCCCGAGAACAAGACGTACGAGGGCCAGATGGTGATCTCCGAGAAGTTCAAGGAGACCCGGATGAACGGCGCGACGGTCGGCTTCACCGACGACGACGGCAAGGGCGAGTACGACATCGAGAACGTGCCGCACGCCATGCGCCTGTCGACCTCCGGCACCTTCATCCACGGCAACTACTGGGGTGCCGACTCCGTCTTCGGCAACGTCAACACCAGCCACGGCTGTGTCGGTCTGAACGACACCGAGGGTGCGAACGACCCGAACACCGAGGGCGCCTGGTTCTACAACAACTCGATGATCGGTGACGTCGTGGTGGTCCAGAACACCGGCGACAAGACCATCACTCCGGACAACGGCCTCAACGGCTGGAACATGGACTGGGCCCAGTGGAAGTCGGGTTCTGCGATCTGACCGCCGGCTCTGGCGATCTGACCGTCGGCTCCGCAGACGGCGCGGCGCGGATGTGACGCGTCCGGTTCTTACGCGGTGGGCATAGACGGACGACGGCCTGCCGGGACCTCATGGTCCCGGCAGGCCGTTCGTGTTTGTGTGGGGTCATGACTGCCCACACCGTGGAGTACATCCGGTATCGCATCCCCGAGCAGCAGTCGGCGGAGTTCCTGGCCGCCTACACCCGGGCCGCCGGCCGGCTCGCCGAGGCCCCGCAGTGCGTCGACTACGAACTGGCTCGCTGCGAGGAGGACTTCGAGCACTTCGTCCTGCGCATCACCTGGACGTCGACCGAGGACCACATCGAAGGCTTCCGCAAGTCGGAACTCTTCGACGACTTCCTGGCCGAGATCCGTCCGTACGTCGGTTCCATCGAGGAGATGCGCCACTACAAGCCGACGACGGTACGCGGCACGGGCGCGTCCGCGCCGACGCTGTACGCCTGGGCGGGCGGCGCCGAGGCCTTCGCCCGGCTCACCGAGGTCTTCTACGACAAGGTGCTCAAGGACGAGGTCCTGGCGCCGGTGTTCGCCGGTCTCGCCCCCGAGCACGCGTCGCACGTCGCACTCTGGCTCGGCGAGGTCTTCGGCGGTCCGCAGGCGTACTCCGAGACGCAGGGCGGCCACGGCCACATGGTCGCCAAGCACCTCGGCAAGGGCATCACGGAGGTGCAGCGCCGCCGCTGGGTCAATCTCCTCCAGGACGCGGCGGACGAGGCGGGCCTCCCGACCGACGCCGAGTTCCGCTCGGCCTTCGTCGCGTACGCGGAGTGGGGGACACGGCTCGCGGTGTACTTCTCCAGCCCTGACGCGAAGCCCCCGGCGGAGCAGCCGGTGCCGAGGTGGACCTGGGGAGCGGCTCCGCCGTACCAGCCGTAGGGCCGGGCCGGGTTTTCGCCCCCGGACGAAGACCGCCTACGGCACCGCCGAGCCCGCCCGGGTCGCATCCGTGCCCCAGCTGGCCAGCAGGCGCAGAGCCTCGGCCGACGGGGAGCCCGGTTCGGCGTGGTAGGTGATCAGGCTCTGTTCCTCGTCGTCGATCAGACGGAACGTCTCGAAGGAGAGCTCGATGTCGCCGACGAGCGGGTGGCGCATCCGCTTGACGCCATAGCTCTTCTCCTTGACGTCGTGGGTGGCCCACAGCCGCCTGAACTCCTCGCTCTTCACGGAGAGTTCGCCCACCAGGACGGACAGCTGCGGGTCGTCCGGGTGGCAGCCCGCGTCCATCCGCAGATAGCTGACGATGTCGGACGCCTTCTGCTCCCACTCGACGAACAGCTCACGGTAGTCCGGCTTCAGGAACGTCATCCGCGCCCAGTTCCGCTCCTGCGGCGGCAGCTGCGACCAGTCGCCGAAGACCGCCGCGGCCATCCGGTTCCAGATGAGGATGTCGGAGCGGCGGCCCACGACATACGCGGGAACGGTGTCGAAGGTGTCGATGAGCTGCCGCAGGGCGCCCCGCACGTGCTGTGGACGCGCCGACTGCTTCTTCTTGTGCTGCTTCGGCTTCGCGAGATGCGTGAGATGCGCGTGTTCGGCGCCCGTCAGGCGCAGGGCGCGCGCGATCGCGTCGAGCACCTCCGCCGATACGTTCCGCCCGTTGCCCTGCTCGAGCCGGGTGTAGTACGCGACGGACACGCCGGCCAGCTGCGCCAGCTCCTCGCGCCGCAGCCCCGGCACCCGGCGGTGCCGGCCGAAGACGGGCAGCCCCACGTCCTCCGGCTTCAGCCGGGCCCGGCGCGTGCGCAGGAACTCGCTGAGCTCGGCACGCCGGTCCAGCGACTGACCCGCCTCCCCGGCGGCCTCCTGAGAGGGCTGTTCGTCCATGCCTCAAGTATTCACCGTCGTACGCCCATGAGCCTGACCCCGTCAGTAGTAGGACCACTGGACGTAGGCAGAAGCGTGACCTGGGTAAACACCGCGCGGAGGCGCATGCTGGTGTCCGCGCCCGGCCCGAAGGCAGGCCGGACGCAGGACGACACACCAGGAGAAGCACGGCATGACCACTGTTGCTGCATACGCCGCACCCGCCGCCAAGGCGCCGCTGGAGCGCACCACCATCGAGCGCCGCCCCGTCGGCGAGTTCGACGTCCTGATCGACATCAAGTTCGCCGGCATCTGTCACTCCGACATCCACCAGGCCCAGGAGGGCTGGGGCGAGGCGATCTTCCCGATGGTCCCCGGCCACGAGATCGCCGGCGTCGTCGCCGAGGTCGGCCCGGGTGTGACCAAGTTCTCCGTCGGCGACCGCGTGGGCGTCGGCTGCATGGTCGACTCCTGCCGCGAGTGCGACAACTGCAAGGCCGGTCTTGAGCAGTACTGCGCCAAGGGCAACGTCCCGACGTACAACGGAATCGGCAAGGACGGCGAGCCCACCTACGGCGGCTACTCCACCCACGTCGTCGTCGACGAGAACTACACCCTCCGCATCCCCGACGGCCTCTCCCTGGACGTGGCCGCGCCCCTGCTCTGCGCCGGCATCACCCTGTACTCCCCGCTCAGGCACTGGAACGCCGGCCCCGGCAAGAAGGTCGCGATCCTCGGCATGGGCGGCCTCGGCCACATGGGCGTCAAGATCGCGCACGCGCTCGGCGCCGAGGTCACGGTCCTCTCGCAGTCCCTGCGCAAGAAGGACGACGGCCTGAAGCTGGGCGCCGACCACTACTACGCGACCAGCGACCCGAAGACCTTCGAGGAACTGCGGGGTTCCCTCGACCTGATCGTGTCGACCGTCTCCGCCCCGCTGGGCCTGGACCAGTACCTGGCCCTGCTGAAGACGGACGGCGCGTTCGTGAACGTCGGAGCGCCCGAGGAGCCCGTCTCGCTCAACCTCTTCTCGGTGATCGGCGGTCGCAAGACCCTCGCCGGGTCCGGCATCGGCGGCATCCAGGAGACCCAGGAGATGCTCGACTTCTGCGCGGAGCACGGTTTCGGAGCCGAGATCGAGCTGATCAGTGCCGCTGAGATCAACGAGGCGTACGAGCGGGTGCAGAGCAGTGATGTGCGGTATCGGTTCGTGATCGACACCGCGACGATCTAGCTCCCGCAGGGGGTGCGGTTGGCTCCGTAGGGGTTCGGTGGTTTTTCGGGTGCGGGTCCGATGTGGCTGGTCGCGCAGTTCCCCGCGCCCCTTCAGGGGCGCCCTGAAGGGGCGCCCTTTCAGGGCGCCCCTTCAAGTGGCGCGTTCCCGTCCTAGTAGCCATAGCAGGTACGGTCCGCCCACCAATGCCGTCAGGGCCCCTACCGGGATCTCCAGTGGGGGCACGGCGGTGCGTGCTGTCAGGTCGGCTGTGACCAGGATCATTGCTCCTGTCAACGCCGCGTTCGTCAGCGGTAGTTGAGGCGTGCGGGTCAGGCGGCGGGCCAGTTGGGGTGCGGTGAGCGCGACGAAGCCGATCGGGCCCGCCGCGCCCGTGGCCGTCGCGGCGAGGACCACGCCCAGGACGGTCAGACCCAGCTGCGTCCGCTGGACCCGTACCCCGAGCGAGGCCGCCGTGTCGTCGTCCAGGCCCAGCGGGCGCATCGCCCGGCTCGCCCACACCAGGGCGGGAAGGGAGAGCAGCAGGACGCCGCCGAGGGGGCCCGCCTGTTCCCAGCCGCGTCCGTTCAGGCTGCCGGTGAGCCACAGCTTGACCTGCTCGGCGGCGGCCAGCTCGCTCTCGGTGAGGTAGAGCTGTACGACGGCGGAGAGTGCGACGCCGATGCCGACGCCGGTGAGCACGAACCGGCTCGGCTGCATGCCACGCCGCCAGGCCACGGCGTACACGAGCGCCGCCGCGGCGAGCCCGCCCGCGACCGACACGACGGGCAGCGCGCCCGGCGAGGCCGTGACCCCCGTGGCGAGCGCCAGTACGGTCGCGGCCGCCGCCCCATGCCCCACACCGATCACGTCCGGGCTGGCCAGCGGGTTGCGCGTGACCGTCTGCACCAGTGCCCCGGCGAGCCCGAGCGCCGCGCCGACGAGGGCACCGAGCACGACACGCGGCAGCCGCAGCTCGGAGATCACGAGCGTGTACGGGCTCGGGTCGCCGCGCAATACGTGCCAGACCTCGGCGGGGGAGACGTACGTCTGGCCGGCGCAGACCGCGAGCGTCATGGCTCCGCCGAGGAGGGCCAGGAGCAGGGCTGCCGTCATGGCCGAGCGTTGGTGGAGGAGAAGCGAGACGCGGCGGTGACGGAAGAGCCGTAGGCCCGCGGTGCGGGGACTCCAGGGGGCGGCGGCTGCCTCGGGTTCGCCGGTGATCACGTACCCGCCCCTTTCCGGCGTACCAGAAAGATCAGTACCGGCACTCCCACCAGCGCCGTCATCACGCCGGCCGGAACCTCGGCGGGGGCGCGGACCACACGGCCCGCGACGTCCGCCGCGAGGAGCAGGGCCGCGCCGAGCAGCGCGGACAGGGGCAGCACCCAGCGGTAGCCGGCGGCGACCAGGCGGCGGGCGAGGTGCGGTACCGCGAGGCCGATGAAGGCGATCGGGCCCGCGGCGGCGACCGCGGCGCCGGTCAGTACGGTCGCGCCGAGCGCCGCGGAGACCCGTACGAGCTGGACCTTGTGCCCCAGCGCACGCGCGGTGTCGTCGCCGAGCGCGAGAGCGTCGAGGCCGCGCGCGCAGGCCAGCACCAGCAGCGCACCGGCGACGAGGAACGGCAGCATCTGCCCGACCGTCCCGGCGTCGCGCCCGCTGAGCGCGCCCACCTGCCAGAACCGGAACTGGTCGAGCGTCGCCGAACTGGACGTCAGGACGACGGTGGTGGCTCCCGCGACCATCGCGGAGAAGGCGGTACCGGCGAGCGCCAGTTTCACCGGCGAGGCGCCGCCCCGGCCGCGCGAGGCGATGGCGTACACCAGGCAGGCGGCGGCGACGGCGCCCACGAAGGCGTACCAGACGTATCCGCCGAAGCCGTTCGCCAGCCCGCCCGCGATGGCGAACACGACGCCCGCCGCGGCCCCCTGGCTCAGCCCGAGGATCCCGGGATCGGCCAGCGGATTGCGGCTGACGGCCTGCAACGCGGCGCCCGCGAGGCCGAGCGCCGCCCCCGCGCTGAGCCCGATGGCGGTACGCGGCAGCCGCAGCGACCGTACGACCAGCGCGTCCCGTGACCCGCCGCCGTGCAGCAGCGCGTCGAGCACGGCGGACAGCGGCACCGGACGGGTGCCGACGGCGAGGCTCAGGGCGACGGTGGCGAGGACGAGCAGGAGCGCACCGCCCAGCCAGGCGGTACGTACGGTCGCGCGTGCGATCACGTGCTTGCCTGTCGCTGCCGCTTGCCTGTCGCTTACCTGTCGAGCGACTCGGTCAGCTGGTCGACGACCAACTGGGCCGCGGTGGGGCCCGCGTTGAGATACCAGGGGTCGTCGTCGACCTTGATGTCGTGGCCCGCCTCGACCGCCTTCATCGACTTCCACAGCGGTCCGGCGAGTACGCTCCCGGCGTCGGTCTTGTCCTCGGCGCCCTGTACGGAGTAGAAGATCCAGTCCCCGTCCGCGACATCGATGCTCTCCGCCCCGATGTCCTGCGAAATCGCCGTGAACTGCTGGGACTTGGGCCGCCCGAGCCCCATGTCGACGGCGATCGATCCGGTGAAGGAGGAGACGCCGAACATCCGGGTCCGGTCGGGCGTGAAGCGGACCATGGAGACGGAGGTGTTCTCGGCGTTCAGCTTCTCGCCGGCCGCGGCGGTCTCCTCGGCGTGGGTGTCGAGGAGCTTCTGGGCCTGCTCGCCCTTGCCGACGGCGTCGCCGACGAGCAGCAGGTCGCGCTTCCAGTTGATGCCGTTGCCCGCGGTGATCACGGTGGGGGCGATCTTCGACAGCTTGGGGTAGAGGTCGCCGAGCGAGTCGTTGGCGAGGATGAGGTCGGGCTGGGCGGTGGCGAGCGTCTCGAGGTTGGGCGCGGCCCGGGTTCCCGCGTCGGTCATCTCCGCGAGCTGCTTCTTGTCCTGGGGAAAGGCGTCGCGCAGGTAGTCGGGTACGAGACCGGCGTTGTCGGCGCGGGTCGTGGCGGCCGGTACGACTCCCAGGGTGAGCAGGTCGTCGAGCTGACCGGTGCTGAGCACGGCGATCCGCTTCGGGGCCGCGTCGATCTCCGTGGTGCCCTTGAAGTGCTTGACGCTACGCGGGAATTCACCCTCGGCGGCCTTCGTGCCCATCCCCTCGGCCAGCGCGCTGGGCGCGGCGGAGGGGCCTTCGGAGGCTCCGATGACGGGGTTACGGTCGCCCCCGCTTTTGTTGCTTCCGTCGCCGCTTGCGCTTCCGGTGCCGGTGCCGGTGCCGGTGCCCGATGAGCATCCGGCCATCAGACCGCCGACGACCGACATGGCCAGTACGGCCTTCAACCCCAACGTGCGCACGCTGTGCTCCGATGCTCTGTTCTCTAAGGCAAGCCTTACCTTAGCCGTGGGGTGTGTCGGCTCTGTTTCCGGGTGGCTGGAACCGTGGCCCGGGGTGCCGGGTGGCCGGAACCGCGGGGCTGCCATCCCGCCATACCGGCGCTTAGCGTGGGAATGGCACGTAGAGATGTCACGTGGAAATGCCACGGATGACTGGCCGAGGAGGTCCGCACGATGACCGTCGAGCTGAACCACACCATCGTCGCCGCCCACGACAAAAAGGCCTCGGCCCAGTTCCTCGCCGACATCCTGGGTCTGGAGGTGAGCCCGCCGTTCGGCCCGTTCATCCCGGTCCAGATCCCCAACGGCGTCACCCTCGACTACATGGACGCCGACGACCCCATCACACCGCAGCACTACGCGTTCCTGGTCTCGGAGGACGACTTCGACGCGATCTTCGCCCGCGTCAAGGCCGCAGGTCTGACGTACTGGGCGGACCCGTACCACCGCCACACCAACGAGATCAACACCAACGACGGCGGCCGTGGCACCTACTTCGACGACCCGAACGGCCACAACCTGGAAATCCTGACGCGGCCTTATGGAAGCGGTGGTTCGGCGTAGGAACGCCTCGATCGAGCACGACCTCCCACGCTCGCAACCGCCAACTCGAAAGCGGGTAGCGTCCTTTCACGTCAAACGGAAGCTCAGATGCAGCCGACTCGTGATCTTCGTGGCGGAGAGTGGGGGAGAGTGGGGCGGAGCGCCGACCGAGGGGAGACATCCAGATGACGAAGCCGTCGACAGGCGACTTCGATGCCACCTCCGGTGGAGGTTCCGGTGGAGGTGGCGACAGGATCGGCCGGTACCGGCTGCTCAGAAACCTCGGCGCCGGCGGCATGGGCCGGGTCTGTCTGGCGCGCTCGGAGGGCGGCCGCACGGTCGCCGTCAAGCTCATCAAGCCGCAGCTGGCCGCTGAACCCGAGTTCCGCCAGCGCTTCCGGCTTGAGGTGGAGGCGGCACGCAGGGTGAGCGACCGCTGGACGGCGCCGGTCCTCGACGCGGACACGGAGGCCGAAACGCCGTGGGTGGCCACCGGCTACATAGCGGGGCCCTCGCTCGAACACCTCGTCTCGCCCCGCGGGCACGGCCCCCTGCCCGCCCTGTCCGTACGGACCCTCGCCTACGGACTCGCCTGCGCTCTGCTGGACATTCACGGCGCGGGACTGGTCCACCGGGACCTCAAGCCCTCCAACGTCCTGATCACCATCGACGGCCCCCGGGTCATCGACTTCGGCATCGCGCGGGCGCTGGACGCGGTGCCCGGCTCGACCCTGACCAGCTCGGGCATGCTGGTCGGCTCGCCCGCCTTCATGTCACCCGAGCAGGTCAGGGACGAGCCGGTGGGCCCGGCCGCCGACGTCTTCTGCATGGGTGCGGTGCTGGCGTACGCGGCGACCGGGCAGACGCCGTTTGGCGGTGGCGGTTCCGGCGGCGTTCACGCCGTGATGTTCCGCATCGCGCAGGAGGAGCCGGACCTGACGGGCATCGAGGAGCCGCTGCGGGGACTGATCGCCGACTGCCTCGCCAAGGATCCGGCGGCCAGGCCGACTCCGCAGGAGGTGGCCGCACGGGTGCAGCCGGTGGCGACCGGCGCCTCGTCGCCACCGTGGCTGCCGGCCCAGATCATCGCCGAACTGGGGCGCAGTGCCGTCCAGTTGCTCGACACGGATACGCCCCCGCGTGTGAGCGCACCGGCGGCACCGGCACCGGCGGCCTCCGCACCGTCCCCCGCCGCTTTCCCTGTGACCTGGGCGGAACCTCCCGCGTCGGAGCAGTCGGAGCAGTGGAAACAGTCAGAGCAGTGGGAACAGTCGGAGCGGTGGGAGCAATCAGAGCAGTCGGAGCGGTCTGAGTGGTCTGAGCAGTCGGAACGGTCTGAGTGGGGGACTCAGGTCGTGCCGAAGCCGGACCTCAGGCCGGTGGCGGAGCCGGCTCCGCCACCGCCCCCTCGTCGCGCAGGCAGGGGCCGGCGGGCCGCGATCGCGCTGGTGGCCGTCGCCGTGGTGGCAGGAGCCGCGTTCGCAGCTTCGGCCGCCGGACTGCCACTGCCCTACGGGGGCTCGGAATCCGACTCCGGTGACAAGGCAAACCCGGGCGTGACGTCCGATGTGCCCAAGAAGTTCGTGGGCATCTGGGCGGGCGAGGTCGAGCGGGACGGGAAGCCCACCGGTCAGTACCGCAGGTTCGCCATCTCACCGGGGCAGTTGGGCGAGGTGGTCGCCACCAGCATCAGCCTCGGCAAGGACTACGAGTGCAAGAGCGACGGCAAACTCGCCGCCAGGCCGTCCGGCGGCGATACGTCTCTGCGGCTGGACACTAGCGTCGTCAGCAGTGTCCCCGCCGACACATGCTCGGCCCTCGGCGAGCATGTGCTCTCCCGGGCCGCCGGCGACTCCCTCCGCTGGGAAGCGGCGGGCCGTACCGCCGAACTGCACAGGATCGAGGGCCCTGAGAAGCTCCCCGAAGAGCTTCTCGGCACCTGGCAGCGGTCCATGGCGGGCGGTGGCACACAGCGGATGACCATCGAGCAGAAGGCCGTGGGCAGCCCGGCCGCCGCACTGGTCTCCGACAGCGGCAGCGACCACTGCGAGGCCGACATGAACCTGGTCTCCACAGGGAACGCGGACAGCCCGGTACGGTTCGCCCCGCCCGCAGGCGACCAGGCCACGTCCTCCGGCCCCTGCCGCTACGGCGGCTCCTCCACCGTACGCATCGAGGGCGACACACTCGTACGCGAGCTGTCCAACGGCCAACGGCTCACGTACAGGCGCGTTTGATAAGCCGCCCGGCTGAGCGTCAGGTGATCCTCAACGAGGTGGCGCAGGGGGTTCCAGGCGATGGTGGTGAAGGGGAGGAGGTGTTCAGGCGGTTCAGGCCTTGCGGTCGTAGCGGCGGTGGAGTCTGCGGCAGCTGTAACCCCTCCATAACCCCTCAGCCCCGACAGAACTCCGCCTCGACGGCCGCGTCCTCCAGCTTCTGCTCCCCCCAGTCGCCATTGCGGTTCATGGTCAGGACGTGCCGGCCGTCCGCCGAGACGATCGTCCGGGTTGCGGATCCGGGGATCATGCCGCCATGACCCCAGGCCCAGCAGTCCTCCTTGAGCTTGAAGTGCCGGATGCCGAGGCCGTAGACGTCCTCCGGGCCGCCGTGCCCCTTGTCCCCGTCGACAGGGACCGCGTCGAGCAACTCCCGCTGCTGGGCAGCCGGGAGCAGCTCGCCGCCGAGCAACTCAGACAGGAAGGTGTTCACGTCGCCGACGGTCGAGATCATCTGTCCGGCCGAGAAGGCCACCGTGGGGCTGAACTCGGTGACATCGCGAACCTTTGCGTGCGGCGGGTCCTCGAAGAGCGTGGAGTAGTGCGTCGCATGCGGTGAGGGAACCTTCGGCGAGGTACCGGGCACACTGGTGTCGTGCAGGGCGAGCGGCTCGATGATGAGTCGCTCGACCGCCTTCTTGTAGGTGCCGCGAGTGACCCTCTCGATGATCATTCCGGCGAGAATGTAGTTGGTGTCGGAGTAGTCCCATTCGCCCGCCCTGCCGGGCCTGCTGCCCTGCTCGGGCTGAAAGTTCGGCGGGTGGGCGAGCGCGATGTCCAGCAGATCCGCGGGGGCCCACCTGGTGTAGCGGTTCTTGTCGAACTCATCGCCGGCGTATTTGGCGCGGAATCCCTCGTCCATGTTGTAGTCGAAAATTCCGCTCGTATGGTTGAGCAGGTGCCGCACGGTGATGTTCTCGGGCTTATAGCCCTGGCCGCGCACCACCCCGGGCAGCCATTTCTCGACGCTGTCGTCCAGCGACAGCCTCCCCTTGGCTTCGAGCTTGAGAAGCACTGTGGCGGTGAAGATCTTGGTCACGCTGGCAATGCGGAACTTCTCTTGGGGGCTGCGCTGATGCCTGGTGGCAAGGTTGCCGACACCGGCCCGGCCGTTCCACTCCCCGTGGTCGTCTCGCACCTGGGCGATGACACCCGGGGTGCCTTGCTCCACGATCTCGTTCAAGGCTGCCTGGGTACTCGCGTGTAATCGCGAACCCTGGTGGCGCGAATCGGCGAGGGCGGGGACAGCGGCGACGAGCGAAGCCACCGTGGTGAGGACGACGAGGAGACAGCGCGATGACTGGCGATTTCTCATGACAAAAGCTCACCAGTGACAGAAGCCCTGAACCATCCGGGATGACCCGAGGATCACTCAGGGGGCAGCTCAGGGATCCATCAGGGACGCGGCTCAGGGGCTACGTGCGCAAGGGTGGCCTCGACCGGTCGAGGCGCCAGAAGCGTGATGTAGGCCGACGTTCTGCGAGCCCAATCGCTGGTTCGCGCGCGGACTCCGCGCGGACTCACCGTGGCGCGGTGTCGAGTGATGGACAGCACCACGCCAGCAGGTCGGTGCGCTCCTCGCGGTGGTCGGCGACCGGCGACCGCGGGGCCGGTTGGGCGGGTACGGAATCGCCTGGAACCCTCGCGCGTTGTGCAGAGTGGGCATGGGATGCCGGTGTGTGTGAGCCGATGAGCCCGAGTGATCGAACTGACAGATATGGGAGGGCCGCGATGGCTGCGCAGACGCAGAGGGCCGTGCTGGCGGGCGGATGCTTCTGGGGGATGCAGGATCTGATCCGTCGGCTCCCGGGCGTGACGGCGACCCGGGTCGGATACACCGGCGGGGACGTGCCGAACGCGACGTACCGTAACCACGGCACGCACGCGGAGGCCATCGAGATCCTTTTCGACCCTGAGAGGACCGATTTCCGCGCGATCCTGGAGTTCTTCTTCCAGATCCACGACCCGAGCACCAAGAACCGTCAGGGCAACGACATCGGCCTCAGCTACCGCTCGGCGATCTACTACGTGGATGACGAGCAGAAGCGGATCGCCGAGGACACGATCGCGGATGTGGACGCCTCAGGACTGTGGCCGGGCAAAGTCGTCACCGAGGTAGAGCCGGTCGGCCCCTTCTGGGAGGCCGAGCCCGAGCACCAGGACTACCTGCAGCGTTACCCGGACGGCTACACCTGCCACTTCCCGCGCCCGGGATGGCGGCTGCCCGCCCGCGCGGAGGGCTGACCGCGGGGCGGCCCGGCGAAAGCGGAGCTGACTGGCCGAGGACCGAGGATTCCAACTGGGCCGCTCAGTGAGGCAGCGTCGCCGGGTTTCCTCCGTTCGCCTCGTATCCCGCGACCGCCAGGGCCCGGTACACCGCGTAGTCCGCCGCCGGGTCCGGCGTCAGCGTCCACGGCAGCGCCCCCACATGGCCGTCGACATGGACGAGCTGGCTCATCGCCTCGGCCCAGCGCTCGCTGCGTACCAGGAAGAACACCAGCAGATGGCGGACGTGGGCGAGCATCGGGTCGTCCGGGCGGGCCGCGTGCACGGCGAAGAGCGCGCCGTGGATCGCCTTCGTCACGACCTCGCTCTGGTAGAAGCCCTGGACGAGGTTCACCTCCGGCAGGTGCTCGAAGACCGCGAAGAGGGGCATCGCCGCGAGCAGCGAGCCCTGCGGCGCGCGTGACGCCGCGGCTTCCGCGAAGGCGTACGCCACCTCGCGCGAGCCGTGCCACTTCTCGCACCAGTAGTGCAGCGCTGCCAGATGGGCCCCCATGTGTGCGGGGGCGCGGTCCAGGATCTTCAGCCAGAGCTTCTCGAACTCCGCCTGCGGGTAGGCCAGTCCGCGGGCCACGGAGAGCTCGACGATGTACGGGATCGGGTCACCGGGGGAGAGCAGCGCCGCCTCCTCGCAGGCCGACTTCGCCTCCTCCATGATGATCCGGAACTCGTCCGTGCCGGGCGTCGACGTACGCCATGCCTGCTGGACCAGGAACTCGGCGTGCACGGCCGCGCCGCCCGCGTCCTTGGGCTTCTCGGCCCGCCACACCCGCAGCCACTGACCGCCGGGGCTGTCGCTGACCCCGCCGGGGCGCTGGTGCAGCTCCAGCGACGCGGCACCCGCGAAGGCCTGCACGCGCTGCCAGCGCCGCTCGCCGTCCGTTTCGGTGCCGGCGAGGAGCTGGGACGCCGCCCGGTAGTCCTGGCTGCTCTGCACCAGGTCCAGGACCTCCAGCAGGTCCGGGTCGGGGCCGGGCATGCGGATGTCCAGCTCCTCCTGCCGAAGGAAGCCGTAGTTCGCCGGGTCGGCCGCGTCCGGGTCGCCGGGGGCGACCTGCTGGATACCGCCGGCACGCCTGCGCATCAAGATCGGCCCGAGGACGAAGCCCATCATGACCAGCGCCATCAGGACCCAGAGAATCTCCATGACTCAAGCGAACCAGACGGGTCCGACAAATGGCCAACCTGGTCGGCAGTTCCTGGGGAAAACCGTCGCTCGCACCGCCGTCCCGGCCTCGCCACGGCCTTCCGCCGTCACAATCCGCGCGGGCGCACTACCCTCGGTGCCCATGAGCGACAGGCACATCAGCCAGCACTTCGAAACCGTGGCGATCCACGCGGGGAACACCGCCGATCCCCTCACCGGCGCGGTCGTCCCGCCGATCTACCAGGTCTCGACCTACAAGCAGGACGGCGTAGGCGGGCTGCGCGGCGGCTACGAGTACAGCCGCAGCGCCAATCCGACCAGGACGGCCCTGGAGGAGAACCTCGCCGCCCTGGAGGGCGGCCGCCGCGGCCTCGCGTTCGCGTCCGGACTGGCGGCCGAGGACTGCCTGTTGCGTACGCTGCTCAGCCCCGGCGACCACGTGGTCATCCCCAACGACGCGTACGGCGGAACGTTCCGCCTCTTCGCGAAGGTCGTCTCGCGGTGGGGGGTGGAATGGTCGGTCGCCGACACCAGCGATCCCGCCGCCGTACGGGCCGCGGTCACCCCGAAGACCAAGATCGTCTGGGTGGAGACGCCGTCCAACCCTCTCCTCGGCATCACCGACATCGCCGCGGTCGCCCAGATCGCGCGGGAGGCGGGCGCCAAGCTGGTCGTCGACAACACCTTCGCCAGCCCCTACCTCCAGCAGCCGCTCGCGCTCGGCGCGGACGTCGTCGTGCACTCGCTGACCAAGTACATGGGCGGCCACTCGGACGTCGTGGGTGGCGCGCTCGTCGTGAGCGACGAGGGGCTGGGCGAGGATCTGGCGTACCACCAGAACGCGATGGGCGCCGTTGCCGGGCCCTTCGACTGCTGGCTGGTGCTGCGCGGCATCAAGACGCTCGCCGTACGGATGGACCGGCACAGCGAGAACGCCGCAAAGGTCGCCGAGATGCTCAGCAGGCACGCGCGCGTGACGCGTGTTCTGTACCCGGGCCTCCCGGAGCACCCCGGTCACGAGGTCGCCGCCAAGCAGATGAAGGCGTTCGGCGGCATGGTGTCCTTCCAGGTCGAGGGCGGTGAGGAGGCGGCCGTCGAGGTCTGCAACCGGGCCAAGGTGTTCACCCTGGGGGAGTCGCTGGGCGGCGTGGAGTCGCTGATCGAGCACCCGGGTCGCATGACGCACGCGTCCGCGGCCGGCTCGGCGCTCGAAGTGCCCGCCGACCTCGTACGCCTCTCCGTAGGCATCGAAAACGTCGACGACCTGCTCCAGGACCTCGCACAGGCCCTCGGCTGAGCACCCGCCGACCGGTGATGTCTACCAGCCGGTGAGAGGTGGAGTCGTCTCCGACGGCGGCTCCACCCACGGCCGGGCCATCGACGCCCACACCAGGAAGGCCACGGCGGCCGCGAACAGCAGCAGCCACAGCAGCCGCCGGGCCGCCTTCCTGCGGCGCAGCATGCGGCTGCCGCGCCGCACCACGTCCGCGTACAGCTCGGGCGGTACGGACGGCGTCGCGTCCTCCAGGATGCGGCGGACGGCATCATCCCTGCGGGACACGGGGCTCATGACGGCGCCACCTTCGGCATCGCGGGAGCCGGCTCCCGCGGTGGATGCAGCAGGTTCGCCATCGCGCGGGCACAGATGGCCCGTACGCGCTCCAGGGGCAGTCCCAGCAGCGCCGCGGTCTGCTCCTCGGCCACGCCCTCGTACATCCGCAGGACCAGGATCAGCCGCTCCTGGGGACTGAGACGCTGCAGTACGCCACCGGTGCTCGGGCGGCCACGGAGGTGCGCCCAGCCCAGACTGCCGTACTGATGCCAGGCCCCGCGTGCGAAGCGCACCGCCAGTTGCTGCCGGGTGCGGTCGTACGGGTCCTCGCCGTGCAGCCGGTCCCAGGAGGCGTACGTATGGGCCAGGGCCGCCGTGAGCAGGCGCCGCGCGCGCGGGTTGTCGTCCGGGGGCTCCGCGGTGAGCAGTGTGGCGGCATGCAGCAGCCGCCCTGCCGCGCCCGCGACGAACGCCTCGACCTCCCGGGCCCGGCGGGCGCCTTGGGACGCCTGCCGTTCTCGCACCGCGCCTCCCGACTCTGGGAAACCGGGCCCCTGGGGCGTACGACGAGGAAAATCGCGTACTACAGGGGCCCGATCTCATATGAGGCCAGGCGCGGCCCCCTGGTCAAGAGGCCGACATGACGCAGTCCCCTTGGGCCTGGACGTCGGTGTGCCCCTCGGCCGAACGGCTGAAGGCGCGGTATGGCGCGATACGGGGCGCTCAGGACGCCGAGGGCGCCTCCACCGATGTCTCCACCGAGGCCGCGGCCATGCGGGTGGACAGCGCGCCGTTGAAGCGGGTGAGGAGCGTGCAGAACGCCTCCCGCTCCTCGGGTGTCCAGTCCTCGGTGAGTTCGGCCATCAACTGACGCCTGGAGGAGCGGACTTCCTCCAGGCGGGAGAGCCCGCGCGGCGACAGCTGGAGCACCACCGCGCGCCCGTCCTCCGGGTGCGAGGTGCGCTTGACGAGTCCGGTGTCCACGAGCGGCGCGACCTGACGGGTGACCGTCGACGAGTCGATGCCCATGCTCGCGGCGAGCGCCTTGACGCCCATCGGGCCTTCTTTGTCGAGGCGGTTGAGCAGCAGATACGCGGCGCGGTCCATGGAGTTGCGGACCTGCCCGACCCCGCCGAGCCGGGTCTGTTCTGCACGGCGGGCGAACACCGCCACCTCGTGCTGGAGCGATTCGAGAAGACCGGTGTCACCGACGGTCGTCATGTCCATCGACATTTCAGGTGTTGTGGGCATGGCCGGGGGCTCTATTCATGCGTGGGGCTGGGTTGGGGGACAGAGTACGCGGACGGGACGCGGGCCGTACCGGCGCTGCGTAAACATGTACGGGACCTTGGTCGCGTCCCGTGGGGCGGCGCGTGAGCTGCGAGACTGGTGGTCATGAGCTACAGCACGGCTGACTCCTTGCCGACGGTGACCCTCGACGACGTGCGCGGCGCCCAGAAGATGCTCGCGGGCGTGGCGAGGGTGACCGCCATGGAGGGCAGCAGGCATCTCTCCAGGCTGGTGGGCGCGCCGGTGCACTTCAAGTGCGAGAACCTGCAGCGGACGGGTTCGTTCAAGCTGCGCGGCGCGTACGTGCGGATCGCCGGGCTGCTTCCCGAGGAGCGCGCCGCGGGTGTCGTCGCGGCGAGCGCGGGCAACCACGCGCAGGGTGTCGCCCTGGCCTCCTCGCTGCTCGGTGTGCGCTCCACGGTGTTCATGCCGACGGGCGCCCCGCTGCCGAAGGTCGCCGCGACGCGGCACTACGGCGCCGAGGTGCGTATGCACGGCACGGTGGTCGACGAGACGCTGGCCGCCGCGCAGGAGTACGCGGCCGAGACGGGCGCGGTGTTCATCCACCCTTTCGACCACCCGGACATCATCGCGGGCCAGGGCACGGTCGGCCTGGAGATCCTGGAGCAATGCCCCGAGGTGCGCACGATCGTCGTCGGGATCGGCGGCGGCGGTCTCGCCGCGGGTATCGCGATCGCCGTGAAGTCGCTGCGGCCCGATGTGCGGGTCGTGGGGGTGCAGGCGGCGGGCGCGGCGGCGTACCCGCCCTCGCTGGCGGCCGGGCGGCCGGTGTCCATCGAGAACCCGGCGACGATGGCCGACGGGATCAAGGTGGGGCGCCCCGGCGACGTGCCGTTCCGGATCGTCGGCGACCTGGTGGACGAGGTCCGTACGGTCTCCGAGGACGCCCTGTCCAGCGCGCTGCTGCTGTGTCTGGAGCGGGCCAAGCTGGTCGTCGAGCCCGCCGGCGCGAGCCCCGTCGCGGCGCTGCTGAGCACGCCGGAGGAGTTCGAGGGGCCGGTCGTGGCGGTGCTGTCCGGCGGCAATGTTGACCCGCTGCTGATGCAGCGCATCCTGCGGCACGGCATGGCCGCGGGCGGCCGCTATCTTCAGGTGCGGCTGCGCCTCACGGACCGCCCCGGGGCCCTCGCCACGCTCCTGGGGGTGTTGTCAGTGGTGGACGCTAACGTCCTCGATGTGAGTCACGTACGGACCGATCCGCGGCTCGGGCTCACGGAGGCGGAGGTGGAGCTGCACCTGGAGACGAAGGGGCCGGAGCACTGCGCCGAGGTGGGGCAGGCACTGCGCGAGGCCGGTTACACGGTCATCGACTGACGCATCGGCTGACGCGTCGACTGACGTCTGCCGAGCCGTCGGCCCGCCAGGCCGTCGAGGTCGGCGGCCGAGGTCCGGACCCGGTTGTCCACAGGCGGGAAAAACTCGTTGAGAAACGCGATACATCGCGTTATGGTGTGTCTCTCGCCACTCATGGGCGGGGGGGCAAGCACGCAATTCCAGTATTTCCGCACATCCAGTCTTTCCGAAGAAATCCCCAACGACGTGGAGAACTCACATGCCAGGCGCCATCTACGCCGAAGGCCTGGTGAAGACCTTCGGTGACGTAAGGGCTCTGGACGGCGTCGATTTCGATGTCCCGGAGGGCACCGTGCTGGGCCTGCTCGGGCCGAACGGCGCGGGCAAGACCACCGCGGTCCGCTGCCTGACCACGCTGCTGCGCCCCGACCGGGGCAAGGCGGTCGTCGCGGGCATCGACGTGCTCAAGAACCCCAACGAAGTGCGGCGCTCGATCGGCCTGTCCGGCCAGTTCGCCGCGGTCGACGAATACCTGACCGGCCGCGAGAACCTCCAGATGGTCGGCCAGCTCTACCAGATGAAGGCGAAGGACGCGAAGGTGCGGGCGGGCGAGCTGCTCGAGCAGTTCAACCTCGCGGACGCCGCCGACCGCACCGCCAAGACGTACTCCGGCGGCATGCGCCGTCGGCTCGACCTCGCTGCGGCGCTCGTCGTCTCGCCGCCCGTCATGTTCATGGACGAGCCGACGACCGGCCTAGACCCCCGCAACCGCCAGCAGCTGTGGGAAGTCATCAAGCAGTTGGTCTCCGGCGGTACGACTCTGCTGCTGACCACCCAGTACCTCGAAGAGGCCGACCACCTCGCCCACGACATCTGCGTCGTCGACCACGGCCGCGTCATCGCCCGCGGCACCTCCGACCAGCTCAAGGCGCGCACCGGCGGGGAGCGCGTGGAGGTCGTCGTCCACGAGCGCGAGCACATAGCGACCGCTTCCGAGGTGCTGCGGGGCTTCGGCAAGGGCGAGACGACCGTCGAGGAGCACACGCGCAAGCTGACCGTGCCCGTCACCGGCGGCGCGAAGCTCCTCGCGGAGGTCATCCGCGAGCTGGACACCCGCGGTATCGAGATCGACGACATCGGCCTGCGCCGCCCCACTCTCGACGACGTCTTCCTCTCCCTGACGGGACACCTCGCCGAGGCGGAGGACGAGGAGAACGGCGGGGTGCAGGACGCGAAGGGCCGCAAGGCCAAAGCCAAGAAGGAGACCGAGGAGACCGCCTCATGAGTGCCGTCACCGACGCCGTGCAGGCCGTGCAGCCGGGGAGTGCCCTCGGCCAGTCCGTGCGGGACTCCCTCGTCGTCGCCAAGCGCAATCTGATCCGGATGAGCCGTATCCCCGAGATGGTGATCTTCGGACTCATCCAGCCGATCATGTTCGTGGTGCTGTTCTCGTACGTGTTCGGCGGCTCCATGAAGATCGGAGGCACGACAGATCCGGGCGTCTACCGCGAGTTCCTGATGGCCGGCATCTTCGCGCAGACCGTCACCTTCGCCACCGCGGGCGCCGGCGCGGGCATCGCCGACGACATGCACAAGGGGCTCATAGACCGCTTCCGCTCGCTGCCCATGGCGCGCGGAGCCGTGCTGACCGGCCGCACGTTCGCCGACCTGGTGCAGACGGCGCTCACGCTGTTGGTGCTGGCCGTCGTCGCCCTGCTGGTCGGCTGGCGCACCCACACCAGCGTGGGTGAGGTGCTCGGCGCCTTCGGACTGCTGCTCCTGGCCGGGTACGCGTTCACGTGGATCGGCGCGCTGATCGGCCTGTCCGTACGTACGCCCGAGGCGGCCACCTCCGGCGGGCTGATCTGGCTCTTCCCGGTCACGTTCGTCTCGAACGCGTTCGTGGACTCCAGCCAGATGACGCCCTGGCTGCGCCATGTCGCCGACTGGAACCCGTTCAGCGCCACGGTGCAGGCCTGCCGCGAGCTGTTCGGCAACCCGGGGGTCTCGCCGTCGGACGCCTGGCCCATGCAGCACCCGGTCTGGGCGTCGCTGATCTACTCGATCCTGATCATCGTCATATTCCGGACGCTGGCGGTGCGGAAGTACCGCTCGGCGACGGCCTGATCCAGGAAGCCGACTGAGGGATGTGGCATGACGATGCCCCCGGGGCATGGAATTCGCCGGGCGCCGGGGGCATGTCAGGGACGACGTACAGGCCCGAGGGCCAGGTGGAACGGATCGCGTGGACTCAGGCCGTGTACGGCTTGGCCTCGAGGATCTTCACCGAGGCGAGCTTGCCGTTCGGCAGTTCGTACTGGGCGTCCTCGCCGATCTTCTTGCCGTTCACGCCGGAGCCCAGCGGGGACTGCGGCGAGTACGTCTCGATGTCCGCGCTCGCGTACTCGCGCGAGGCGAGCAGGAACGTCAGCGTGTCGTCCTCGTCACCGTCGAAGGCGATGGTGACGACCATGCCGGGCGCGACCACACCATCGGCCGCCGGCGCCTCGCCGACCTTCGCGTTCTCAAGGAGCTGGGTCAGCTGGCGCACCCGGAGCTCCTGCTTGCCCTGCTCCTCCTTGGCCGCGTGGTACCCGCCGTTCTCGCGCAGGTCGCCCTCCTCGCGCGCGGCCGCGATCTTGGCGGCGATCTCCGTGCGCGCAGGACCAGACAGGTACTCCAGCTCGGCCCTCAGCTGGTTGTACGCCTCCTGGGTCAGCCAGGTGACGTTCTCGCTGGTCTGGGTCACAGGTGCTCCTCGTCGGTACTGGGAATACAAAGCATCGCCCTACCCAGAAGAATGTTCCTCCAGGGGAGGGCGAAACCACGAGCCTAACAATTCAGCGGGCGAAGGGGGAGGACATAAGCCATCAGAATCACGTCAACGCAGGTCAGCGCCTACGGATTCCAGTCGGCGCGCAGGTATCGAGGTCCGATGCCAGGGATACGCAGGGATACGTACGAGGCCGGTGTCAGTCGGCGTGGCAGCCGAGCAGCTCCGCCGTGGTGCCCGGCGCCGTCGTGCGCAGCGTGACGACCTTGTCGATGCGCGAGGCGTCCTGGTCGAAGCGGAAGTCCGCGCGGCCCACCTCGGCGCCGTCCTCGGCCTGCGAGCGGATGGTGCAGTAGCCGTTGGCGTCCGTGTCCTTGCGCACCTCCAGGTGCACCTTGACCGCGTCGGCGGAGGTGTCGAAGGTGATCACTTCGGCGCTGATCTTGCTGCCGCCCACGTAGTGGTACGCGAACCAGCCGATGAGGAGGAGCAGAGCGACACCCAGGACACTGCCGATGACCTTGAGCTTGCGGTCGGCGCGCTCGTCCGCGGAGCGGCCGTACCGGCCCTCGGGCAGCTGCGTGCTCGCCGTACTCATGATCGTCCTCTCCGCGGGGGCGCAAAGCGCGTGGCCCGGAATTTTTCACCCCCCGATTCGGTCACTATAGAAGCCGCCGATCGCGCCTATGCAACGGGGCGCCGACTGACGAGGATTGTGTTTTGACTGACCAGCTGCGACTGATGGCCGTACACGCCCACCCCGACGACGAGTCGTCGAAGGGCGCGGCCACCATGGCGAAGTACGTGTCCGAGGGGGTGGACGTGCTGGTCGTGACCTGCACGGGCGGGGAGCGCGGCTCCATCCTCAATCCGAAGCTTCAGGGCGACAAGTACGTCGAGGAGCACATCCACGAGGTACGCAAGAAGGAGATGGACGAGGCCCGCGAGATTCTTGGCGTCAAGCAGGAGTGGCTCGGCTTCGTCGACTCGGGCCTGCCCGAGGGCGACCCGCTGCCGCCGCTGCCCGAGGGCTGTTTCGCCCTGGAGGACGTCGACAAGGCGGCGGGGGAGCTGGTTCGCAAGATCCGTTCCTTCCGCCCGCAGGTGATCACGACCTATGACGAGAACGGCGGTTACCCGCACCCCGACCACATCATGACCCACAAGATCTCGATGGTGGCGTTCGAGGGGGCGGCGGACACCGAGAAGTACCCGGAGTCGGAGTTCGGGCCGGCGTACCGGCCGCAGAAGCTCTACTACAACCAGGGCTTCAACCGCCCGCGCACCGAGGCACTGCACAACGCCCTGCTGGAGCGCGGCATGGAGTCCCCCTACGGGGACTGGCTCAAGCGCTGGGACGAGTTCCAGCGCGCCGAGCGGACCCTGACCACGCACGTTCCGTGCGCCGACTTCTACGAGATCCGCGACAAGGCGCTCATCGCGCACGCCACGCAGATCGACCCCGACGGGGGCTGGTTCCACGTGCCGATGGAGATCCAGAAGGAGGTCTGGCCGACGGAGGAGTACGAGCTCGCGAAGTCCCTCGTCGATACGTCCCTCCCCGAGGACGACCTCTTCGCGGGCATCCGGCAGTCCTGAGAGACAATGCCTGACATGAGCGCAAGCGCAAGCCTGGCAATGACGCACCTCGTCCCCCTCGCGGCGGAGGTCGACGAGGACAAGGTGACCCCTGGCGTCCTCGGCTTCATCGTGTTCGCGGTGATGGCCGTGGCGGTGTGGGGCCTGATGAAGTCGATGAACCGGCACATGGGGAAGGTCGACTTCGAGGAGGAGAAGGACCCGAAGGGGGACGGCTCCGACAAGAAGGCCGGTTCCGGGGGGAACGCCTCGCCTGCGAAGGGCTGAGAGCTCAGCGGCTTGAACTGCTGAGGCAGCATGTCTTGATGACACCCAGTGGGTCTCATCAAGACGTGCTGCCTCATACGCCCGCCCTGACCGCTCAGGACCGTCGAGTACTCGACGAGATCGACACGCTGCGTACGAGGCTGCGGCACCAGATACACGGCAGACCCCGGCCGTCCGGCAGCCGCTTCGTGTGGTGAACCCGTACGAGGACTGATGGTGGACCCGTACGAGGACTGAGACGGCGCGTCAGCGCGAATGGTCGGCCAGGGACAGCAGCAGGTGGGCGGACTCCGGGTGCAGGTGGTCGGAGTGGGCGCCGGCCGGGCCGTGACCGCGTACGAAGACGTCGCTCGCGTCGACGCTGACGAAGCGGTGGTCGAGGGTGGAGAGGGGGTACGGCTTTCCGGGCGGGAGCATGCTGATCGACGACACCGGTGCGGGGGCGGTGCCGATGCCCGCGTAACCGATGCCCGCCCGCCGCTCCGCCCGTAGGTGCCAGAAGCCGGTGGCGCGGTCGTGCTGCGAGTACGTCGCCACGACCGGGCCGCGCAGCGGTGCCTCGGCGAGGGCGGTGAACCGGGACGCGAAGGCGTCGCGCGGGGCCGCCATCTGCAGCAGCAGCATCGAGTCGACGGTGAAGGGCCGGTTCGGGGGCTCCGGTGTGCTCCAGCCCAGAGTGGCCGGGGCGTCCGCCGCCCACTGCACCGCCTCGCACAGGAAGCGGCAGCCGAAGGAGTGGCCGATCAGGTGCAGGTACTGGCCGTCGCGGTTGGCCAGGACGGGAGCCGCGGCCGGATCGGCGCGGTGCGTGTCGAGGTAGCCCAGCAGCCGGCCGATGACGCGGGCCGCGTGACCGCCGTCCGCGCTCATCGTGTGCGCCCGGTCGCGGATGCGGCGGTAGCCGCCGAGGGAGGGCAGGGAGCGGGAGGGCCAGCGGACGAGGACCGTCCAGGGCCGCCACGGCTTGAGCTGCGGATAGAGGGCCTGATGGCGGTCGTACTGGTCGGCCGTCAGGTCCAGCAGCCGGTGGACAGCCATGAGTGCGGACTCGGGCCTGGTCTGCCAGCCGTGGACATAGACCAGCAGGTCGGTCGCCCAGTCGGGCGGGGAAAGCTCCTCGGCGAAATGGTCGTCCAGACGGTCGGCGGGGACGGGACGCGGGCCGCCGGACGTCTCCTCCAGGAGCCAGCCGTCGGAGCCGAGGTCGACCAGGTGCACATCAGCCGGGTGCCCGTCGGCCGCGTTCACGCCGCCCGCGTTCATGCCGCCCGGGTTCATACGGTGATCTCCTGTTCCCCGGTCGGCGGAACGGTCCGTTCCAGGCGGGTGTCCATGCCGCAGTGCAGGGCGTAGGCGAAGCCCAGCGGATTGTGCAGCTCGTCGGCGAAGTACCGGGCGACCGCGTGGGCGACCGTGCCCGCCGTCTCGGTGCCGCGCAGATAGCGGCTCAGGAACTCCAGCGCGTATTCGGCCGCGAAGATCTGCGGCATCTCGATCTGCGGTCCGAGGACACCCCGCGCGCCGGCCTGGATCAGCGCCCCTCCCAGGAACGCCGAGTCACCGCCCTCCGCGGGCACCCCCGCATGGCAGGCGTTGAGCATCACGAACGGCTGGAACGGGCTGTCGTCCCCCAGACGCCGCCGCCAGTCCCGCACCGTGTGCGCGTCGATGGTCGCCTGGTCGGTCAACTTCAGGGCCAGACAGGGTGGTTGGGTGCCGTTGTGCACGAAGTGGCCGTGGCACCAGAAGTACATCAGCTGCTCGCACAGGCCGCTGTCCGCGAGGGCCCGGGTGAGTTCGGTGCGCGTCGTGCGCTCCACGAACTCGGTGTCCTTGGCGAGCAGGGCCGCCACCTCCGCGGCCCGGGTCCGGCCCTTGCGGTCGATCCGGGTGTCGCGGTTGAGGCTCACGGCGGGCACGGCCGGGGCCTCCCGGCGGCCGTCCAGCCACGGATAGGCGCCGCCGGTCTGCTCGATCTGGTGGCGGTGGCCGAGGAAACGGGGATGGACGGCGGCCGGGTCCGCGTCCCGCGTGGGCGCCGGGACGTCCTCGGGTCGCAGGCACACCATCGGCCACGGCAGATACAGCTCCGAGTCGAAGCGGACGCGCAGCCCCTCGCGGGCGGACAGCGACTCGGCCAGATACTCGCGAAAGCGCTCGATCCGCCGGTCCTGGCCGCCGAGGAGGGTGCCGAAGAGCAACTCGCTGCCTGCCAGCGCCAGTTCCTCCACGATGTCGTACAACTCCCGCGGCGGGCGGGTGCGCAGGTCCACGAGGGAGGCGTACGGCTGCTCCGGGCCGTCCGGCGCCGGGCGGCCGTCCCGTGTCAGCGGCCGGAAGTCGACGAGGAGTTCCTTCCAGACGCGGCACAGACGCGCGGCGGCCGTGCGCACGTCGGCGGGGCGGGCCGTGAGGTCCGCGCGGTGCTCGGTGCCGAACAGGGACGGTACGGCGGGTCCGTACAGCCGGGCCCTGATGCGGTCGCCGGCCAGGACATCGAAGCAGACGGTGATGTCGGGGCCCTTGGCCAGTTCGTCGGGCAGGGTGGTGAAACCCTGGCTGGGGTCCTGGATCACGCGGACCCGGAGTTCCGTGCTCATCGCCCGCTACCGCTCCGTGGTCGAGGCGGCCCGCGGGCCGGCGAGGTCGCGGAGGTGGTCGCCGTCGAGGATGTCGAGTTCCGTCTCCACCTGCTGGAGGACCGTGCCGGTGCGTTCCAGGGCGACGGTGAAGCGGATGACGTGACGGCCGGGCCGGTGCGCCGTGAACGTGAATTCGCCACCGTGGGCGGCCTGTTCGGCGGGGCGCAGGAGGGCGGTGGCGGGCTCGACGGAGGCGGGCGTGAGCGGGACCGCGGTGGCGGTCAGCCATGGGGTTCCGGCCTCGGCGTGGGCGGACCAAGGGTGGTCCTGGGTCGGGGTCACACGGAGGAGGAGGCGGGCGGTGGCCGATGTGGTGGGGGAGTCGTCGAGGAGGGTGATGCGGACCCGGCAGTGGGGCGTGTTCCGCCTGGGGGACGCGGGGAGCGCCGGCGGAAGCCCTACCCATGGGTGCTGCACCAGCGGGGGCAGCTCCGGTTCCGGTTCCGGCTCCTCATGATCGCGGTGTACGGCGACGAGATCGCGGGCCCGTAGGGGGATGGCGGGCCGGCGCTGGTTCACCGAGTTGCCGAACTCCCAGAGACAGCTACTGAGGTACGCCGAACCGAGACGACTGGACGAGCTCTCCAGCACGAGATACTCCGTAGGGCGGCGCCGCATGTCGCGCAGGGTGTTTGCCCAGGTGAGGCCATTCAGGTCGCCCAGGTCACGGAAGAGTTCCTCGGCAAGCGTCACGGCGTCGTCGAAGGACGACACCTGTGGTGAGCGGAGCGCCACTTCAAGCAGGGACCACGCCTGTCCGAGCGTGCAGCCGAGGTCGGCGAACTCCGTGGCCACCGCCTCGAGTTCGTCGACACTCCCGCCTTCGGAGGTGAGCACGGCTAGCCGGTGCCGTGTCCAGGCGCTCCCCAGCTCGTCGGCACAGTCCCGGAAGTGACCCCCCGCGAACCGCAGTGCCGAGCGGGCGTCTTCCTCGCTGCCCCTTCTGGCGTGGGCCAGTCCCAGATAGTGGCAAGTCCAGCCCATTCCGCGGATGTCCTCTGAACGCTCGTGCGCGATGAGCGCTCGCCGCGCGACATCCAGAGCATCCCCCTCTCGCCCGTGGAGCAGGAGGAGCCGGATCTTCTCCGTGGCCACCCAGTTCTCGCCACGTACGTCACCGACGGACCGGAACGCTTCTGCAGCCTGCCCCAGCAGGTGCTCGGCCTCCGCCGCCCGCCCGAGCAGCAGGCATGCGCGCGCGTGGTGCAGCTGAGCCCAGCCGCATCCGCGCGTGCAGCCGGTGCCACGATGAGCCGTGTGGGCTTCCTCCAGCACTTGGACAGCCTCCAACGGCCGCCCTTGGTCGCACAGCGCCGCGCCGCGGACAGTCAACCACCCGGGCCGGTAGGCGATTTGTTGGACTCGTGCGTTGCTTGACGTACGCAGGGCCTGTTGCAGGTCGCCCGATGAGTACCAGGCGGGCGCGGCCTCGTACGAAGTGTCCCGGCCGACCCGGCCCAGCAGTTCCCGGGCTTCCTGAGGCATGCCCAGATCGCGGGCGGCCTCGCTCAGGAGTCCGGGCGAGGGACGGCGTATGAGCCGGAGCAGAGCCACGAGCCGGTGGGCATCGCCGTACACGGTGAACACGGACGCCAGCGCCCCGGTGAGGTGCGTTGTGCCTTGGAGGTGCATCTCCCGCGAGCTGGGCGGAGAGTCACTGAGCAGGGCCATGAACTCATCGGCGGACCGGGCGAGTTCGTCGGGTGTGCGCTGACCGGAGGACTGACTGTGCGGGGACGGCCGGTGCCGACCGTCCAGCGCGTCGGCCGCATCCCGGACACGCTTCCCGACGGCCTGTAGCAGTTGCGAGGCCACGGCAGTGGCGTGAGAAGGGTGGCTCCCTGTCGGCACACGGTTTCGTATGGCGGTGGCGATCTGCGACGGCAGGACGAACACTCCGTCACCTGTCTCCTGCACCACCTCGAACGCCGCGAGCATGTCCAACGTGACAGCTGCCCAGGCCGAGTCGCGCTCCGGGAACAACGCCTCGACGGTGCGGGACGTGAACGGGCCGTTCGGTTCCCGGAAGGCGAGCTTTTCCAGCACGGCACGCTCGTCGGCAAGGTAATCCCACAGATCCAGGACGCGGGTGACCAGAGCGTCGGGGGTCGAGATCCCGGAGAACGGGTCGCCGAAAGCCAGCTGGGCGCCCGCGACGCGCAGCAGCGCGGGCAGCCCCTGCGCCGCGTCGACTGCTTGGCGGTGAGCACTCGCAGGGGCGAGGGCGCTACGTGCGTGCTTGGCGGCGGCGACGGCCTCGACCAGTCGGGCCGCGTCCGCCGGACCAAGCGGCCCCACGGCATGCAGCCGGGCGCCCAGGTCCCCCCAGTCCGACGCCTCCCGCCCCGTGACGATCACCAGATTCCGCCTGTTGCCGAGTACGGCCAGCAGATTGCGGCCGAGCGCGGGCCTCCCCTTGTCGAGGACGTCGAGGACCACAACGGAACCGCGGATGAACCTCGCACACTGGGCCCGCAGAACCCGCTGGAACTCCTCTTCACCCTTCAGCGCCGCCGCGACGATCTCCCGCCGCGGTGCGCCGTGCTCGGCGAGCAGCCGCAACAGGGTCGTCTCCGTGTTTGCGAAGGCCCCCACCGGGATCCAGTGCACCCGAGGCAGCTCCGGCCTCATCACCAACGCCGCGGCCAGCGCCGTCTTGCCGACGCCGGGCGGCCCGTGCAGCACGAGTACCTGCGGGACAGGCACCCTTCCGCCCAGCCCAGCCCTGGTCAGCCCCTCGGCGAGCGACTCGATCTCCTCGTCCCGCCCCACGAACGGCACCGGATCCTCAGGCGGTGGCGTAGGACTCCGTAACTCGTCCCGCGGCATCGACCCGTCTCCCGGGTCCGGCGCATACCCCGTCACCGCTCAACCCTTCCCCGCCGCGACCTGCACCCCCATGACCTCCCGCGCATGCCGACTGGGCACCATCCCCAGCCGCCAGGCCTGCCAGCCCGCGTCCAGATCGATCCCCCGCTCCAGCAGCAGCTGATACGCCCCCACGTAGTCGTCGAGCTTTCCGTCCCGAGCCGGATGGTCGGTACGGGCCAGCTGGGTCAGTTCCTCCTGGGCGACGGCGGTGCCGATTTCGTTGCCGCCGGGGGAGGCGTACGGGAGCAGGGTGCAGCGCAGGAACCGGGCCCAGTCCTCGCCTCTGCGGTCGCCGTAGGAGGCGAAGAGCGAGGCCGCCTCGTCGCACAAGGTGAGGGCGGACTGCGTACGGGCGTTGCCCGCGTCGACCACCGCCAGTTCCAGGCAGGTCCAGGCTTCGCCATGGGCCACGCCGATGCGCTGGAAGTCCGCCCGGGCGTCCACGAGCAGTTGGCGGGCGAAGCCCGAGTTGCGCAACGAGCCCGTCTGGGCGGCCCGTTGGTCGCGGGTGGCGCGGGCCGAGTGGTGGCGGGCGCAGGCCAGCCCGTACACGTCCCGTATCCGCGAGAACATCGTCCGCGAACGCTCCAGCTCCCGCACCGCCTGATCCAGGCTGCCCGACTCCTCCAGCGCCTGGCCCAGGTAGTACACCGTCCACGCCTCGCCGCGCGCGTCCTCGTTGTCGCGGTGGCGGGAGATCGCCTGGCGGAGGCCGTCCACGGCGGAGGACGGGTCGCCGTCGACCAGCCGGGCACGGGCGAGCTGGGTCAGGGCCCAGGCCTCGCCGCGGGCGTCGCGGGTGCGGCCGTACAGGTCGAGGGCCTCGCGGAGTTCCGCCTCCGCGCGCGGTACGTCGCCCATGCGCAGGCCCAGCTGGCCGAGCTGGAAGTGGGCCCAGGCCTCACCGTGCACGGACTCGCCGTGGCGGTGCAGGACCAGGGCCTGGGTCAGCAGCTCCAGGGCCGTGGCGAGGCGAGCCCGGTCCCGTTCCACCGCCGCCAGCGCGTGCATCGTCCAGGCGCGGTCCGCCGCGAGCTCGGGGGAGGCCTGGAGGTCCATGGCCTCCTGGAGCCTGGCCGCCGCCTCCGTGAGGTTGCCCTGGTGGTGGAGCGTGATCCCGAGGGAGCACAACGCCCTTGCCGCGCCCGCGTCGTGGTGCGCCTCGAAGTAGAGGTCCACCACGGAGGCGAGCTGCGTACGCGCCTTGTCGAGTTCGCCGAGCTGGCGGGCCGCGATGCCCGTGCGCCACTGGACCGAGCGCATGAGCAGTCCCTGGTCCACCGCCTGCGTCAACTCGCTGATCTCGCCCAGGCGGTAGAGGTCGCCGCGCAGCAGGCAGTAGTCGCACAGGGCGCCGAGCAGGTTCAGTACGGCCGCCTGGTCCACGCCCTCCGCGTGCCGCAGGGCCGCCGTGATGAAGCTCGACTCGTCGTCCAGCCAGCGCAGCGCCGCGTCCAGCGAGGTGAACCCGTGCGGGCCGACCGTGTCCGCGCGCGTCGACGTCTTGCCGTCGACCAGGCGGATCACCGAGTCGGCCAACTCCCCGTAGTTCACGATGAGACGTTCCTGCGCGGCCGTACGCTCGGCAGGTTCCTCCTCGTCCAGCAGGCGGGCCTGCGCGAAGGCGCGGACGAGGTCGTGCAGGCGGTAGCGGCTGCCGCGTACGTGGTCGATGAGGCCGGCGTGCGACAGGGCCTCCAGGTGCCGGGTCGCCTCCGCTTCGTCCGTCGCGAGCAGGGCGGCCGCCGCGGCCGCGCCCAGCGACGCGCGGCCCGCCAGAGCCAGCCTTCTGCACAGCCGCCGGGCCGTGTCGGACTGGTCCGTGTAGCGCAGCCACAGCACCCGTTCGACCGGCTCGACCGGGCCGTACGCCGCCAGATCGGTGGCGAGCTGCCGGTGCGTACGCGGGCCCAGTGCGGAGCCCGCGATGCGCAGCGCGAGGGGCAGGCCGCCGCACAACTCCCTCACCCGGTCGCAGGATTCGGCGTCGTACGGGCCCGAGGTGTCCTGTGCCGCCGCGTTCAGCAGCTCCTCGGCGCCCGACGCGTCCAGCGCGTCCACGGAGAGCTGGTGCACCCAGGCGGGGAGGTCGGCGGGCAGGTCGAGCGGTTTGCGGGCGGTGACCAGGACGAGGCTGTCGGAGCGCTCGGGCACGAGGGTCCGTACCTGCTCCGCATCGCTCGCGTCGTCCAGCACGATCGTCACGGGCAGGCCCGTCAGATGCTGGTGATAGAGCTCGCTCAGCCGCCGCACCTGCTGCTCCGGCGAGGAACGCTCCCGGAACAGCAACTGCTCGCGGGACGCGCCGAGCCGGTTGAGCAGGTGCAGCAGCGCGTCACGGGTGGACAGCGGCGGCTCCTCCGGGCTGTCGCCGCGCAGATCCACCACGCACGCGCCCCGGAACTGATCCCTCAGCGCGTGCGCGGCACGGATCGCGAGGGTGCTGCGGCCCGAGCCCGGAGCGCCGTGCAGCACGACCACCGTCGGCTTGGTCTCCGTGCTCGCGCGGGCCGCGTGCACCCACTGCGCCACCCGTCCCAGCTCCTGCCTGCGGCCCGCGAACGGCCCCTCCGGCTCCGGGAGCTGGTCGAAGGACCGCTCCAGGACACTGCGCCTGCGTGCCGCCGCGCTCTTGTCCGTACCCCGTAGCTGTGGCGCCTTCTTCTTCGGCCCCGTGGACGCGCTGAGCACCCGCTGCTGGTCGAGGAACGGGCGGATGCCGCGTACCTCAAGGGCGGTCAGCCACTGGAGCCGCAGCTGCTCGGGGCCGCCCGGCTGGCTCAGGGCCCCGGCCCGGCGGCTGGCGGCCGGCAGATGGGAGGCGGTCACCTTCAGCACGGTGGTCGCGGCGCCCGCCACACCGACCACGGCCCCGGCACCGACCGCCGTCCCCGCACCCGTACCGAAGGCCAGGTCCGTGACGCCGGCCGCGACCGCCGCGACGGCCGCCACCAGCAGCGCAGTCCCCCCACCCTCGCGCGCGTACCGCTGCCCGAAGGTCAGCCGGCCCGCCTCCGCCTCGTCCAGCGCCTTCGTGTACGCCTCGTACTCCTCCGCGGCCGTCTCCGCGATGGCGTCCAGCGCCCCACGCGCCCGCGACAGCAGCACGCTCCCATCGGTCCGCCCGCCCGAGCGCCGAACCTCCTCCTCCACGGCCCGGGCCAACAGCCGCTCGGCTTCCGCCCGATGGCTGTCCCGCATGTCAGGTCCCCCTCCGCCAGCGATGACTTTCCCGGCCAAGTGTCCTGCGGACGGCACGTCGGCGCGAGAGGGCAGCGATCACGGCTTGTCCGGGGAATTGCGGGTACTGCGGCAGGATGGACCCCATGCCGAACCGACTGGCCCACGAAACGTCCCCCTACCTCCTCCAGCACGCCGAGAACCCGGTCGACTGGTGGCCCTGGTCGGCCGAGGCCTTCGAAGAGGCGCGCAAACGGGGCGTTCCCGTGCTGCTGAGCGTCGGCTACAGCAGCTGCCACTGGTGTCATGTCATGGCTCACGAGTCGTTCGAGGACCGGGAGACCGCCGACTACCTCAACGCGCACTTCCTGAGCATCAAGGTCGACCGCGAGGAGCGGCCCGACGTGGATGCCGTCTACATGGAGGCCGTGCAGGCGGCGACCGGGCAGGGCGGCTGGCCCATGACTGTCTTCCTCACCCCGGACGCCGAGCCCTTCTACTTCGGCACCTACTTCCCGCCCGCGCCCCGGCAGGGCATGCCCTCCTTCCGGCAGGTGCTGGAAGGGGTGCACAGCGCGTGGAGCGACCGGCGTGAGGAGGTCGCCGACGTCGCCGGGAAGATCGCGCGGGATCTTGCCGGGCGGGAGATCTCGTACGGGGACACGACCGTGCCCGGTGAGGAGGAGCTGGCGCAGGCGCTGCTCGGGCTCACTCGGGACTACGACGCCCAGCGCGGCGGCTTCGGCGGGGCGCCGAAGTTCCCGCCGTCCATGGCGATCGAGTTCCTGTTGCGGCATCACGCGCGGACCGGGGCCGAGGGCGCGTTGCAGATGGCCGCCGATACATGTGAGCGGATGGCGCGCGGGGGCATCTACGACCAGTTGGGCGGGGGGTTCGCCCGGTACTCCGTGGACCGCGAGTGGGTCGTGCCCCACTTCGAGAAGATGCTCTACGACAATGCCCTGCTGTGCCGTGTGTACGCCCACTTGTGGCGCGCCACCGGCTCCGACCTGGCCCGTCGCGTCGCCCTCGAAACCGCCGACTTCATGGTCCGCGAACTCCGCACGAACGAGGGCGGGTTCGCTTCCGCGCTCGACGCGGACAGCGATGACGGTACGGGGAAGCATGTCGAGGGCGCGTACTACGTGTGGACGCCCCGGCAACTCACCGAGATCCTCGGCGAGGAGGACGCCGAACTCGCCGCCCTGTACTTCGGCGTGACGGAGGAGGGCACCTTCGAAGAGGGCGCCTCCGTTCTGCAACTGCCGCAGCAGGAAGGCGTGTTCGACGCCGAGCGGATCGAGTCCGTCAAGCAGCGCCTCAACCGGGCCCGTGCGCAGCGGCCCGCTCCCGGCCGCGACGACAAGGTGGTCGCCGCCTGGAACGGTCTCGCCATCGCCGCCCTCGCGGAGACCGGCGCGTATTTCGACCGCCCCGACCTCGTCGAGGCCGCGCTCGAGGCCGCCGATCTCCTCGTACGTCTTCATCTGGACGAGCGCGCCCGGCTCGCCCGTACGTCGAAGGACGGCCAAGTCGGCGCCAACGCAGGCGTGTTGGAGGACTACGCGGATGTGGCCGAGGGCTTCCTGGCGCTCGCCTCGGTGACCGGTGAGGGGGTCTGGCTGGAGTTCGCCGGGTTCCTGCTCGACCATGTGCTGGTGCGGTTCGTCGACGAGGAGTCCGGTGCCTTGTACGACACGGCCGCCGACGCCGAGAAGCTGATCCGCCGCCCGCAGGACCCGACCGACAGCGCCACGCCCTCCGGGTGGAGCGCGGCCGCCGGTGCCCTGCTGAGCTATGCGGCCCAGACCGGCGCCGAGCCCCATCGCACCGCCGCGGAAGGGGCGTTGGGCGTCGTCAAGGCGCTCGGCCCGCGCGCCCCGCGCTTCATCGGCTGGGGACTCGCGACCGCGGAGGCCCTGCTGGACGGGCCGCGTGAGGTGGCCGTCGTCGGACCGGAGGACGACCCGGCGACGAAGGAACTCCACCGCACGGCCCTCCTGACCACCGCCCCAGGCGCGGTCGTCGCTGTGGGCACCCCCGGCAGCGACGAACTCCCGCTCCTCGCCGACCGCCCGCTGGTCGAGGGCGAACCGGCGGCGTACGTCTGCCGCCGGTTCACCTGCGACGCACCGGTGACGGACGCGGGGTCCCTCCGGGAGAAGCTGGTCTCTTGACTGCACACTGCCCCGCGCCCCTACGGGGCGCAGCTTCAGGAGCCGAACTCCGTTACGGCGCGCATCACGATCGCCTCAAGGCGGTCGTGATGCGCGCCCCGCCAGTACAGGCGCCCACATTCCCCGCACTGCGCGAACACGTCGTACGAGCGCTGCGTCCCGCCTTCGAGCCGGTCGGCGATGTCCTCCTTGGCGGCCTCTTCGAGCATGCCGTTGCAGGCCGTGCAGCGCGTCCACGGCTTCAGCTCGGGCTCGAACCGGCCCAGTACGTCCCGGAGTTGGTCATCGGGCCGCGTGCTGTAGACGAACGCGCCGGCCCACAGCTCGCGGCGGCGCAGCAGGCCCCGGTCGCGGCTGAGCATCACGCGCCGCTCGGCCGCCGAGCGCGCGGAGAGGGCCGGGTCGCCGATGTCGGTGGACTCGTACGCCGCGTCCACGCCGAGCAGCCGCAGCCGCCGGGCGAGCGTGCCGAGGTGGACGTCGAGCAGGAAACGGAGCGGCGCCCCCGGCACCTGCTGCGGCCGTTCGACGGCCCGCACCTCGACGGAGTCACCCGCCACCGGGACGTACGACACGGGCACCTCACGCCCGTCCACGACGAGCCCGCCGACCTCCGTCAGCGGCACACCCAGCGACTCCACGACATGCCCGAGCGTGGAGACCCCGTCGGTGACGACCTCCGTGGCCCCCGCGCGCCGCGCCTGCGGCACGAACATGCCCAGCTCGGGGGCGAACTCGACGTGGATCTCCGGACCGTTCACGGGGTCAGGATGCCATGACCGCGGTACGGCGGCCCGGTCCTTTTCCGGCGCCCTGAGGCCGTCGTCCGGGCCGTCGCCCGGGTCATCGCCTGGGCAGGTCCTTGAAGGTGGCGAGGGTGCGGTCGATCAGGTCCAGGACGTCGTCTTGGTAGTCGTGCTCGGCCCAGTAGATGGTCGCTTCGAGGAGAGCGCCCATCAGCCCCATGGTGTAGACCCGTACCTCCAGGTCGTTCTCGTGCCGTCCGGTGCGCTCCGCGATCGCCCCGCACATCAGGCGGCCCGTGACGGACATGGTCTCCATGACCCGGGAGCGCACGGCCGGGACGTTCGCCATCAGTCCGACGCGCAGCTTCATCTCCCGATCCGCGAAGGTCGGGTCGTCGGCGATCGCCATGTCCATCGACCGCCGGATGATGAACCGCATCGAGTCCAGCAGACTCTCGTCCTCCGGACGCGACCGCAGCATCTCCACCGCCAGGGGGTCGTACTCGTCCGTGAGGACGATGTCCTCCTTGACCGGGAAGTAGCGGAAGACGGTGCTCGGCGAGACCTCCGCGCGCTCCGCGATCTGCTCGACGGTCGTGGCGTCGTACCCCTGCTCCTCGATCAGCTCATACGTGGCGTTCCTGATCGCGATGCGCGTCTTGAGCTTCTTCCGCTCCCGCAGGCTCAGGTGCCGGGCGGCTTCGGGCAGGGAGGTTCGTGCCGTGGTCATGCCCGTCATTGTCCGCCATCGGATTCGCTGCGAGCCATGACCGGAGTGTCGCCTTCCGCGACCTCACCGTCCTTGGCGGGCCGTACGTTCGGCAGCAGCGCCGCCGTCAGCAGGGCGGTCACCAGGGCCGCGATGCCGCACACCACCAGGACCGTGCCCATGCCGTCCACGTACGCGGCGTCGGCGGAGCGGGCGAGGCCGGGCAGGCCGAGCCGCTCGGCGACCGCGTGCGCGCCGGTCAGCGACTCGCGCGCCGCGTCCGCGGCCTCGGCCGGGAGGCGCGAGGTGTCGATCCGGTCGCCGTAGGCACTGGCGACCAGGCTGCCGAGCAGTGCGATACCGATCGCGCCGCCCACCTGCCGCAGCGTCATCAGCAGCCCGGACCCGCTGCCCGCCTCGTCGCGGGGGATCCCGCCGAGCGCCGCGTCCATCGCGGGCACCATCGCGAGGCCGAAGCCCAGGCCCGCGATGGTCAGCCAGAGCGCGGTGAACCCGTAGCCGCTGTCGGCCTCGGTGCGGGAGCCGAGCAGCGCGGCGAAGCACAGCACCGCCAGACCCGCGGTGACCACCGGGCGGGGCCCCACGCGCTGCACCAAGGGCGTGCTCGCCCGCGCGGCGAACATCAGGCCGCCCATCATCGGCAGCAGCCGCAGCCCGGTGCCGAACGCGTCACTGCCGCCGACCTCCTGGAGGTATGTCGGCAGCATGAACAGCAGCCCGGAGAAGACGAAGGTGCCGAGCGTCGCGGCCAGACTGTTGAACAGGAAACCGCGGTGCCCGAGCAGCTTCAGGTCGAGCATGGGCCGCACCACACGGCGTTCCCGTACGACGAGAGCCGCGAGCAGAACCGCGGACAGTGCGAACGAGCCGAGGACCAGCGGGCTGCCCCAGCCGCGCTCGGGCGCCTCGATGATGCCGAAGACCAGCGCTCCCAGACCGATCGCGCTGTACGCCGTGGACAGGACGTCGACGCGGGGCGTTGCCGGGTCGCGGGACTCCGGCAGCAGGAAGAGGCAGGCGGCGACGCCGATGGCGACCATCGGGATGTTGATCAGGAAGATCGAGCCCCACCAGTAGTGGTCGAGCAGCAGCCCGCCGACGAGCGGCCCGAGCGGCATGCCCGCGGCCATCGAGGCGGTGACGGCGGCGACCGCCTTGCTGCGCTCCTCGGGCCCGAACATCGACGGCAGCACGGAAAGACCGAGCGGGATCACCAGCGCGGCGCCCACGCCCATGACCGTGCGGGCGGCGATGACCAGCTCGGGCGTGGAGACGAGGGTGCCGAACATGGCGCCGGCGAGGAACACCAGGAGCCCCGCGATCAGCATCCTGCGCCGTCCGAAGCGGTCGCCGAGCAGTCCGGCGGGCAGCATCAGCGCCGCGAACACGACGATGTACGAGTCCACGATCCACTGGAGCTCACCCGTGCCGGCATCCAGCTGCGCGGCCATCGTCGGCAGCGCGACGTTGAGGATCGTCATGTCGAAGCCGAGTACGAGCATGCTCGCGACGAGGGCGCCGAGGGCCCACCAGCGACGGGGGTCGGGCGGGGTCTCGGCTTGTGGAGTGACGGTAGCCATGAAATGAGAGTAGCTGTCAAAAGATTGGGTCTGTCAATACGCTCCCATACGCAAAAGTGGCCGCGGCTCGAAAGCCGCGGCCACTGAAGGCGAGGTCGGTGAGGTTACCCGTGCTGGGTGGGGAGGTTACCCGTGCTAGTAGGCCACGATCGAGATCCCGACGTAGTGCGCGACGAACGCCGCGAGCGTCAAGGAGTGGAAGACCTCGTGGAAGCCGAACCAGCGCGGGGACGGGTTGGGGCGCTTGAGTCCGTAGATCACGCCGCCCGCGCTGTAGAGCAGGCCGCCGACGACGACCAGGACGAGGACGGTGATCCCGCCCGCGCGCATGAAGTCGGGGAGGAAGAAGACGGCCGCCCAGCCCATCGCGATGTAACAGGGGGTGTAGAGCCAGCGCGGGGCGCCGACCCAGAACACCCGGAAGACGATGCCCGCCGCGGCGGCGGCCCATATGCTCCACAGGAGCCACTGCCCCTTCGTGTCCGGCAGGAGCAGCATCGTCAGCGGTGTGTAGGTCCCCGCGATGATCAGGAAGATGTTCGCGTGGTCGAGCCGGCGCAGTACGCCGTCGGCTTTCGGTCCCCAGTCGCCCCGGTGGTAGAGCGCGCTCACGCCGAACAGCAGGCAGGCGGTCAGGACGTAGATCGCGCAGGCGATGCGTGCGCGCGACGAGTCCGCGAGCGCGGTGAGGACCAGGCCCGAGATGACCACGGCCGGGAACATTCCGGCGTGCAGCCAGCCCCGGAGCTTGGGCTTGTCCGGGTGCGGGAGGTGGGAGAGCGCGGAGGAGACGCGGTCGGCTACCGGCGAGTCCGAGGGCGCGTCGGGGACGGACGCAGTCATGCGGGAAATCGTACCTACGGAACCGTAAGTCCTCTATCAGTTCGGCCCTGTGACAAGTGCCAAGTGTCCATCGTCTCATCGGGGTTTGAGGGCGGTGCAGGCCGGGCCGTCACTATGGCTTGGGGGCAAAACGGTCAATAAAACATGAACCCCCGGGGGGAATCGCGTGGTGATGGTCACGTCCGCTCAGGTGTGAGGCGCTCTGGACATATGCGCGAACCCGTCGGATGATCAAATGAGTGCGGTCGGCACCGGATGAGCGCCAATGATCCAGACGAAGCATCCGGGCCGCGGCCCCCAAGGGGCATTCGACAACAAAACCCCTCATCTAGGAGCAACCGTGGCGCGCGACATCGCGGCTCCCCCCGCCGTTCCCACCAACCACCAGGAACTGATCTCGTGGGTCAACGAGATCGCAGAACTCACGCAGCCGGACAACGTGGTCTGGTGTGACGGCTCAGAGGCGGAATACGAGCGACTGTGCGAGGAGCTCGTCCGTAAGGGCACCTTCAAGAAACTCGACCCGATCAAACGCCCCAACTCTTACTACGCGGCCTCCGACCCGACCGATGTCGCCCGGGTCGAGGACCGCACCTTCATCTGCTCCGAGAAGGAGGAGGACGCGGGCCCGACGAACCACTGGAAGGACCCCGCCGAGATGCGGGAGATCTTCGCTGGTGAGCAGGGTGTCTTCCGCGGCTCGATGCGTGGCCGGACCATGTACGTCGTGCCGTTCTGCATGGGCCCGCTCGGCTCGGACCTCTCCGCGATCGGCGTCGAGATCACCGACTCCGCGTACGTCGCCGTGTCCATGCGCACCATGACGCGTATGGGCCAGCCGGTCCTGGACGAGCTCGGCTCCGACGGCTTCTTCGTGCGTGCTGTGCACACGCTCGGAGCGCCGCTGGCCGAGGGCGAGCAGGACGTACCGTGGCCGTGCAACTCCACGAAGTACATCTCCCACTTCCCGGAGACCCGCGAGATCTGGTCGTACGGCTCCGGCTACGGCGGCAACGCGCTGCTCGGCAAGAAGTGCTACGCCCTGCGCATAGCCTCCGTCATGGCACGGGACGAGGGCTGGCTGGCCGAGCACATGCTGATCCTCAAGCTGACGCCGTCGCAGGGCGAGTCGAAGTACGTAGCCGCAGCCTTCCCGAGCGCCTGCGGCAAGACCAACCTCGCCATGCTGGAGCCCACGGTCCGCGGCTGGACGGTCGAGACGATCGGTGACGACATCGCCTGGATGCGTTTCGGCGAGGACGGCCAGCTGTACGCCATCAACCCCGAGGCCGGCTTCTTCGGCGTCGCGCCCGGCACCGGTGAGCACACCAACGCCAACGCGATGAAGACCCTGTGGGGCAACTCCGTCTTCACCAACGTCGCGCTGACGGACGACAGTGACATCTGGTGGGAGGGGATGACCGAGGAGACGCCCGCCCACCTCACGGACTGGAAGGGCAACGACTGGACGCCCGAGTCCGAGACCCCGGCCGCCCACCCCAACGCCCGCTTCACCGTCCCCGCGTCCCAGTGCCCGATCATCGCGCCCGAGTGGGAGGACCCGAAGGGCGTGCCGATCTCGGCGATCCTCTTCGGCGGCCGCCGCGCCACCGCGGTCCCCCTGGTCACCGAGTCCTTCGACTGGAACCACGGCGTGTTCCTCGGCGCGAACGTCGCCTCCGAGAAGACGGCGGCGGCCGAGGGCAAGGTCGGCGAACTGCGCCGCGACCCCTTCGCCATGCTGCCGTTCTGCGGCTACAACATGGGCGACTACATGGGCCACTGGATCGACGTCGCCAAGGACAAGGACCCTGCCAAGCTCCCGAAGATCTACTACGTGAACTGGTTCCGCAAGAACGACGCGGGCAAGTTCGTGTGGCCGGGCTTCGGCGAGAACAGCCGTGTCCTGAAGTGGATCGTGGACCGGCTGGACGGCAAGGCCGAGGGTGTCGAAACGCCGATAGGCATTCTGCCGTCGAAGGCGGCCCTGGACACGGAGGGTCTCGAACTCTCCGAGTCCGAGCTGGACTTCCTGCTCACCGTCGACAAGGACGTGTGGCGCGAGGAGGCGGCGCTGGTCCCCGACCACCTCAACACGTTCGGCTCCCACACGCCGAAGGAACTGTGGGACGAGTACCGGGCGCTGGTGGAACGCCTGGGCTGAGGGCAGGGGCTCCGCCCCTGGACCCCGCTGATCGGCCTGGCGGACCGGGGGTCCGGGGGCTGGCCCCCGAAACGGGGTCTGGGGCGAAGCCCCAGGAGAGTGGACGGGAACGGGTAGGGGCGGCGGGGGCGAAGACCCCCAGCGCCGCGCCAGGCCCGCTGATCACGACCGCTCCTCCAGGTAACGCGTGTGGGACTCCTGGCGGCGGGCCTCCACCTCTCGGAGGCTCGTTGCCAGGACCTCCATCTCGCCCTGCAGCAGCGACAGCTGGCGTTCCAGGTGGCGCTCCGGCGGGTCCGTGCCGGGAGTCAGGCGGGTCCACCAGCGAGTTCGTATGAAGGTGTCGACCGCTTCCGGGATGTCCTGGCGGACCGTACGGGACAGGGCGTGTACGCCCTCCGGGTCCTGGGCGAGGACCTCCGTGACCCAGCCGGGAGCGAGGAGGGCCGTGAGGAGTTCCGTGAGTTCGGTGAGGCGGCCGGAGGCCGCCGGGGGGAGCTCCACTCCGGTCAAGTAGTCGCGCAGCTTGTCGAAGTCTGCCCGCAGTTCGTCCAGTTGGGCCGACGGGTCGGGGAAGTCCGGCAGGGACGGACGCTCCGGCGGCGCGAGGAGCGCACCGGCGCCGTACAGACCCGCGACGACGATCGGCCAGTACGCGCCCGCAAGACCCGTGAACGTCAGGCCAAGACCCACGATCCCGAGCGCGCTGCCGGTGAGATTCTTGCGGGACTCCAGGTAGCCGAAGAACTTATTGGTAGCCACGGATCTCCTCGAAGGCGCCGTCGAGCGAGCCCTGCCGGGCGTCGAAGAGACGGCCGCCGGTCAGTTCGGCGATGTGCTCGAGCTCGGCTCGGTCGGAGTCGCCGAAGAGGATCGGGAAGACGGGGATCTCCCGCCGCTCGTACGGCAGCCCTTCGTAGAAGCCGTCGAAGTTCTCCGGCCCCACGCCCGCCGTGTTCTCGCCGTCCGTCATGAGCACGATCGACTTGAACGTGTCGTCGTCGGCACCCAGATGCTCGTACGCCTTCTCCAGCGACGTATAGATCGCCGTGTCACCCTCAGCGCTCAGCGCCTTCGTGTCGCGGCGGATCCCGTCGAGACCCGCCCGCGGGTCCTCGGGCCGCACCACATGGGTCCGTACGCTCTTGACGGCGGAGCCGAACGGCATCAGCGTCACCTCCTCACGCTCACGGAAGTCACCGGTCAGATCGGTGAGCGCCTTCTTCAGCAGGTCCAGACGGCCGCCCTCGCGCATCGACCCCGAGGTGTCCAGGACGTACACCGTGCGCGAGGGCCGGCGCAGCTTGTTCTCGTATGCGTCGAGGAGCCCGTCGGCGACGGATCGGCTTGCGGGGAAGGGAAGCTCGCGGCGTCTGTCGCTCGGGGCGGGGGAGTGCGAGGCCAGCGCGGCGGATACGACGGGGCGGCGTCCGGTTGTGTACGCGATATGCCACTGATTGAGCGGTTCACGCAGATAATCGGCGACACGGCGGACCCTGTCACGGGTGGCCGAGTCCGTGGCGGCGAGGGAAGACAGCGGATAGTCGGCCGTGAGGACGCCGTCGCGCGGCTGGATCACCGTCATGCCCTTCATCTTGGCGAGGACCGACTCGTAGTTGATGAGCGCGTCCACCGTGCCCCGGCGCTCATACGCGGACGCCAGCCAGCCGGAGGAGCCGGACGTGAGCCGCTGCCCCGCGAAGAACGTCTTCAGCTCCGGCGTGGCCTTCCGCACGTCGGCGTCCGTCAGGGCCGACTGGGCACCGGACAGTGCCGCGGCCACCGAGACCAGCGCGGAGAAACCGGAGTTGGAGCGAGCCGGGTCCGTCATGCCGTACGTCAGCTTGCCGTCCGCGACCGCCCGCTGCACCTGGGACCAGGTGACATCCTCCGGTCTCCAGCCGAGGCGCTTCACCACGCCGGACCTGACGCCGAGCGCGACCGGGCTGGCCATGATCGGGGTCTCTGACACGAGCTTCTTCGCAGCCGCCGGGGCGAGGCGCAGATAGTCGTTCGACGCCAGCCACACCGCGTCGTACCGGCCGTCCGTCCGGCCGGACGCGAGCTGGTCGACGGCGTCGCGGGTGCCGGTGTAGGAGAGTTCGAGCTTGACACCGGTTTCCTCATGGACGCCGGCCAGGGCCTCGGCCATGTCGGCGAGCTCGCTGGAGGCGAGGATGCGCACGGTGCCGGGTTCGGCCTTGGCGGGCTGCCCGGACTGCCCGGGCTTCTCGGAGCTCAGGCTCCCGGTGCACGCGGTGACCGCCAGCAGCAGGACGGCGGCCAGCGCGGTGCCGCGTACTTGGGGAACTCTCATCCGAGCCCCCCTTCCAGCGCGTTCGCCGACCGCGACCGCTCCAAGTACGCGGTGGCGTTCTGGAGTTCGGAGGTCAGGGACTCCACCGTGGCGGCCATCGTCTCCGTGGCCTGGGCCTTGTAGTTGTCGATCGTGTCGAGGGTCCGGTAGATCTGCTGGAAGGCGCTGCGCAGTGTCTCCGCGCCGACCGCCGGGTCCGCGGCGATGCGCTGGATCTCGCCGGACTGCGTGGCGAGCATCTCCGCGTTGCCGCGGATGAGGTCCTCCGTCGTGCCGCGCAGGGCGTTGACCTGCTCGACGACCTTCTTCTGGTTGTCGAGGGCGGAAGCGAGCATCACGGAGATGCGCAGCGCGGACACGGTGGTGGTGGCCGCGCGGTCGACGCCCTTGATGAGTTCCTCGTTGTTGCGGCGTACGACATCCATGGCCAGGTAACCCTGTGCGCACACGGCGAGCTGGGTGAGCAGGTCCTGGTGCTTCTGGCGCACCGGGAAGAGGACATCGGCTCGGAGCGTGTCGGCCTGCGCCGGATCCGTGGCCTCGACGCCGACGATGTGCCGCTCGACCGCCTCGTCCAGGGCCTGCGTCAGGACGACGTACTCCTGGAGCTTGCCCATCGTGTCCCAGAGGCGGACGCGTTCGGTCTGCAGGGCGGCGTTGTCGCGGCGCAGCTCGTCCTGGCCGCCGCGCAGAGAGCCGACGATCTTGTTCAGCGTGCCTTGCGCGGAAGCGTACTTGGCGACGTGGTCCCGCAACTTGTTGCCGCCGGGGAGCCTGGACAGCAGCTTGCGGCCCTTGCTCGCGGGCAGATCGCGCGGGTCCAGATCCTCGACCGTACGCCGGAGTTCGACCAGCGAGGACGAGACGCGCGACTGGGCGTCCTCGCCGTTCGAGGGCAGGCTGCGGATCGTGCGGTCCAGCATGCGGTTGGACTGGGCGGACGCGGCGCGCATCTCGCCCGAGCCGAGGGCGACGATCTCGCCCAGCTTGCTCGCGAACTCGGGGGAGCGGGCGTCGAGGGCGGCGAGCCCGTCGACGTACTCGGCGGCCTTGCGGTCCATGTCCGTACGGACCGACTCGTCGACGGGCACGAGCCCGCCGGCCTTCTCCTTCGGCACGGCCGCGACGGGCTCGGGCGGCGTCAGAGTGAAGTCTTCGTTGTTGCTGGTCACTTGCTGTTTCCCCCTAGCCCCGGGCCCGGCGCGCCATCTCGTGCAGCACCTTGGAGGCGGGCACGGGCGCCTGCCGGACGCCGGTCAGCTTCTGGTTGAGATACGTGGTGTGGGCGGCAGTCGCCGCCGTGAACTCCGCGCTCGCGCCCTGCGGCCGGAACCCGTGCCGCACCGCCAGCCTGCGCAACTCCTTGTCGGTGCTGAGGAGTTCACCGAGTGCGCGGCCTTCTTCGTTGAGGGGTACGACAGTGTGGTCGCTGTTGGCGGTGGTGTCCGGGTAGAGGACGGTCATGTCGTCGGCCTCCTGGCCTCCTGGGCGCTGTATGAGCAGCGAGGCGACCTGGGACTCGTATACGAGGACGAGCGGATTGCCGACCCCGCTGATGAAATCCCTGAACGCCGCGTCCGTACTGGTCTGCTGGGCGCCCTGGACGCTGATCAGCTTGTGCATCAGGGGTGCGGTGCCGTCGACGGCGGCGGTGTCACTGGCCACGCGCCCGCCGGCGGCGACGTACGAGGCGGCGGCGAGGTAGAGCGCGCCGGAGTTCGAGCTGGTCGGATCGGTGGTCGACACGAACAGCGTCCCGGTCAGCTCGCCGTACTTGTCCGCGCCCTTGAGCTGCTGCCAGGTCTTGTCGGCGTCGGCGGCATCGAGATAGGCGCCCATTTTCAGGGTGCCGTTGCCCTCGCTCTTCCCCTTGCCGACGGTCGCGAGTCCGTTCGCGGCCAGTACCTCGGCGGCGCTGCGGTGCGCCACGACCACGAGGGGCGAGTAGAAGGGGCGCGGCAGTGGCTGCCGTACGCCGTACTTCTCGGCCAGCTCCTCGGCGGGCGCCTGGCTGGACGGAAACGCGAAGTCGTATCCCTTGAGGTTCAGGCCCTCCATGGCCCAGGAACCCGACGTCTCCGTCTCTACGGTGTAGCCCTTGGCGGCCAGGGCCTTCACCACGTCGGGGTCGGCGAAGAACTCGGCCTTCTCCGACCCGATCACTCCCCGCACGGTCTTCGTTGCCGTGCTCTTGTCCTGCCCTTCGCGGCCCGCGACGACGGCTGCTGCCACTCCGCCGATCAGGAACACCGCGAGGACGATAGCGACTATTCGTCTCACACCTGGAGCTTGCTCGCGGAACCCAAAGTTCCCCAGCGTCCGGGGTGAACGGGGGGTGACTTACCGGTCCCGGTATCGCCCCCGTGCCCCTGCGGGGGGCGCCTACCGGGTGGGTGGGTTCGGTCCATGGGCGACTGCGGGCCCGTTGTGGCTGGTCGCGCAGTTCCCCGCGCCCCTAAAAAGCAAAAGCCTGCGCCACGACGAACCCCGCTCCCTCCCACCGGCGGGAGGGGTCGTGGGTCGGTGCGTCGTATGCCCGTCGCGTAGGTTCGGTCTCAGGTCACCAGGGCCGTGTACCACCACCGGGCCGTATGCCCACCCTGCGACGGGCTGACGCACCGGCCCACGACCCCGCACCCACCACCCACCCAGGGGCGCGGGGAACTGCGCGACCAGCCACCCACACACCCGCAGCTTCAAACCGCCAAAGCCTCGGCGGCCGCCGCGTGCGCATCCATGCGCTCGGCGGCGAGAATCGCGGCCCCCGTATCCGCGCGAGACGCGGCGACGACCAGCGCGCGCCCCGCAAGCGCGTGCGCCCGCTGCTGGAGCGCAGCAGCACGCGGCTCATCGACACCGGCGGCCACCGCCGCGCGCACCGGCGGACGCCCACCACGCAGCCGCGTCACCTGCTCGGCCAGCCGCTCCGCGGCAACGTCCAGGTCGGCCGACGGCTCGAGCCCGCGCAACTCATCCGTCACCGCGAGCAACGCCGCCAGATGACCGGCGAGCTGGATGTCCAGCTCTTCCTCCCGCGACCGGTGGGGAAAGTCGGCGGTGCCGGCCATCGTGTGGACCGACTTGGTGCGGATCGGTTCGTACATGGGGACGGCCTCCTGTGCTGTAACAGGAAGCCATCCTACCTTAGATTCCGTCTAAAGTTGTAGCGGCAGCGACAACGTCACGGTTGGCCATAGCCGTCCAGGAAGTTCCCGATCCGCGTCACCGCATCCGTCAGATCCCGCGCCGTAGGCAGCGTCACGACCCGGAAGTGATCGGCCTCCGGCCAGTTGAACCCCGTACCCTGCACCACCATGATCTTCTCGGCCCGCAGCAGATCCAGCACCATCTGCCGGTCGTCCTTGATCTTGAAGACCTTCGGATCGAGCCGCGGGAACAGATACAGCGCCCCCTTGGGCTTCACGCACGTCACACCGGGAATCTGCGTCAGCAGCTCGTGCGCCACGTCCCGCTGCTCCCGCAGCCGACCGCCCGGCAGCACGAGATCGTTGATCGTCTGCCGCCCGCTCAGCGCCGCGACCACGCCATGCTGCCCCGGCATGTTCGCGCACAGCCGCATGTTCGCCAGGATCGTCAGCCCCTCGATGTACGAGTCGGCGTGCGCCCGCGGCCCGGAGATCGACATCCAGCCCACCCGGTACCCCGCCACGCGATACGCCTTCGACATCCCGTTGAAGGTGAGCGTCAGCAGGTCCGGGGCGATCTTGGCGGTCGCCGTGTGCGTGGCGTCGTCGTACAGGATCTTGTCGTAGATCTCGTCCGAGCAGACGAGCAGGTTGTGCCGGCGCGCGATGTCCGTCAGCCCGCGCAGCATCGCCTCGTCGTACACCGCACCCGTCGGATTGTTCGGGTTGATGATCACGAGCGCCTTGGTCCGGTCGGTGACCTTCCGCTCGACATCGGCGAGATCCGGCATCCAGTCGGACTGCTCGTCGCAGCGGTAGTGCACGGCCGTACCGCCGGACAGTGAGACCGCGGCCGTCCACAGCGGATAGTCCGGGGCGGGTACGAGGACCTCGTCGCCGTCGTCGAGCAGGCCCTGCATCGCCATCACGATCAGCTCGGAGACGCCGTTGCCGATGAAGACGTGCTCGACGTCCGTCTCTATGCCGAGGGTCTGGTTGTGCATGACCACGGCCCGGCGTGCCGCGAGCAGGCCCTTGGCGTCCCCGTATCCGTGTGCCGACGAGACGTTGCGGAGGATGTCCTCCAGGATCTCGGGCGGGCACTCGAAGCCGAACGCGGCCGGATTTCCGGTGTTCAGCTTGAGGATGCGGTGACCGGCCGCCTCGAGCCGCATCGCCTCCTCGAGTACCGGACCCCGGATCTCGTAACAGACGTTGGCGAGCTTGGTCGACTGGATCACCTGCATGTCGGTGAGCTTACGGCCGCGTAACGCTCCGTGGGACGTGCTTTCCATCACGCGAGACGTGCTGCTTTGGGTGGATATCGCCCTCGGCTACACCAGGAGCCCCTCCTATCTCTACAATCCCCCGCCATGTACCGGACCCTCAGCCCCACAGCGGTACGTACGGCGCGAATACTGCAAACGAGATCGCCGGTACGTACGGCATGAACAGCGCGAACCGGGAGAACGGCGAACCCCAGAGCGCGCCGATGGTGTACCACCCGTACGGCGACACGACCCCGGCGGCGTACGACGAGTACGCGGACCCGGCGGTCGCGCACGGGTGGCAGAACGCGTACGACGACACGGTCCGCATCGACGTGACGGACGCGGCCGACGCGCCCGACGCGCCCGACGCGGCCGACGCGCCCGACGAGTCCGGCCCCTCAGACCGTCCGGACCGCCGCGAGCAGCTGGCGCGCCGCCGCCGGGCCCGGCTGATCCGCCGTGGGGTCGTCGCCGGCTGCGTGGCGGGTGTCGTACTCCTCGCCGTTGTCGTCGCCGGGCTCTTCGGTTCCGAGTCCTCCGGGGTGGACGACCGGCAGTCGCCGAAGGCCCGGCAGTCCCCGTCGGCCGCGGCCGGGCCCGGCGCGGCAGGCTCGTCGGCCGACCCGTCCGGCACGTCGACCGAGAGGCCGGAGGGGGTGTCACCCGTCGCCTCGGACGGCGCCTCGGTGAGCCCCTCACCGGGAGACTCCCGGCCCGGCAAGGACGACGGGGGCGAGGCGGGCGACGAGTCCGATCGCTCCGGTGATTCCACCACCGAGCCGCCCACGACCGCGGCCCCCACCACCACGAGCGAGCCCGACCGCGGCAACTCGGACGAGAACCCCGGCCGCGGCCAACGCCCCACCAAAGACCCCAAGTAGCCGCTGATCAGGTTGTACATCGACGATAACAACGCCCCGCCTGAAACAACTCCTTGCTCATACGCCCCTCTGCGATCACAATGCGCATGACAATGCATCGGGCGGCCGGAAATTCTCCGGTCGCCCAAGTCGTAAGAGGGGACCCCCACATGAGAAAACCTCTCGTTGCCGCGCTCGGCGTCCTGGCACTCGCCGGGATCGGCGCGGCGCCCACGGTCGCGGCCCCCACGGTCATGACACCCGCCGACGAGGCGCGCGCCGTCGCGGCCGAGCCCGCGGCCGCGACCGTGGGCAAGGGCGTGGACCCGGACACGGTCACATCGGTGGCCCATGACGTGGTCACGTCCACGACGGCGAACCTGTCCAGGGCCGCCGCGCCGTCGGCCCGAGCCGTGAACTTTGCCGGCACCGTCTCGCTCAGCAACTGCTCCGGTTCGGTCATACGGCTCCCCGACTCGGAGGACAACGACCCGGCCCTGGTGATGTCCAACGGCCACTGTCTGGAGAGCGGCTTCCCCGAGCCGGGTGAGGTCATCGTCGACCAGCCGTCCAGCCGCACCTTCGGCCTGCTCAACTCCGCCGGTACGCGCGTCGCGACCCTCCAGGCGAGCAAGATCGCGTACTCGACGATGACGGACACCGACGTCTCGCTGTACCAGCTGACCAGCACGTACCAGCAGATCAAGGACTCGTACGGCATACAGGCCCTGGAACTCAACTCCGCGCGCCCCACCGCCGGTACCGCCATCACCGTCGTCTCCGGCTACTGGAAGCGCACCTACAGCTGCGACGTCGACGGCTTCGCGTACCGCCTGAAGGAAGGTGCCTGGACCTGGAAGGACTCGGTCCGCTACACCTCCGCCTGTAACACCATCGGCGGTACGTCCGGTTCGCCCGTCATCGACGACGCCACCGGCAAGGTCGTCGCCGTCAACAACACCGGCAACGAGGACGGCGCCCGCTGCACCGACAACAACCCCTGTGAGGTCGACGAGAGCGGCGAGGTCACCGTCCGCCAGGGCATCAACTACGCCCAGCAGACGTACCAGATCGTCCCGTGCGTCGGCCTCGACAACAAGATCGACCTGAGCCGGCCAGGCTGCACCCTTCCCAAGCCCTAGCGCTCCGCTGGAAGTGCGGTTCGAAGCTGCGGGTCCGTCGTGGCTGGTCGCGCCCACGCGGCGGAGCCGCATATGTCACAGCCCCGCGCCCCTTTGGGGCGCGGACGGCGGGCGGTTACCCGGCAGTCCGGCGGACCGCCCGCCCCGCCAGTACGTCCGTGCGTCGGCCGTCCTCGACGGCGAAACGGCCGTCGACGAGGACGTACGGGATGCCGGCCGGCAGCGTGCGCGGAGTCTCGAAGGTCGAGCCCGCGGCGACCGTGGCCGGGTCGAAGAGGACCAGGTCGGCGCGGTGGCCCTCGCGGACCAGGCCGCGGTCGGCCAGACGGAGGCGCGCGGCCGGGCGTGAGGTGAGATGCGCGACGCATTCCTCAAGGGTGAGGACGCCCAACTCCCTCACGTACCGCCCGAGATACTGCGGGAACGTCCCGTACGCGCGCGGGTGCGGCTTGTCGCCCTGGAGGATGCCGTCGGAGCCGCCCGTGTGCACGCGGTGGCGCATGATCTCCTGGACGTTCTCCTCGTGGCCCACGTGCTGGAGGATCGTCGAGCCGAGGCCGTCGTCGAGGAGAAGACGGCGGGCGGTGGTCCAGGGGGCCTCGCCGCGCTCGTCGGCGGACTGCTGGACCGTGCGGCCCACGTAGGGCGCGAGGGCCGGCTCCGACACACCCGAGATCTCGATCGTGTCCCACTCGATGGGCACGCCGTGGCAGCCGTCCGCTCCGACGACCTCCATGTGGTGACGGATCCGTTCGGCGGTGTCGTCGTCCTTCAGCCGGGCGAGGATCGCCTCGGGACCGCCCTCGCTCGCCCAACTGGGCAGCATGGCCACGAGGGTTGTGCAGCCGGGGGTGTACGGGTACGTGTCCAGGCTGATGTCCGCCCCCGAGGCGAGCGCGTCGTCGAGGAGGGCCAGCAGATCCGGGGCCTTCCCCTTGTTCACGCCGAAGTTCATGGTGGCGTGGGCGAGATGGAGGGGGCAGTTCGCGGTGCGCGTCAGCGCCACCATCTCCTTGTACGCGTCCAGGGCGCCCGCTCCGTACGAGCGGTGATGCGGGCAGTAGTAGCCGCCGTACTCGGCCACCACCCGGCACAGCTCGGTGAGTTCGGCGTCCTTGGCGTACATGCCGGGGGTGTACGTCAGCCCGGAGGACAGACCCACGGCGCCCTGCTCCATCCCCTCGGCGACCAACTGCCGCATACGGTCCAGCTCTTGGGGCGTCGCCTCGCGGTCCTCCCACCCGACGGCCAGCATGCGGACGGTGCCCTGCGGGACGAGGTACGCCGCGTTCACCGCGATGCCCTCGCCGTCGAAGCCGTGGTCGAGGCGGTCCAGGTACTCGCCCACCGAACGCCACGTGAAGTCGATGTCGTCGCCGTTGCCGTTCCAGCCGGTGATCGCGCGGCGCACCTCGGCGAGCGTACGGTCGTCGACCGGCGCGTACGACAGTCCGTCCTGCCCGATGACTTCGAGGGTCACCCCCTGCGCGACCTTCGCACTGTGATCCGGGTCCCGGAGCAGCGCGAGGTCGCTGTGGGCGTGCATGTCGATGAAGCCGGGGGAGAGGACGAGGCCCTCGGCGTCGAGGACGCGGGTGGCGGTGGGCCGCAGACAGCCGGCCGCCGCGGCCTCCTTGACGATCGCGGTGATACGGCCGCCCTCGATGGCGACGTCGGCGCGGTAGGAAGCGTCGCCGCTGCCGTCGACGACTTCCGCGTCGCGGATGACGAGATCCATGGTGCCGCCTTTCCGGGCTCCGCCCGAACTGTCGAGTCCCGAACTGTCGAGTTGTTCGCGCCTCTTGGTGGGCTAGAAGTTGGTGGGCTAGAAGAACGTGCGGACGTAGTCCACCACCGTGCCGTCCGCCGCCACGAGCGGAATCAGCTGCCACTTGTCGAAGGACGTGCACGGGTGGGAGAGGCCCATGCCGAGCCAGTCGCCCACCCGCAGGTCCGCGTCCGGGGTCGTACGGAGCCAGCCGTGCTGGTCGGACAGGCCGGTGACCGTGATGCCGGTCGCCGGCCGCTCGGCTCCGCCTCCGCCTCCGTCGCCGTCACGTCGGACCGCCTGGGCCTCCGGAAGATCCAGGTCGTACGCCGCGTCCCGCTTGCCCGCGTTGACGAAGGCCTGGTCAGGCGAGGGCCGGGAGACGACCTGCGCCCAGAGGCGGAAGGCGGGGTGGAGGGCGCCTTCCTCGGGAACGCGGGTGAAGGGGGTGATCCGGCGGTAGTGACCGTCGTCGTGCGAGACGTACGCGCCGGAGCGCAGCAACTTCAGCACGGGGAGGGAGAGTTCAGGAATCTCGGCGAAGACGTCGGCCACCGCGTCGAACCAGCCGCTGCCGCCCGCGCTCACGACGACCTCGTCAAGACCTGCGAAACGCTCCGCCTTGTCGAAGTCGGCGGCGAGCGCGACGAGACGCCGCAGCCACGCGTGCACCCGCTCCGGGTTCGCGTCCGGCACCTCGCCCTCGTACCCCGCCACGCCCACCAGCCGCAGCGTGTCCACGGCGGCCACCGCGTCCGCGACCGCCGCGCACTCCGCCTCGGTACGGACGCCGGTCCTGGCGCCCTCGCCCGCGGCGAGCTCGACGACGACGTCCACCGGGCGGGCCGATCCGTGCAGCGCCGCGTTCATCAGCTCCACGCCGCGCACGGAGTCGACGTAACAGATGAAGCGGAAGGACGGGTCGGCGGCGAGTTGCGACGCGACCCATTTCAGCGCGGCCGGGTCCACCAACTCGTTGGCCAGGAAGACTCGTTGGATCCCGAAGGCACGTGCCACCCGCACCTGGTGCGGAACCGCCAGCGTGATGCCCCACGCGCCGTGCTCGATCTGGCGGTGGAAGAGCTGAGGGGCCATCGAGGTCTTGCCGTGCGGGGCGAAGGACAGGCCGTGGCGGCTCGCGTACGTCTCCATGAGCCGGAGGTTGTGCTCCAGGCGCTCGGCGGAGAGGGCGAGTACGGGGGTGGTGAAGCCGTCGGTGAAGAGGTTGCGGCGCTGGGCGGCCAACTCGCCGACCGTCAGGCCGTCGGCGTCGGGAGGGAGGCCCTTGAAGCGGTGGTCGACGCGTTCCTCCGCGAGCGCGGCGAGGCGTTCTGCGGCGGTGGCAGAGGCGGAGTCGGCGGCCATGGAGCCTCCCTGCTGAGGTGCGTTGCATTATGTGCAACGCTCATTGCGTATGTCGCTTACTGCTGTCTAACATCTCGGCCAACGCCGGGTCAACGGAGCCGCTGAGACCCGCGATACGACGAGGAGCCTCCGCCATCGTTACCCCCACCGGACCCGACTGCCCCGAACCTGCCGTGGACGCTGCCGTGGACGTCGTCACGCTCGGCGAGTCCATGGTCACGTTCCTGCCCTCGCGGCCGGGCCGTCTCGCCGACGTACCGTCCTTCGACCGGGGCATCGGCGGCGCGGAGTCCAACGTGGCGTGCGGTCTTGCCGCCGCCGGGCACTCCGTGAAATGGGTCAGCCGGGTGGGCGCCGACGGCTTCGGGCGGCACCTGGTGGAGCGGATCGCGGCGCACGGCGTCGACACGAGCGCGGTCCAGACCGACCCGGTCCGGCCGACCGGCATCTACTTCCGTACGGCGGGGAAGCGGGCGCTGACGGCGGCGGCGGGTACCGACGGTGAGCAGGGCTCGGGGGACCTCCGTGAACCGGTCGCCGACGGGGGCTCCGACAGAGGCGTCGGCAGGGGCGGCGACGAGTGCTCCGGCAGAGGCGCCGACGGGGGCGCCGACCGGCGCTCCGACGAGGGTGCCGTTGGGGGCGCCATTGAGGGCTTCGACGGGGACTCACCCGCCGAAGTCGTCTACTACCGCACGGGGTCCGCCGCCTCCGCCATGTCCCCCGCGAACATGCCCGGTGACGAGATCCGTTCCGGCCGCGTACTCCACCTCTCCGGCATCACCGCCGCCCTCTCCGCCGACTGCCTCGCCCTCCTCCGCAACCTCACGGCACCCCGCCCCGGCCGCCCCCTCGTCTCCTTCGACGTCAACTACCGCGTGGACCTCTGGCACGACCGGGCTGATGCGGGCCGCATCCTGCTCGACCTGGCCCGCGGCAGCGACCTCGTCTTCGTGGGCGCCGACGAGGCCGAGGCCGCCTGGGGCGTCACCGGTGGCCCCACCGCGATCCGCGCGACGCTGCCCGAGCCACGGCTACTGGTCGTCAAGGAGGGCGACCGAGGCGCCACCGTCTTCGAACGCGAGCCACACGAGGATCCTCCCCACGGTCCCGCCACCGTCACCGCCATTGCCACCGACACCGTCACCCACGTCCCCGCCCTCCGCGTGGACGTCGTGGCGCACGTCGGCGCCGGGGACGCCTTCGCCGCCGGATTCCTGTCCGCGACCCTTCGCGGGCTCCCCGTGCGGGAACGGATCCGGCACGGGCATCTCATGGCCGCCGCCGCGCTCACCGTGCCCGATGACCTCGGGGCGCCTCCCGCGCGCGAGCACGCCGACCGACTGGTCGCGCTGGACGACGACGCGTGGGGGACACTTCGACTCGGCCCCGGGTGGACGCGGGCCAAGGAGGAGGTACGTACCCCATGAGCCAGACCGTCGATCGTGCCCTGAGTATCCTGCCGCTGCTCGCCGAGGGCCCCGCCGACCTCGGCCGGGTCGCCGAGCGGCTCGGCGTCCACAAGTCCACCGCGCTCCGGCTCCTGCGCACCCTCCACGAGCACGGCCTCGTCTACCGCCAGTCCGACCAGCGCTACCGCCTCGGCGCCCGCCTCTTCGCCCTCGCCCAGGAGGCCGTCGAGAACCTGGACATCCGCGAGATCGCCCACCCTCATCTCGTACGCCTCAACGAACAGTGCGGGCACACGGTCCACCTCGCCGTGTACGAGGAGGGCGAGGTCCTCTACATCGACAAGGTCGAGAGCCGCTACCCGGTGCGCATGTACTCCCGTATCGGAAAGCCGGTCGCCATCACGGTCGCCGCCGTCGCGAAACTCCTCCTCGCCGACCTGCCCGAGACCGAGCGCCGCACCCTCGCGGACAAGCTCGACTACCCCATGTACACGGCCCGTTCCATCCCCAACGCCCCTGCTTTCCTCAAGGAGTTGGCGACGGTACGCGAACAGGGCTGGGCCACCGACCTCGGTGGCCACGAGGAGTCCATCAACTGCGTGGGCGCCCCCATCCGCGGCACCGACGGACGCGTCGTCGCCGCCATGTCGGTCTCCGCGCCGAACGTCGTCGTCACCGCCGACGAACTCCTCACACTGCTCCCGCTGGTGCGGCGTACCGCCGAGACCATCAGCCACGAGTACTCCGGCACCGCCCCCCTCAAGGACCTCAAGAACCTCAAAGACCCCAAGGAAGCGAGCTCATGACGGACAAGACGGACAAGATCGCCCTCACGCCGAAGACCCACACCACCCCGCCCGCCAAGTTCTCGCACGGAGTCAAGAAGGGGAACATCCTTCAGGTCGCCGGTCAGGTCGGCTTTCTGCCCGCCGTGGAGGGACAGCCGCCGACGCCAGCCGGGCCGACCCTGCGCGAGCAGACCCTCCAGACCCTCGCCAACGTCAAGTCGGTCCTCGAAGAGGGTGGCGCGACCTGGGACGACGCGATGATGATCCGCGTCTACCTGACGGACGTCGACCACTTCGCCGAGATGAACGCGATCTACAACCAGTACTTCGAGGAGCAGGGGCTCACCGCGCCGCCCGCCGCCCGCACAACGGTTTACGTAGGCCTCCCGGCAGGTCTCTTGATCGAGATCGACGCACTGGCAGTACTGAGCAACTAAGGCTCACACCCCGCGCCCTTCAGGGGCGCGGGGAACTGCGCGACCAGCCACATCCAACCCGCGCCCGGCCGCCATCAGCACCACCCCCCAC
>NZ_JAAKZY010000379.1 GCF_011045015.1 Streptomyces scabichelini | reverse complement strand
TCTCCAGAGTACGGCCCGGGGGGCGGAGCGGGTCCGGGTCCGGAGCGGGTCTAGGTCCGGGGGCGGACCGGGTCCAGGTCCGGGGCGGACCGGGTCCAGGTCCGGGGCGGACCGGGTCCGGGGGCGGACCGGGTCCAGGGGCGGCATATTCGGCTCCCCTCTCGTGCGCGCTCGTGCATCTCGTCGACACTGGGTGCCATGACAATTGGCGCTCTGACAGATGTGGCCGGGCTGCGCGTGGGGCACGCCACGCGGACCGGCGGTGGTTGGCTGACCGGCACCACGGTCGTCCTGGCTCCGGAGGGCGGCGCAGTCGCGGCCGTGGACGTGCGCGGCGGCGGGCCCGGCACCAAAGAGACGGACGCGCTCGATCCACGCAACGTGGTGCGCAAGGTCGAGGCGCTGGTCCTGACCGGCGGCAGTGCGTACGGACTGGACTCGGCGGCGGGCGTGATGGCCTGGCTGGAGGAGCGGGGGCGCGGGATGCGCGTCGGGCCCGATCCGTCGCATGTGGTGCCGGTCGTCCCGGCGGCCTGTGTCTTCGACCTGGGCCGCGGCGGCGACTTCCGGGCCAGGCCGGACGCGGCGACGGGCCGTGAAGCGGTGGCGGCCGCTGCGGCGAGCGAGCCGGGCACGCCGGTCCAGGAGGGATGTGTGGGCGCCGGTACGGGGGCGGCGGTCGGAAGCATGAAGGGAGGGGTCGGCACCGCGAGTGCCGTGCTCGACTCGGGTGTCACGGTGGCAGCGCTCGTGGTGGCCAACGCGGCGGGGTCGGCGGTGGATCCGCTGACGGGGGCGTTGTACGGGGAGCTGCTTCAGGGGCGTATGACCTATCCGGAAGAGGAGGTGCACGAGGCGGCGCGGGCGCGGCTCGCCGAGGCCGCGGCGAAGAACGGCACTCCCCCGCTGAACACCACGCTCGCGGTGGTCGCCACCGACGCGGAGTTGTCGAAGGCGCAGGCGCAGAAGCTGGCGGGGACGGCGCACGACGGCATCGCGCGCGCCGTACGGCCGGTGCATCTGCTCAACGACGGGGACACGGTGTTCGCGCTCGCCACGGGGGCGCGTCCGCTGGCGGAGGAGAACCCTCTCGCGCTGAACGAGATCCTCGCGGCCGGCGCGGATCTCGTGACGCGGGCGATCGTGCGGGCGGTACGGGCCGCCGAGTCCGTGGAGGGGCCGGGCGGGATGTGGCCGGCGTACGGGGAGTTGTACGGGGAGCGGCGGTAGGCGGGGAGTTGTACGGGAATCGGGGCCTGGCCCCGTCTGGTGCCCTCTGATGCCTTTGACCAGGGGAGTTTGAGCCTGCGTCAGGGCGTGTGGGAACTTCTCACGCGGGTTCCACGTTTTCTGTGCGTACGTTTTCTCGGTTCCCGGACATGATGTCCGACTGAGGGGCTACGGTATGCACCCACAAGGTGACATGCAGCAACGCCGGGAGAAACCTTGAGCGTTCCGTACGAGACGGCAGCGTACGAGCCACCCGAGTCGCCCGAGTCTCCGGAGGAGCATCTCGCGCGACTCCTCGGCCGCGCCCTGAATTCCTTCGAGCTCTCCGACGAGACGATAGGGCGGCTCGACTGCGCGCTGGCGTACGACAGTTCGCTGCACTCCGCGCACCACAGTGCCGGACTGCACCGCGAGACGTACCGGCACACGTGGCTGCTTGCCGACGGTACGGCGCTCACGCTCTGGGAGCTTGTCCACAACACCGGGCCGGGCAGCCATCTGGAACATGAGGTGTACGAGGACCAGGAGGAGTTGCGGGCCGCGACCGCGCGGTTGCCGCTGCCGCCGGACGAGCCGGACTTCGAGATGCCTGTCATGGTGCGGCTGGCGCCGGTTCCCGAGTCTCGGCATGTGTACGTTCTGGACGACTCGGCGGATCACGGGCGGCGGTTGTTGCGGCGTGCCGAGAACGCGGACCGGCCTGGCGAGGAGATGGCCGAACTGCTGCAGATGGCGTTCGCGCACGAGATCACTCAGGCGTTCGGGCGGCCGTACGGGGGTAGGAGGGCGGGGCTTTGCTTCTCGCTCTACGAGCATGCGTTTCTGCTGTTGGACGGGCGGGAGCTGTCCCTTTGGGAGGTCGAGCACACCGCTACGTCTGATGGGCGGCACATGTGTGAGGTGTACGCGAGTGAGGATGCTGCGCGGGACGCCATGGAGAGGCGTGCCTCTGCCTCCGGCGGTTGAGCGGTTGGGTTCGTTGTTTCGTGCGGGGTTCGTTGTGGCTTGTCGCGCAGTTCCCCGCGCCCCTGGGTTCGTGGGTGGGTCGGGGCCGTGGGCCGGTGCGTCAGCCCGTCGCAGGGTGGGCATACGGCCCGGTGGTGGTACACAGTGCGGGTGACCTGAGAACGAACCTACGCGACGGGCATACGACGCACCGACCCACGCCCCCTCCCGCCGGTGGGCAAGTTCCGGTGCGTGGTGGCTGAGGGCTCGTCTTTTGGTCTTTTAGGGGCGCGGGGAACTGCGCGACCAGCCACGACGAACCCGCACCCGACGTGCGTCAGTGCGCGCTGTGGCCCGGGACGAAAATCCCGGGCCACAGCGCGTTTCTGACGGGTGGAGGTCAGGCTGCGACCGGCTCCTTCGTCGTCGAGGCGGCCGCCGGCGTCGCCGGCTCGGCCTCCGGCTTTGTTTTGCGCATGCCCTTCAGGGCTATGACCAGGCCTGCCGTTACCGCCGTGCCGACGGCGATGGCGAGGAGGTAGAGGAACGGCTTACCGATCAGGAAGGTGACCCAGATGCCGCCGTGCGGGGCGCGGAGGGTCGAGCCGAACGCCATGGTCAGGGCGCCGGTGACCGCGCCGCCCGCCATGGAGGCGGGGATGACGCGCAGCGGGTCGGCGGCGGCGAACGGGATCGCGCCCTCGGAGATGAAGGAGGCGCCGAGGACCCAGGCGGCCTTGCCGTTCTCGCGTTCGGCCGTGGTGAACAGCTTCTTGCGGATCGTGGTGGCCAGGGCCATGCCCAGCGGCGGCACCATGCCGGCCGCCATGACCGCCGCCATGATCTTCATCGCGGAGCTGCTCGGGTCCTGGACGGCGATACCGCCGGTGGCGAAGGCGTACGCGACCTTGTTGACCGGGCCGCCGAGGTCGAAGCACATCATCAGGCCGAGCAGGACGCCGAGCAGGACGGCGTTGGTGCCGGAGAGGCCGGAGAGCCAGTCGGTCATGGCCTTCTGCGCCTCGGCGATGGGCTTGCCGATCACGACGAACATCAGGAAGCCGACGACGATCGAGGAGATCAGCGGGATCACGACCACCGGCATGATGCCGCGCAGGACCGGCGGGATCTTGATCCGCTGGATGCCCATGACGACCGTACCGGCCAGCAGACCGGCGACCAGACCGCCGAGGAAACCGGCGTTGATGTTGAAGGCGATCATGCCGCCGACGAAGCCGGGGACGAGACCGGGGCGGTCCGCCATGCCGTAGGCGATGTATCCGGCGAGGACGGGGATCAGGAAGTTGAAGGCGACGCCGCCGATCTGGAACAGCAGGGCGCCCCAGCTGTCGACCTGGCCCCAGTCGAAGTGCTCCATGACCGGCTTGGCCTCGTTGATCTGGTAGCCGCCGATCGCGAAGCCGAGCGCGATGAGCAGACCGCCCGCGGCGACGAACGGGACCATGTAACTGACGCCGGACATCAGCCACTTGCGGAGCTTCGTGCCGTAGTGCTCGCCGGGCTCTCCGGCCCGTTCGACCGGCGTACCGCCGGGCTTGGCGGCCGCGGTGACCTCACCGCGCTCGGCCTTCGCCCGGACCTCGGCGATCAGCTCGGCGGGCCGGTTGATGCCCGCCTTCACGCCGACGTCCACGGTCGGCTTCCCGGCGAACCGGTCCTTCTCCCGTACGGGCACATCGTGCGCGAAGATCACGCCGTCCGCGGCGGCGATGACGGCCGGGTCGAGCCGGTTGAAGCCCGCCGAGCCCTGCGGCTCGACGACGACCTCGATGTCGGCGTTCTCGCGGCCCGCGTTCTCCAGCGCCTCGGCCGCCATGTAGGTGTGCGCGATGCCGGTGGGGCAGGAGGTGACGGCGACGATACGGAACGGACGGGTGCCGCCGGGCTGGGCGGGACCGTCCTCGACGGTCACGGCCGGCGCGGGGGCCGTGGTGTCCGCGGCGGCTTCGGCGGAGGCCGCTCCGGCCGGTGCCGCCGCGGAGTCTTCGGTGCTGCCCGACTGCACGGGCGCCGCGGCGGCGACCTGCGCGGCCACCGCGGGCTCGTTACCGCGGATCAGGTCGGCGGCCCCCTCCGCGTCGCCCACTGACCGCAGCGCGTCGGTGAACTCTGCGTTCATCAGCTGCCGGGCCAGTGACGACAGGATCGTGAGGTGGGCGTCGTCGGCGCCTGCCGGGGCGGCGATCAGGAAGATCAGGTCGGCGGGCCCGTCCGGCGCGCCGAAGTCGATCCCGGCCGCGCTGCGCCCGAAGGCCAGCGTCGGCTCGGTGACGTGTTCGCTGCGGCAGTGCGGGATGCCGATGCCGCCGTCGAGGCCGGTCGGCATCTGCGCCTCGCGGGCGGCCACGTCGGCGAGGAAGCCGTCGAGGTCGGTCACGCGGCCCTTGGACACCATGCGTTCGGCGAGGGCGCGCGCCGCCGCTTCCTTCGTATCGGCGGACAGGTCGAGGTCGACCAGGTCCGCGGTGATCATCTCGCTCATCGCGGGCTCCTTCGCACGCGTATCGCCCGGGGGAAGTCATGGGCGGGGGTGAGGACGGGGGTGTCGCGTTCAGACGTCTTGCGCTCGGACATGCCGCACTCAGGCCTGACGGAAATGCCGGAAGTGTCACATATGTCGAGGCGGGGAGGGAAGGTGGAGGCGGGGAAGGTGGACTG
>NZ_JAAKZY010000378.1 GCF_011045015.1 Streptomyces scabichelini | reverse complement strand
CCACGCACCCGCACCCGAAAACGAACCCGCCCCCTACCCCCGTGCGGCAGCACACTCCGCGCAGGTGCCGAAGATCTCCACCGTGTGCGCCACGTTCACATAACCGTGCTCGGACGCGATCGCCTCCGCCCACTTCTCGACCGCCGGTCCCTCGACCTCGACCGCCTTGCCGCACACGCGGCAGACGAGATGGTGATGGTGGTCGCCGGTCGAGCAGCGGCGGTACACGGACTCGCCGTCGGACGTGCGCAGGACGTCGACCTCGCCGGCGTCGGCGAGGGACTGGAGCGTGCGGTACACCGTGGTGAGTCCGACGGAGTCGCCCTTGTGCTTGAGCATGTCGTGCAGTTCCTGCGCACTGCGGAACTCGTCGACCTCGTCCAGAGCCGCCGCGACGGCGGCCCGCTGCCTGGTCGAACGGCCCCGAACGGGCGGTCCAGCGGTTGTCACCGTTGCCTCCTCACACATCTGCGGCTTGCCGGGCCATTGTGCCAGCCCGATCAGGGCGCAGTCAGACGCCGACCTTCCCCGTCGAGGAACGGGTGGCCGGAATTGCGCACTCCGCCGGGTCCCCGGCGGCCTGTGTCATGGCCCGGGCCCGGCGTCGGTTCAGCGGGGTGGCCAGTACCGTCAGCGCGATGAACGCCCCGATGGTCAGCAGGACGATCGTCGCGCCGGGCGGCACATCCTGGTAATACGACGTGACCGTGCCGCCGATCGTCACGCTCACCCCGATGGCCATGGCGATCGCGAAGGTGGCCGCGAAGCTGCGGCTCAGCTGCTGTGCGGCGGCGACCGGGACGACCATCAGAGCCGAGACCAGAAGCAGGCCCACCACCCGCATCGCGACGGTCACCGTGACCGCCGCCGTCACCGCCGTGAGGAGGTTCAGGGCGCGGACCGGCAGCCCGGTCACCCGGGCGAACTCCTCGTCCTGGCTCACCGCGAACAGCTGCCGGCGCAGGCCGAGGGTGACGAGTACGACAAAGGCTGCCAGGAGGCAGATCGCCGTCACGTCGCTCTCGCTCACCGTCGACAGTGAGCCGAAGAGGTACGAGGTCAGGTTGGCGTTGGAGCCGCCCGGTGCGAGGTTGATGAACATCACACCGCCCGCCATACCGCCGTAGAAGAGCATGGCGAGGGCGATGTCGCCGCGCGTCTTGCCGTACCAGCGGATCAGCTCCATGAGGACCGCGCCCACCACGGACACGAGCGTCGCCATCCACACCGGCGACCAGGACAGCAGGAAGCCGAGGCCGACACCCGTCATCGCGACGTGGCCGATTCCGTCGCCCATCAGAGCCTGGCGGCGCTGCACGAGGTAGATGCCGACGGCGGGTGCGGTGATGCCGACGAGTACGGCGGCGAGCAGGGCCCGCTGCATGAATTCGTAGTTGAGCATGTCCATGGCCGGTCCTTCAGCTCAGCAGGCCCGTGCGGACCGGTTCGGCGTCATGAGCCGCGTGCGGGTGTACGTGGTCGTGGCCGGGCAGCGCGTGCTGGCCGACCGCCTGCGGGGGCGGGCCGTCGTGCGCCACGCAGCCGTCGCGCAGGACGATCGCGCGGTTGATCAGCGGCTCCAGGGCGCCCAGTTCGTGCAGGACCAGGAGTACGGACGTGCCCTGGGCGACCTGCTCGCGCAGGGTCTCGGCGAGTACCTCCTGGCTGGCCAGGTCGACGCCCGCCATCGGCTCGTCCATGATCAGCAGATCCGGCTGGGCGGCCAGAGCACGTGCGATGAGTACGCGCTGATGCTGGCCGCCCGACAGCGCGTTCACGGAGTGCTTGGCGTGGTCCGCCATGCCGACCAGTTCGAGGGCCTGGTGGACGACCTCGCGGTCGGCCTTGCGCAGGATCCCGAAGCGGGCACGGGACAGCCGCCCCGACGACACCACCTCGGTCACCGTCGCGGGCACCCCGCCCGCGGCCGTCGTGCGCTGCGGTACGTACCCCACGCGCGCCCAGTCGCGGAAACGGCGCCGGGGCGTGCCGAACAGCTCTATCTCGCCGCGGGTGACCGGGACTTGACCGATGACCGTGCGGACGGCCGTGGACTTGCCCGAGCCGTTGGCGCCGAGCAGCGCGACGACCTCACCGCGGTGCACGGTGAGGTCGATGCCCCGCAGGACGAGGCGTGAGCCGAGTTCGGCCGTCACGCCACGCAGGGATATGACGGGCTCGTTCTTCATGCCGGGGTCCTCCGAGGGTGGTTCATTGGGCGCCCAGTGCTGTCTGCAGCGACTTGAGGTTGGACTCCATGACCGCGATGTAGTCGTCGCCCTTGGACTTGTCGGTGATGCCCTCGATCGGGTCGAGTACATCAGTCTTGAGACCGGCGTCCGAGGCCAGGGTCTTCGCCGTCTTGTCGGATACCAGGGTCTCGTAGAAGACGGTGGTGACGCCGTCCGCCTTCGCTTCCTGCTGGAGTTCCTTGACGCGCGCCGCGCTCGGCTCGCTGTCCGGCTCCAGGCCGGCGATGGCCTCCATGGTGAGACCGTAGCGCTGGGCGAGGTAGCCGAAGGCCGCGTGGTTGGTGAAGAAGACCTTCGACTTGGTGTTCTTGAGCCCGTCCTCGAATGCCGTGTCGAGAGTGCCCAGCTTCTTCACGAGGTCCGCGGTGTTCTTCTTGTAGTCCGCCGCGTTGTCCGGGTCGGCCTTCTCGAGGGCCTTGCCCACGCCCTCGGCGATCTCGGCGTACTTCACCGGGTCCAGCCAGACGTGCGGGTCGAGGGTGGACTCCTCCTCGCCGGCGTGCTCCTCCTCCGCCTCCGCGCCCTCTTCGGCACCGTGCTCGTGGCCGTCCTCGGTGCCGAGGTTCTCGAGCTTCGTCAGCGTGGCCGCGTCGACCTTCGTCTTGACGTCGGACTGCCCCACCGCTTCGTCGACGGAGGGCTGGAAGTTCTTCAGGTAGAAGATCGCGTCCGCCTCCTGGAGCTGCGCGGTCTGCTTGGCGCTGATCTCCAGGTCGTGCGGCTCCTGGCCGGGCTCGGTCAGCGAGGTCACACTGACATGGTCCCCGCCGATCTGCTCCGCGAGGAACTGCATCGGATAGAACGACGCCACGACGTCGAGCTTCCCCCCACCGTTCCCGCCCTCCGCGGCGTCGGAGTCGGACGAGCAGGCGGAGAGGGAGACAGCGAGGGCGGTGGCCGCCAGTGCCGCGGTGCCGGCGGTGTTTATTCGAGAGGCGGCGAGGCGCCGACGTACGTTCATGACACCCATTTTCAATGAAAGTGGAAACGATTGTCAACAAGCGTCCTGACAAGCCCTGCGCAGGCCCTGCCCGAGCCCTCCGTCCGTCCCCGACCTCGAACCGATTTGATCCGGGGGGCGGGCCCGCCGGTAATCTGAAGCATTCGCACTTGAAGCAATCGCTCCTGAAGCAACCGCTTCGTCGCCGTCGTCGTAATGAAGAGAGCACCGTGGCCGCCGACAAGATCGACACCATCGTCAGCCTGAGCAAGCGCCGTGGCTTCGTCTACCCGTGCAGTGAGATCTACGGCGGCCAGCGCGCCGCCTGGGACTACGGGCCGCTGGGTGTCGAGCTCAAGGAGAACCTCAAGCGCCAATGGTGGCGCTACATGGTGACGTCGCGCGAGGACGTCGTCGGTATCGACTCCTCGGTGATCCTGGCGACCGAGGTCTGGGTTGCCTCCGGCCACGTCGCCACCTTCACCGACCCGCTCACCGAGTGCACCTCCTGTCACAAGCGGTTCCGCGCGGACCACCTGGAGGAGGCGTACGAGGCGAAGCACGGCCGTCCGCCCGAGAACGGTCTCGCCGACGTCAACTGCCCCCACTGCGGCAACAAGGGCCAGTTCACCGAGCCCAAGCAGTTCTCCGGCCTGCTCTCCACGCACCTCGGCCCCACGCAGGACAGCGGCTCCGTCGCCTACCTCCGCCCCGAGACCGCGCAGGGCATCTTCACCAACTTCGCCCAGGTGCAGCAGACTTCGCGCCGCAAGCCGCCGTTCGGCATCGCGCAGATGGGCAAGTCCTTCCGGAACGAGATCACTCCGGGCAACTTCATCTTCCGTACGCGCGAGTTCGAGCAGATGGAGATGGAGTTCTTCGTCAAGCCGGGCGAGGACGAGAAGTGGCACGAGTACTGGATGGAGCAGCGCTGGAACTGGTACACCGGCCTGGGTCTCCGTGAGGAGAACATGCGGTGGTACGAGCACCCGGCCGAGAAGCTCTCCCACTACTCGAAGCGCACCGCGGACATCGAGTACCGCTTCCAGTTCGGCGGCAACGAGTGGGGTGAGCTGGAGGGCGTCGCGAACCGCACCGACTTCGACCTCACGGCCCACTCGAAGGCTTCCGGCCAGGACCTCTCCTACTTCGACCAGGAGGCGAGCGAGCGCTGGACTCCGTACGTCATCGAGCCCGCGGCCGGTGTCGGCCGCGCCATGCTCGCGTTCCTGCTGGACGCGTACGTCGAGGACGAGGCGCCCAACGCCAAGGGGAAGATGGAGAAGCGTACGGTTCTGCGGCTTGACCCGCGGCTTGCGCCGGTCAAGGTCGCGGTTCTTCCGCTGTCGCGGAACCCGGAGCTGTCTCCCAAGGCCAAGGGGCTGGCTGCGGCACTGCGGCAGCACTGGAACATCGACTTCGATGATGCCGGTGCGATTGGGCGGCGGTATCGGCGGCAGGATGAGATCGGTACGCCGTACTGCGTGACTGTCGACTTCGACACGCTCGACGACAACGCGGTGACTGTGCGTGAGCGGGACTCGATGAAGCAGGAACGTGTTTCGCTGGACCAGATCGAGGGGTACCTGGCGAGTCGGTTGATCGGCTGTTAGGTCGCCCCCGCCGCCCCTACCCGTCCCATCCCTGGGGCTGCGCCCCGGGCCCGCCTGCGTCTGCCTGGATGGTGTTGTCTGGCGGCTGCGGGTTCGTTGTGGCTGGTCGCGCAGTTCCCCGCGCCCCTAAGGGGCCGCTGGCCCCCAGGG
>NZ_JAAKZY010000377.1 GCF_011045015.1 Streptomyces scabichelini | reverse complement strand
GGACCGGGCGCCGGTGCGCTGGGCGGGCATCGCGGGCGTCTCCTAGAGGGTGAATCCGGCCGGGAACGGGTCGGACGGGTCGAGCAGGTACTGGGCGGTCCCGGTCACCCAGGCGCGCCCGGTGAAGCTGGGCAGCACGGCCGGGATCCCGGCGACTTCGGTGGTCCCGAGGAGCCGCCCGGTGAACTGCGTCCCGATGAAGGACTCGTTCACGAACTCGGTGTGCAGCGGGAGTTCACCGCGCGCGTGCAGCTGCGCCATGCGTGCGCTGGTCCCCGTACCGCAGGGTGAGCGGTCGAACCAGCCGGGGTGGATCGCCATCGCGTGCCGCGAGTGCCGGGCCGTGGCGCCGGGTGCGAGGAGGTGCACATGGTGACAGCCGTGGATGGACGGGTCCTCCGGGTGGACGGGCGCCCCCTCCGCGTTGATGGCGTCCATCAGCGAAAGCCCGGCGGCGAGGATGTCGTCCTTGCGGGAACGGTCGAAGGGCAGCCCGAACTGGTCGATCGGCAGGATCGCGTAGAAGTTTCCGCCGTACGCCAGGTCGTACGTCACCGTCCGTCCGTCGGCCAGCGTGGCCTTGCGGTCGAGGCCGACGGAGAACGACGGGACGTTCTGGAGGGTGACGGCCTTGGCGGCCCCGTCCTCCACCGCGACCTCGGCGACGACAAGACCGGCCGGGGTGTCGAGCCGGATGGTGGTGACCGGCTCGACGACCTCCACCATGCCCGTCTCGACGAGGACGGTGGCCACGCCGATCGTGCCGTGCCCGCACATGGGCAGATAGCCGGAAACCTCGATGTAGACGACCCCGTAGTCGCAGTCGGGGCGGGTGGGCGGCTGAAGGATCGCGCCGCTCATCGCCGCATGGCCGCGCGGCTCGTTCATCAGCAACTGCTTGATGTCGTCGCGGTGTTCACGGAAGTACAGGCGGCGCTCGTTCATGGTGGTGCCCGGGATGGTGCCGATGCCGCCGGTGATCACCCGGGTCGGCATGCCCTCGGTGTGCGAGTCGACGGCCTGCAGGACGAGTTTGCTGCGCATGACCAGCCTCCTTGTACGAGCGTCTATGGGCTATGCGAGTCCTGCGGCGACGGCCTTCTCGGTGGCGGCGCGCACGGCGGCCTCCTGCTCCGGCAGGAGCGGGACGCGGGGCGGGCGTACCGGGCCGCCCCGCCGCCCGGCGATGTCCATCGACAGCTTGATGGCCTGCACGAACTCGACCTTCGAGTCCCAGCGCAGCAGCGGGTGCAGCTGCCGGTAGAGGGGCAGCGCGGTGTCGAGGTCACCCTCCACCGCGGCGCGGTAGAGCTCGACGCTCGCGGCGGGCAGCGCGTTCGGATAACCGGCCACCCACCCCTTGGCACCCGCGATCGCCAGCTCGAGCAGCACGTCGTCGGCGCCGATCAACAGGTCGAGTTCTGGGGCGAGTTCGGCCAGCCGGTAGGCGCGCCGGACATCGCCCGAGAACTCCTTGACCCCGTGGATGTACCCCTCGCCGTGCAGCTTCGCGAGCAGTTCGGGTACGAGGTCCACCTTGGTGTCGATGGGGTTGTTGTACGCCACGATCGGCAGCCCCGCCTTCGCGACCTCGGCGTAGTGGGCGAGGACCGAGCGTTCGTCGGCACGGTAGGCGTTGGGCGGCAGCAGCATCACCGCGCGGCAGCCGGCGTCGCGTGCCTGCTCGGCCCAGCGGCGGGATTCGGCGGACCCGTAGGCGGCGACCCCGGGCATCACGCGCTCTCCGCCGATCGCGGCGACGGCCGTCTCCACGACCTTGGCGCGCTCCTCGGGGGTGAGCACCTGGTACTCGCCGAGGGAGCCGTTCGGTACGACGCCGTCGCAGCCGTTCTCGACGAGCCAGGCGCAGTGCTCGGCGAACTTGTCGTAGTCGACGGAGAGATCGTCGCGCAACGGGAGGGCGGTGGCGACGAGGACGCCGCGCCAGGGGCGGTGATCGGTCATGAGGATCCTTCCTCGGTGGGGTCTGTGGAGTCCGTGGGGTCCGTGCGGTCCGTGCGGTCCGTGCGGTCCGTGCGGTCCGTGCGGTCCGTGGAGTCCATGGACTCCACAGACCCCATGTGGTGCCGGTCGAAGTCGGTTCCGGCGAGCACGCCGAGCGGTACAGGCCGGGCGAACGGCCGTCGCGAGGGCTGGAACTCGCACCCCGCGAGCCCTGCCACCGCCGGGCCGCACATCCGGCCCTGGCACCAGCCCATCCCGGCCCGGGTCAGCAGCTTCACAGTGCGTACGTCACCGGCGCCGAGTTCGCCCGCCGCCTCCCGGACCGCGGAGGCGGGCACCTCCTCGCAGCGGCACACGACGGTGTCGTCGGTGACCTGCTCGGTCCAGTGGGCGTGCGGGGCGTAGACGGTGTCGAGGGCGGCGAAGAACTCCCGCAGTCGGGTACGGGCTTGCGTGGCTCCCTCGTACGAACGCGGGTCCGGCGTACGGGAGTTGAGCCGGGCCGCGATCGAGAGGCCCGCGATCCTGCCCTCGGCGAGCGACAGCACGGCGCCGCCGATCCCGGTGGTCTCCCCGGCCGCCCAGACGCCGGGCACATCGGTGCGCTGCTCGTCGTCGACGGCGACGCCCGTCCCGTCGAGGCGGCAGCCGAGCGCCTCGGCGAGGTCGGTGTGCGGCAGCATGCCGTGGCCGACGGCGAGGGCGTCGCAGGCGATGCGCCGCTCGGTGCCGGTCCTGACCCGCCCGTCGCCGTCGACAGCGGCGACGGTCACGGCGTCGAGCCGGTCGCTGCCATGCGCCGCGACGACGGTGTGCCGGACGTGGATCCGCACCCGGTGCCGGGCCAACTCGGCGGCGTACCGGGCGCCTTCGGCCAGCTTGGCGGGGTGGGCGGCCAGCGCCCTGGCGTGCCGTACGAAGGCCCTGGGATCGGCGGACTCGACGAGCGCGGCGACCTTGGCCCCGGCCGCCGCGAGCCCGACCGCCACCGGCATCAGCAACGGCCCGGTCCCGGCCACCACGGCGGTACGCCCCGGCAGCACGAGCCCGCCCTTCAGCATGGCCTGCGCCCCGCCCGCGGTGACCACTCCGGGGAGGGTCCATCCGAGGAACGGCAGGACTTTCTCGTACCCACCGGTGGCCAGCAGCACGGCGTCGGCGGGGACGGCGACGGGGTGCTCCTGCTCGGGGCCGATCAGGGTGTGGACGACAAACGTGTCCGGCTTCCGCTCCACGAACCACACATGGTGATCCGTCAGATGCGTGATGCGGCCCGCCGCGACATGTGCCGCGAGGCCGTCGCGGAGCCGTTCCCATGTGCGCCACTGGTGGTGCAGGGTCTGGGGACGGCGGGCGCCCAGCGCCGCGGCGGGCTGACGGTAGAACTGCCCGCCCGCCTCCGCCGCGGAGTCGACCAGCGTCACACGTACCCCACGCCCCGCGGCGGCAAGTGCGGCCGCAAGCCCCGCGGGGCCCGCACCGACCACCACGAGGCGTGGTCCCTCAGCCATGCCGACCGGTCCCTTCCTGGGTACGGATCACGTCCCCCGTCTCCGCCCGCACCAGACAAGCCCGCTGGTTCGCCCGCCCGTTGACGCTCACCAGGCAGTCGAAGCAGACGCCGATGCCGCAGAAGACACCGCGCGGCTCACCGCTCTTCCGCGTCGTACGCCAGGAGGTGATGCCCGCCGACCAGAGGGCGGCGGCGATCGTCTGTCCGGGAAGGACGGTGATCTCGCGGTCGTCGAAGGTGACGGTGAAGGCGGGACCCGGCCGGGCGCGGACCACTTCCAGTGGCGACTTCGGTGCTCTCACACGCCCTCCTCGGGGAAACGGTCGGGGCGGAACGGGGCCAGGTCGAGATCCGGGGTCTTCTCGGTCAGCACCTGGGCGATCAAGTGCCCGGTACCCGTGGCGAGTCCGATCCCCGCGCCCTCATGCCCGCAGGCGTGGAAGAGACCAGGCACCCGCGCGTCGGGCCCGATCGCGGGCAGATGGTCGGGCATGTACGGACGGAAGCCGAGGTAGCCGCGCATCGCCCGGACCCCCTCCAGGAACGGGAAAAGCCGCGTCGCGCCCGCCGCCAGCGCCCGGGCGACCGGCAGCGAGAAGGACCGGTCGAAGCCGACACGCTCCCGGCTGGCCCCGATCAACACCGGCCCGGCGGCCGTCCCCTCCACCACAGGCGAGGTCTGCAGCGCCGCCGAGTCACTGGCCACGTCGGCCACATAGTCGGCGGCGTACACCTTGTGCCGTACCGTGCGCGGCGGCAACGGCTCGGTGACCAGGACGAAGCCGCGCCGGGGCAGCACGGGCAGGGAGGTGCCGGCGAGCGCGGCCAGTTCCCCGCCCCAGGTACCGGCCGCGTTCACGACCGCCGGGGCGTGGATGTCGCCCCGAGAGGTACGGACCCCGCGCACCGCCCCCTCCCCCGTGCGCAGCACTTCCGTGGCCGTCGCCCCCGTCCGCAGCGAGGCGCCCGCCGCCCTGGCCAGCCGTACGACATGGGCCGCGGCGAGGGTCGGCATCACCTGGGCGTCCTGCGGATACAGCACCCCGCCCGCGAGTCCCGTCGCCAAGTGCGGCTCCAGATCCCGGAGTTGATCGGCGCCGACCGGCACGGTCTCGACCCCGGCCGCACGCTGCCCGTCGCCAAGCTCTTCCAGAGCCTCGAGCCCGTCCGCCCCGGAGGCAACGACAAGACCGCCCTTGAGGTCGTACTCGACCGCTTCCGCGATGCCCGGCTCGGCGGCGACATCCGCCCACAACCGCCCCGACAACAGGGCAAGTTCAAGCTCGGGCCCCGGCTCCTTGTCCGAGACGAGCAAATTCCCCTCACCAGCACCGGTGGTACCCCCGGCCACAGGCCCGCGATCCACAAGTACGACCCCAAGCCCCGCCCGAGCCGCATACAGAGCACTGGCCGCCCCCACCATCCCAGCCCCGACGACCACAACATCGCAGGTCAGTAGCGAGTTCACGCCAGTACCATGTCACATGCTTCCAGACGAGCCAAGAGCGCCCCGTCAGGGGGCGCCCCGTAAGG
>NZ_JAAKZY010000376.1 GCF_011045015.1 Streptomyces scabichelini | reverse complement strand
TAGTGTTTCGGTGGTCATAGCGTGAGGGAAACGCCCGGTTACATTCCGAACCCGGAAGCTAAGCCTTACAGCGCCGATGGTACTGCAGGGGGGACCCTGTGGGAGAGTAGGACACCGCCGAACTAATTGTAGAGAAAGCCCCCGTGCCAATGGCACGGGGGCTTTCTGCGTTTCAGGACGGCTGCACCAGCCTTGTGTCGTACGCCAGGATTACTGCCTGAACTCGGTCCCTCGCCCCCGTCTTGGCGAGAATTCGGCTCACGTGCGTCTTCACCGTCGATTCCGCCAGATGAAAGCGGGAGGAGATCTCGGCGTTCGTCCAGCCCTGGCCGATGACCGTGAGGATTTCCCGTTCTCGTTCCGTGAGGACAGCGAGGCGGGGGTCCAGGGAAGGGGAGTCGTCCGGTGCCGAGGACGGTAAGTGGTGGACGTATGCGTTGAGGAGTCGGCGGGTCAGGCCTGGGGCCACCACCGCATCTCCTGTTGCCACCGCACGGATTCCCGACAGCAGTTCCTCGGGGAGTGCGTCCTTGATGAGGAAGCCGCTGGCGCCTGCGCGTAGGCCGGCGTATGCGTATTCGTCGAGGTCGAAGGTGGTGAGGATGAGGACGCGGGTTCGGTCGCCGGAGGCGACGATGCGGCGGGTGGCCTCGATGCCGTCGAGGCCGGGCATGCGGATGTCCATGAGGATGACGTCGGGGTTGAGTTCGGCTGTCATTCGGATCGCCTCCGTGCCGTTGCCGGCCTCTCCCAGCACTGTCATGTCGTCCTGGCTCTCCAGGAGCATGCGGAAGCCCAGGCGCTGGAGGGGCTGGTCGTCGGTGATGAGGACGGTCGTCACGGAGTGGATTCCTTCGGATCGGGGAGGGCCGGGAGATGGAGGTGGACCCGCCAGCCGCCGGTCGGTAGCGGGCCTGCCTCAAGTGTTCCTTCGTACAGGGCCGTTCGCTCGCGCATTCCTGTGAGGCCGCGGCCGGGGGTGTCGTCCGGTGGGGTGCCTCCGTGGCCCGTGTCGGTGACTGTCACCGTGACGGCGCCTCCGTCCTCGTACGCGATGGAGACCTGTGAAGTGGCGCCTGGGCCTGCGTGTTTGAGGGTGTTCGTGAGGGCTTCCTGGATGACGCGGTAGATCGTGAGCTGCGTGCCGGTGGGTAAGGGGGCCGCCGCGCGGCCGTGGGTCTTTACGCGTACGGGGAGGCCGGCGGATCGTACGCCGTCGATGAGGTGGTCGAGGTCTGTGAGGGAGGGCTGGGGGGTCAGTTCGGCGGTGGGGGCTTCCTCGCTGAGGATGTCGAGGAGGCGGCGGAGTTCGGTGAGGGCCTGGCGGCTTGTCGTGCCGATGGCCTCCAGGGCCTGGGCGGCTCGCTGCGGGGACTTGGCCGCTGCGTAGGAGCCGCCGTCGGCAAGGCCTGTGATGACGGAGAGGTTGTGGCCGATGATGTCGTGCATTTCTCGGGCTATGCGGGCGCGTTCCGCTGCTGCGGCGAGCTGGGTCTGCTGGTCGCGTTCGACTTCGAGCTGGCGGGCGCGTTCCATGAGCGAGGCCAGGTACTCCTGGCGGGTGCGGACGGCGATGCCGCCGACCGCCGACAGGGCGAGGCTCATCATGATCGGGACGATGGTCGCGCCGGGGCCGCCCTGCTCGCTGGGGTAGCGGAAGCCCACGATCCAGAAGGGCGCGACAGTGAGGGCGTACGACCAGAGCAAGGTGCGCAGACGGGTGCGTACGGCGAGGTTGAAGACGACGAAGAGCAGCGTCATGGAGGCCTGCAGGACCGCGCCCGTCAGGACGTTGGCGACGGAGAACGGCAGCATCGCCAGTAGGACCGCGAAGGGGTGACGCCGGCGCCAGAACAGAGGCACTGAGAAACCCAGGGACATCGCTCCGACCAGCCAGGTCGGTGTGTCGAGGTTTTCGGTGACGTTCTTCCAGCCGCCGCTCAGGAAGTCGGTGAGGCAGGCGATCACGAAGAAGCCTGTGAGCAGGACGTCCCAGACCCACGGGTGGCGTCGGTCGAAAGCGCGGGCCCACTGGACGATGCGGTGCAACTGGCGGGTGAGGGGCTGCCCGTTCGGGGTCCAGTCGCCCTGCCAGTCCTGTTCGCGAGTTGCCACCACGGATCCATCCTCGTACGCCGGCTCGTCATATGTCCCTGCGCTGTACGTTTCTGCGCTATACGTCCCTTCGTTTCAGCAGCACTGCCGCCGCCGTGAGCGTGGCCGCCGCCCACAGGGCGAGGGCGAGCAGGGCCGCGCCCGGTGAGGCCATGTCCGCGGTCGCCTGGGCGTGGGTGACGGCGTCGAGTGACTTGGTCGGGAAGTAGCGGACGGCGTCGTCGATGGCGTCGTACGGGAGTGTGGTGAGGACCTCCGGGAGGATCATGACGCCGCCGATGAGTGCGCCGATGGCGCCAGGGATGGAGCGGAGCAGGGCTCCGAGGCCGAGGGCCATGACGCCGAGGAGGGCGAGGCCGGCCGCGTTGCCGACCAGGGCACGGGCGATGCCCGGGTCGCCGAGGGAGGCCTCCTGGTCCGTTCCGGAGAGGAAGGTCTGGGCGAGCGGGAAGGTGATGAAGTTCGTGGCGAGTACGACGGTGAAGGTGACCGCGCCCAGGACCGCGGCCTTCGTCCACAGGACGGGGAGGCGGCGCGGGACGGCCGTCATGGTGGAGCGGATCATGCCGGTCGAGTGTTCGCCCGCCGTGACGAGGATGCCCAGGACGCCGATGATGATCGTCGTGAACTGCATGCCGAGCAGGACCAGGAGGACCGTGTCCACGTCCGCGTCGCCGCCGCCGGACTCGTAGGTCGCGGCGATCGCGAGGCCGACGCCGATGGTCAGGGCGCTCGACAGGGCCAGGGTGATCCAGGTGGAGCGGACGGTCCACAGTTTGTGCCATTCGGAGCGCAGGACGCGGCTCGGGGTGATGGCGAGGGTGGTCATGCGGGCACCTCCATGGTGGTAGCGGTGGCGTTGAACTCGACCGAGTCCCGGGTCAGGTCCATGAAGGCCTGCTCCAACGAGGCTGCCTGCGGGGTGAGTTCGAAGAGCGGGATGCCGTGGGCGGCGGCGGTGCGGCCGATGTATTCGGCGTCCGTGCCGTGGACTTCCAGGGTTCCGGGGGCGGAGCTCGTCATGTCGACGTCCGGGGCGGCGAGCAGCTCGGTGAGCAGGCCCGCCTCGGGCGTGACGACCTTGATGGTTCCGGCGCCTGATGCGCGTACGAAGGCGTCGACGGTCGTGTCGGCCAGTAAGCGGCCTCTGCCGATGATGATCAGGTGCTCGGCCGTGAGGGCCATCTCGCTCATCAGGTGGGAGGAGACGAAGACCGTACGGCCTTCTGCGGCAAGGGACTTGAGGAGGTTGCGGATCCACAGGACGCCCTCGGGGTCGAGGCCGTTGACCGGTTCGTCGAGGATGACGGTGGCCGGGTCGCCGAGGAGTGCGGCGGCGATGCCGAGGCGTTGGCCCATGCCCAGAGAGAAGCCCTTGACGCGGCGGCCGGCCACGTCGGTCAGTCCGGTGAGGTCCAGTACGTGCTGGACGCGGCTCTTGGCGATTCCGTGGGTCAGGGCCAGCGCCATCAGGTGGTGGTACGCCGTCCGGCCCGGGTGGACCGAGCGGGCCTCCAGGAGGGCCCCGACCTCGTTGAGGGGCGCGTGGTGGGTGGCGTACGGGCGGCCTGCGATTGTCGCGTGGCCGCGGGTCGGGGTGTCCAGGCCGAGGATCAATCGCATGGTGGTGGACTTGCCGGCGCCGTTGGGGCCGAGAAAGCCGGTTACGGTGCCTGGCTGGACGGTGAAGGTGAGGTCGGATACGACCGTCTTGTCGCCGTAGCGTTTGGTCAGGCCGTGGGCGGTGATTCCCTGTGCGGCCGTTTCCTGTGCGTCCGTTCCGTGTGTGCTGGTCATGTGTTTGATGCTCGGTCGGGTGGGGGTTTGGGGCGTCGGACGGCGGCGGGATATCGGGGGAGGGGTGTAGTACCCGGGTATTACGTTCGTTGTCGGCTGCAGCGCCGTCGCGGCTGGTCGCGCAGTTCCCCGCGCCCCTAAAAGACGAGCCCCAAGCCACCATGCACCGGAACTTGCCCACCGGCGGGAGGGGGCGTGGGTCGGTGCGTCGTATGCCCGTCGCGTAGGTTCGGTCTCAGGTCACCAGGGCCGTGTACCAGCAAAGGGCCGTATGCCCACCCTGCGACGGGCTGACGCACCGGCCCACGACCCCGACCCCCAACGAACCCAGGGGCGCGGGGAACTGCGCGACCAGCCACAACCAACCCGCAGTCTTCGAACCGCACCCAGCGGAGTGCTCAGGTGGGGAGTTCCTGGTTCGGCCAACGCGTGCGGGCCTGCTCTCGGGAGCGGAGGAGGGCCAGGGTGGGCATGCCTCGGTCGGCTCCGGTGGTGAGCAGGTCCGGGAGTTGGGGGAGGGGGGCCACCGCGGCTACGTCGTCCAGTACGAGCGTGAGTGGTGGGTCGAGGCGACCGGAGGATGACCGTTCGGCCATGCGCCGGCCGCGCTCGACCACGCTTGAGGCGAGGGCCGTCAGGAGTGGCATGGCACCCGGGTTCGCCTTGGGGTCCTCGATGGGTTCACCCACCACATAAAGCGTGCCCCCTTCGTTGACGAAGGAATCCAAGGTGAGGGCGTCAGTTCGGTTTGGGGTGCAGGCCTCGCGGACGTTGAGCGTGAAGAGGGAGGAGAGAGCGCGGGCCGTCAACTCCTGGGCGATGTCGCGGCGTTCGGGGTACGAGGTGAGGGCCGACTCGAGCTCGCCTGCGGCGCCGGTGGCTGCCTTGGGGTTCGTACGGAGGATGCGTACGGCTTCTTGGACCTGGGTGCCCTGGGCCCAGCGGTGGAGGTGGCGGATGGTGCGGCCGTCTGCGGCGGCGGCGTGCAGGTAGCTGCGGAGGAGGGTTTCCGCGGTGTCTGCGACCGCCTGGTCCATTTTTGCGGTGGGGCGGACCGGGGCGAGGAGGGCTGCCGCCCTGGCCCTGGCGGTGTCCTTGTCCTGGCAGCCGGTTGAGGGGGACCAGTGGAGGCGGGCCGGGGTGTCGCAGAGG
>NZ_JAAKZY010000375.1 GCF_011045015.1 Streptomyces scabichelini | reverse complement strand
GACCCCGTTTCGGGGGCCAGCCCCCGGACCCCCGGTCCTCAAACGCCGGACGGGCTGAAATCAGCCCGTCCGGCGTTTGAGGACGAGGCCGCCAGGCCGATCAGCGGGGGCCTGGGGCGCAGCCCCCAGCGGGGTCAGGGGCGGAGCCCCAAGCGGGGTCCAGGGGCGGAGCCCCTTGGTATGGGACGGGTAAGGGCGGCGGGGGCGATGAAAAGCGGTTTTCGTGGATCCGCGTGGAGCTGGGAGAATGGGGTGGTCAGCCGGGCGAGACGTAGCGCCGGGCGATGACGAAACCCTGAGGAAAGAAGGACGTGCCGATCGTGGCTCAGAGCACCGAGACCACCGACTGGGTCTCCCGTTACGCGGATGAGGTCATCGAGGAGTCGGAGCGTCGGGCCCCGGGCAAACCCGTCGTCGTCGCGTCCGGCCTTTCGCCCTCCGGGCCCATCCACCTGGGCAATCTCCGCGAGGTCATGACGCCCCACCTCGTCGCGGACGAGATCCGGCGCCGGGGATATGAGGTCCGGCATCTCATCTCCTGGGACGACTACGACCGGTACCGGAAGGTCCCCAACGGCGTTGCGGGCATCGACGAGTCGTGGGCCGAGCACATCGGCAAGCCCCTCACCTCCGTGCCCGCCCCGAAGGGCTCGCCTCACCCCAACTGGGCCGAGCACTTCAAGTCCGCGATGACCGAGGCCCTGCGCGAACTGGGCGTCGAGTTCGACGGGATCAGCCAGACCGCGCAGTACACGGCCGGCGTCTACCGCGAGCAGATCCTGCATGCGATGCGGCACCGGGCCGACATCGACGCGATCCTCGACCAGTACCGGACCAAGAAGCCCCCGGCCGGCAAGAACAAGAAGCAGCAGCAGGGGCAGAAGCCCGTCGACGAGGCTGAGATCGAGGCCGCCGAGGGCTCCGGTGCCGCCGCCGAGGACGACGGCACCGGCTCCGCCGGGTACTTCCCGTACAAGCCCTACTGCGGCAACTGCGACAAGGACCTCACCACCGTCACGGCGTACGACGACGACACCACCGAGCTGACGTACACCTGCACCGCGTGCGGCTACTCGGAGACCGTCCGGCTGAGCGAGTTCAACCGCGGCAAGCTGGTCTGGAAGGTCGACTGGCCGATGCGGTGGGCGTACGAGGGCGTTGTCTTCGAGCCGAGCGGTGTCGATCACTCGTCCCCGGGGTCCAGCTTCCAGGTCGGCGGGCAGATCGTCGGCAGCATCTTCGGCGGCAAGCAGCCGATCGGCCCCATGTACGCCTTCGTGGGGATCAGCGGCATGGCGAAGATGTCGTCCTCCCGCGGCGGCGTGCCCACCCCCGGCGACGCCCTGAAGATCATGGAGGCACCGCTGCTGCGCTGGCTGTACGCCCGGCGCCGCCCCAACCAGTCCTTCAAGATCGCCTTCGACCAGGAGATCCAGCGGCTCTACGACGAGTGGGACAAGCTGGGCGCCAAGGTCGCCGACGGCTCGGCCCTGCCCGCCGACATCGCCGCCCACTCCCGCGCCGTACGGACCGCCGCAGGCGAACTCCCGAAGACCCCGCGGCCCATGCCCTACCGCACCCTCGCCTCCGTCGCCGACATCACCGCAGGACACGGGGACCAGGCCCTGCGCATCCTCAGCGACCTCGACCCCACCAACCCGCTCGCCTCGCTCGACGAGGTACGGCCGCGGTACGACAAGGCCGAGGCGTGGATCAACACGCACGTACCGGCCGAGCAGCGGACCGTCGTCCGGGAGGACGCCGATGTCGAGCTGCTGAAGTCCCTCGACGACCAGGCGCGCGAATCGCTCCGGCTGCTGCTGGACGGGCTCGACTCGAACTGGTCCCTGGACGGCCTGACGCACCTCGTGTACGGCGTGCCCAAGGTCCAGGCCGGGTTCCCCCCGGACGCCACTCCGAAGGAACTCCCGCCGGAGATCAAGGCAGCCCAGCGTTCGTTCTTCGCGCTGCTCTACCACCTCCTCGTCGGGCGCGACACCGGGCCGCGGCTGCCCACGCTGCTGCTCGCGGTGGGGGCGGACCGGGTACGGAAGCTGCTCGGCGAGTAGCGGCGGCTGTTCGTACGCCTGTACGTGGTTGTAGGTGCCTGTACGTGGTTGGGGGCGCCCGGAGAACTCCGGGCGCCCCCAACCACGTACAGGCACCTACGCGATGTGGTCCTCCTCCAGTTCCACGTTCAGGCGGTTCTGGAAGCGGTTCATGTAGCGCTTGAGGGAGCTGTCGCTGAGCGAGACGCCGTACGCGGCCTCGATGTTCGCGCCGAACTCCTGCTTCGTGGGCAGGCCCTGACCGTTTATCGACTGGCGGAACACCTGGTAGTACGCGTCCTCACGGGACATGTCGTCCGGCAGACCGAGCTGCTCCTCGCGCGGTCCCGGGATGGGCAGCTGCTGCGGCTGCTGCGGCTCCTCCGGAACGCCGCCGCCTTCGCCCAGCTGGCGCGTACGGCCGCCCGGGCCCGAGGGGATGCGGAAGCTGGCCGTGTCCTCAGGGCCTGGCTCGTACGCCTCGGCCTGCTGCTGCTCCTCGTACCACTGCTGGTCGTACTGCTGGCCGTCGTACTGCTCCTGAGGCTCGAACGACGGGTCGTAGCCGCCCTCGTAGACGATCTCCTGGTGCGGGGGTGCGAACCACGGGCTCTGGTCGGGCCGGGGTTCCTCCTGCTCCTGTACGTACTCCAGCTGCTCGGGAGTGGGGATGCTCTCGAGGTCGGGGCGTCGCTCTCCGGCGCCGACAGGTGCCGCCGCGCCTGCTCCTGCGCCCGCTGCTGTGCCTGCTCCTGCGCCCGTCCCCGTCCCTGTGGCTGTCCTTGTGTCGGCCCGCTCTAGCTCAAGGTCCGTCTGACGCGGGGCCGGAGGCAGCAGGACCGGCTCGATTCCCGCCGCCGCGAGACCGGAGGGGGCGGTTTGCGCGAGCGGGACGCCGTAGCGGGCCAGGCGCAGCGGCATCAACGACTCCACCGGGGCCTTGCGGCGCCAGGCGCGGCCGTAGCGGGAACGGAGGCGGGCCCGGTAGACGAGGCGTTCCTGCTCCAGCTTGATCACGGCGTCGTAGGAACGCAGCTCCCACAGCTTCATACGCCGCCAGAGGAGGAAGGTCGGGACGGGGGAGAGGAGCCAGCGGGTGAGGCGTACGCCCTCCATGTGCTTGTCGGCCGTGATGTCCGCGATCCGGCCGATCGCATGCCGGGCCGCCTCGACGGAGACGACGAACAGGATCGGGATGACGCCGTGCATGCCGACGCCCAGCGGGTCCGGCCAGGCGGCCGCGCCGTTGAACGCGATCGTCGCCGCCGTCAGCAGCCAGGCCGTCTGGCGCAGGAGGGGGAACGGGATGCGGATCCACGTCAGCAGGAGGTCAAGGGCCAGCAGGACGCAGATGCCCGCGTCGATGCCGATCGGGAAGACGTAGCTGAAGTTCCCGAAGCCCTTCTCCAGGGCGAGTTCGCGCACCGCCGCGTACGAACCGGCGAAGCCGATACCGGCGATGACGACCGCTCCGAAGACGACGACTCCGATGAGTATCCGGTGCGTCTTGGTGAGCTCCATTGGCGCGGCCACCCGTACTCCCCTCCCTTGCAAGCTGTTGCGCGCAACAGGGTGGCACATGTGTGCGGTTCGCGGGTGGCCTGTCGGGCGTCGGTACGTCTTCGGTACGGCTTCGGTATCGGGTCAGTCCTCCGTCAGCCCTCCGTGAGTCCTTCCGTCAGTCCTTCTTCGACGGGGACTTGCTGGCCGAGGCGGAGGGCTTGGTGTCCTTGGCCGGGGTCTCGCTCGCGCCCTTGCTCGGGCTCGCGCTCGCACTTTCGCCGGAACCGGTGCCGGAGCCGCCCGCCTGATTGGCGGTCACCACCGCCTGCACGGCCTCCTTCGCGGCCTTCAGCGCCGCCTTCGACAGGTCCTCCGCGCTCGGGGCCTTCTCGCCCGCCAGGCCGGCGCCGTTGTAGTCGACCGACACGACGACGTTCTCGGTCCGGGCCACGACCGACTGCTGCTTGAAGGTGCCTTCCTTCTTCTTCAGGTCGTAACTCACCGACGTCGCCTCATTGCCCGTACCGGACACCGGCTCCGACTTGGCGTTCGTCGCGCCGCTCACCGACTTCACGTCCTGGACCTGGCTGCCGTAGTACGTCGCCGCCAGCTTCTCGCCCGTACCACGGGACGCGTCCGACTCGAAACGCAGCAGGGACACGCTCAGCCAGCGGAACTGGGAACCCTTCACGCCGTTGTCGTCCAGGCTGTCCCAGGTGCAGCTGCCTCGCGTGGCCGTGTCGTCCGACCTGCCCTCCTTGCCGGACTTGGCGCCCTTCGGCACCAGCTCGCCCAGAGTCTTCGACGAGAACACCTTGCACGGCTCCGGCAGCTTCGCGTACGCGGCCTCCTTCACCACCGTCCCCGCCTTCGTGGGAGAGGCGGACGACTGTGCGCCGGAGTCCTTCTTCGCGTCGTCACCGGAGTCGGAGCCGGAGTCCGAGGAGCAGCCTGCGGCGACGAGCATCGCCGGGACGGCGGCTGCGCTGACGAGGATGCGGGTGAGTCGCTGTGCGGGTCGGTGCATGGTTCCTTCACTCAAGACGCGGGTGTGCGTGCGGTCGGCTCTTCGTTCGGCCGCTGCGTGCTTCTGCCGCTGTGTGGTGCTTCGAGTGTCTTGGGCTCTCTTCGGCATCTCTTCGACATCGCTTCGACATCTCTTCGGCTCGCGGCTCTGCGGCTTCCCGGCCGACCGCACTCGGTCGGGTCCGAGGGGCCACGGTACGCGGTATGGGACGGATGTGGCTCCCGTTCCGCCGAGCCCGACGGCCCTCCAACGGTGCCCCGGCGACCGCTATTCGTTGAGCGTCTCGTCGAGCTGTTCCGCCAATTCACGCACCCTGTCCTGCATGTCCTCGCTGCTCGGGACGTCCGTGATACTCGTCGGCTGCTCGATGTACTGGATCGTCACAAGCACATTGGACGTGCGGAACACCACAGTCACCGTGCGCTGCTGGGAACTGCTCAGCGCGTCGTCCAGGAAGGCCTCGTCGCCCAGGTCGTCGAGGACGCGGGGCTGGAGGGCGGCGGGGGTGGAGC
>NZ_JAAKZY010000374.1 GCF_011045015.1 Streptomyces scabichelini | reverse complement strand
GCCGGGGCCCGGGTCGGGGATGGGTTCCGGGCGGTCGGGGCCCGGGCCCGGAGGGAGACCCGGTCGCGTGGGATCGGGGTTCGGGTGCGTCATGGTGTCCTCCAGCCATGCGGAACGTCGGCCCTGGACTTGTCCCACGCGTACCCGTGCGCCGCGCGCGCACTCACCCCGTCGCGGGACGGGCAGGGGCCCAGGTGGACCTACGCGCCACCTGCTGCCGCCGCCCGGCCGCCGGCCAGGTCAGAACCGGTCCGGATGCGCCCGCAGCCAGTCCTTCGCCGCGTCCAGCAACTCGGGTTCGGCCGCCGGAGCCTCGTCCGGGTGGCGTTCGGCCCACTTCGCGACGTACGAGCAGAGCGGGGCGACCGGTACGTCCTCGCGGGCGGCGCTGGCGTACAGCTCGCGGGCGAGGGAGCCCGCGATGCCCTGGCCTTCGTGGGCGGGCTCCACGATCGTGTGGACGGGGACGAGCGTGCGCCGCGGGGTGTCGAGCACGAAGTACTCGATGTGGCCGACCACTTCGTCGACGGCGCCTCCGGAGCCGGTACCCCCGTCGACGTACGCCTCCAGGCGTCCCCGTTCCCGGTCGTCGCGGATCGCGATCTCGCTCATGGCACTCCTCGTGGCAGAGGGTCAGCTCGTGGATGAGGGTCAGACGGTGGCGGCCGCCACGGCCTGCGGGCTGCGCCGCGTGTCCGAGTCCGGCACCGGTTCGGAAGCGTCCGCGCCGAGGGCCACGATCCGGTTGCCGGCGTCCACGTGCACGACCCGGGGCCGCAGCGCACGGGCCTCGGCGTCGGAGACCTGGGCGTAGCTGATGATGATCACCAGGTCGCCGGGATGCACCAGGTGGGCCGCCGCGCCGTTGATGCCGATGACGCCGGAGCCGCGCTCGCCCTCGATGACGTACGTCTCCAGGCGGGCGCCGTTGGTGATGTCGACGATGTGGACCAGCTCGCCGGGCAGCAGGTCGGCGGCGTCGAGGAGATCGGCGTCGATGGTCACGGACCCGACGTAGTGCAGGTCGGCCTGGGTCACCGTGGCGCGGTGGATCTTGGACTTGAACATGGTGCGCAGCATGAGGCGTTGCTCCCGTGGTGAAGAGGGTCGCGTCCCGGGGTGCGGGTACGCGCCGACGCCGCCCAGGGTACGGCGGCGCCCCGCGCGCTGCCTACGCCACCGCCTCCTTCACCGTCGCGATCTCCGTCACGTCGGCCCCCGGCCCTGCCTGTCCGTGGGGGGTCTTCTCGAACTGCGTCCGGTACAGCTCCGCGTACCGTCCGCCCGCCGCGAGCAGTTCCTCGTGTGTGCCGCGCTCCACGATCCGGCCCGCTTCGACCACGAGGATCGCGTCGGCGGCCCGTACCGTCGACAGCCGGTGTGCGATGACGACCGCGGTGCGTCCCTCCAGGGCTTCGGTGAGCGCCTCCTGGACGGCGGCTTCCGAGGTGTTGTCCAGGTGGGCGGTGGCCTCGTCGAGGATGACCACGCGCTGGCGGGCGAGCAGCAGCCGGGCGATGGTCATGCGCTGGCGTTCGCCGCCGGAGAGCCGGTAGCCGCGTTCGCCGACCACGGTGTCGAGGCCGTCGGGCAGGGAGCGGACGAGGTCGTCGAGGCGGGCGCGGCGCAGCACGGCCCACAGTTCCTCGTCGTCGGCGTCGGGCCGGGCGAGCAGCAGGTTGGCGCGGACCGAGTCGTGGAAGAGGTGCCCGTCCTGGGTGACCATGCCGATGGCTGAGCGCATCGATTCCGCGCTCAGGTCGCGCACGTCGACGCCCCCGATGCGTACGGAGCCCTCGTCGGTGTCGTACAGCCGCGGCAGCAGTTGCGCGATGGTCGACTTTCCGGCGCCGGAGGAGCCGACGAGCGCGACGGTCTGGCCGGGTTCGGCGCGGAAGGAGACGCCGTGCAGGACCTCGGCGCCGCCACGCGTGTCGAGGGAGGCGACTTCCTCCAGCGAGGCGAGGGAGACCTTGTCGGCGGACGGGTAGCCGAAGCGGACGTCGGTGAACTCGACGGAGGCCGGGCCGTCCGGCACCTTGCGGGCGTCCGGCTTCTCCTCGATCAGCGGCTTCAGGTCTAGCACCTCGAAGACCCGCTCGAAGCTGACGAGGGCGCTCATGACCTCGACCCGGGCTCCGGCCAGGGACGTCAGCGGCGCGTACAGGCGGGTGAGGAGCAGGGCGAGCGACACGATGGCGCCCGGCTCCAGGCTGCCGCGCAGCGCGAACCAGCCGCCGAGGCCGTAGACCAGGGCGAGTGCCAGCGCGGAGACGAGCGTGAGTGCCGTGATGAACGCCGTCTGGGCCATCGCCGTACGCACCCCGATGTCCCGCACGCGCCGAGCACGCGCCGCGAACTCCTCGGACTCGTCGTCGGGCCGACCGAAGAGCTTGATGAGCGTGGCGCCGGGCGCGGAGAAGCGCTCGGTCATCCGCGTGCCCATCGCGGCGTTCAGGTCGGCCGCCTCACGCTGGAGTTTCGCCATCCGCCGGCCCATGCGGCGGGCGGGGACGACGAACACCGGGAGCAGGAGCAGCGCGAGCAGCGTGATCTGCCAGGACAGGGTGAGCATGACAGCGAGGGTGAGCAGCAGCGTCACCAGGTTGCCGACCACTCCGGACAGTGTGTTGCTGAACGCCCGCTGTGCGCCGATCACGTCGTTGTTGAGACGGCTGACGAGCGCTCCCGTACGAGTGCGTGTGAAGAACGCGACCGGCATGCGCTGCACATGATCGAAGACCGCGGTCCGCAGATCGAGGATGAGGCTCTCGCCGAGGGTCGAGGAGAGCCAGCGGCTCGCAAGGCCGAGTGCTGCCTCGGCGAGCGCAATCAGCGCGATGAGCAGGGCGAGGCGTATGACCGTGCTCTCGTCCCGGCCCGACACGATCGCGCCCACCACGTTCCCGGCGAGGACGGGCGTCGCCACGGCGAGCAGCGCGGTCGCCACGCTGAGCAGCACGAAGTGTGCGATACGGCGGCGGTGCGGGCGCGCGAATCCGGCGATGCGGCGCAGCGTCGCGCGGGCGAAGGGACGGCGCTCCTGCTGGGCGTTCATGACGCTGTGCAGCTGCGTCCAGGCTGTGGTCTCCATACTCATGAGGACGACGTTAGAACCTGAACCAATCTTGAGGTCAAGGGGTCATCGATGACGTACGTGGAGACGCCATACCTGGAGGCGACGTACCCGGAGGCGGAGAATCCGAGGACGTGCGCGGCGCGTCAGCCGCCGTCCCCGTGCCCGCAACCTCCTGTTGGCGCGGCGCGGAAAGCCTCTCCGGGTGTGAAAGCCTCTCCCGGTGTGACGGACGTACGACTCCCCCGAGCCCTTCCCCGAGTCCTCCCCCGACGCCTTCCGGTCCGGCAGATCCTGTGCCTTCTCCCGCTCGCGCTCGTGGCCGTGGTCGCGGTGCGCCACCGGTCCGTGCTCGTGGACGGCTTCGGTCACCTGGGCGCGGCCAAGTGGCCGTGGCTCCTGGCCGCGGGCGCGGCGACCTGCCTCACCTGGGTCGCGGCGGCCGTCACCCGGCAGGGCGCCCTCGTCGAACGGCTTCCCAAACGCCGGCTGCTCGCCACGCAGTTCGCGGCGGGCGCCGCCAACCATCTGCTGCCGACCGGGCTGGGTGCGAGCGCCGTCAACCTCCGCTTCATGGCGGTGTGCGGTGTCCCGCTGGCCCGCTCGTCGGCCGCGCTCGCGCTCTACGTGCTCGCCGAGTCCATAGCCAGGACCGGCCTGCTGCTGGCCCTGCTGATCGCCTTCCCCGACGCGCTGCGGATCGGCACGCTGATCCCGGACGGGGCGGTCGGTCCGCTGCTGCTCGCCGCCGGTGCGGCGGTGTGTCTCGCGGCGGCGGTCCTGCTGCTCGTACGGCGGCTGCGTACCGTCGTGTTCTCCTTCCTGCGGACGGCGCTGAGCGAGGCCCGCTCCGTGCACACCCGGCCGGCTCGCGCGCTCGCGCTGTGGGGCGGCTCGCTCTCGTTCCCCATCCTTCAGGCGGCCGGACTGGTCGCGGTGGGACTGGCGCTGGGGCTGCCGGTGTCACCGCTGCACATGGTGGTCGCCTATCTGGCGGCGACGGTCGCCGTCGCGCTCGTCCCGACGCCGGGCGGCATCGGCTCGGTGGAGGCCGCGCTGATCATCGCGCTTGTGGCGGCGGGCGGCCCGGCAGCGGTCGCGACGGCGGTGGTGCTCGCCTACCGCATCATCACGGTGTGGCTGCCGCTGCTGCCGGGGGCGTTGACCCTGGGGGCGCTGGTGCGGCTGAAGATGATCTGAGCTCCTGCCACCCACACGAACACCGACTCGGTCCTTCAGACGGAGTCGGCCGACAGGTGAGCGCGTACGTGGTGAGCGGCGCGTCTCCCCTCGCGGGCGGCGACCGCCGCACTCGCGCCGGCGTGCAGGAGACCACCCACGGCGAACACCCCCCGCCGTGAGGTGCGAAAGGCCGCGTCGACCGCCGGTCCGTGCGTCTGCGGGTCGAGGTCGAGCCCGCCTCGCCGGGCCAGCTCGTGGTCGGGTACGAAGTTGCCGGTGAAGACGATGGTGTCGCAGGGGAGGGTCGTGGTCCGGCCGTCGCGGTGGCGCAGGCGTACGCCGGTCAGGCGGCCGTGACCGAGCAGTTCGGTGACGGACGTGTCCGTGAGCAGGGGAACCCCTTGTCGCAGGCGGGAGTTGAGACGCCGCAGCATGGCAACGCCGTCCCGGGGCCGCTCCGTCACCATCGCGGTGACGTCCACTCCCGCGCCCGACAGCGTGTCCACGGCGGCGAAACCCACCTGCTCCGCACCGATGACGACCGCACGGCTGCCCACCGTCTGCCGGTGGAGATGAACCGTCTGCTGAAGCTCTCCGCCGGTGAACACCCCGGCCGGCCGCGTGCCCGCCACCAGCCGTGCGCTGCGCGGCCGTTCGCGCCCACCCGTGGCGAGGACGACCGCTTTGGCGGTGATGGTCTCCGGGCCGCTCGGACTGACGGTCTCAAGCGCGAGGGGGCCGAGATGGGGGTCCCCAGGCGAAGGGCCGGCCCAGTCGAGCGCGGTGACTCCGGTACGGATCACCGCTCCGGCGCCCAGTGCTGCCGCAACACCTCGGCGCGCGAAGGCGGATCCGCTCACCGGCAGGCGTCCGAAGCCACGGTGCGGGCAGTACCGCGGCTCCGTCACCATCGCGGTGACGGAGCGGCCCCTG
>NZ_JAAKZY010000373.1 GCF_011045015.1 Streptomyces scabichelini | reverse complement strand
AGCCGTGAGCAGGCGCTGCAGCGGGCCGCCCGCGCACTGGCCGAATTCCAGGTCGAGGGCATGGCCACCGCCATCCCCTTCCACCGGGCGGTCGTCGCGGACCCGGCGTTCACCAGCGACCCGTTCAGGGTCCACACCCGCTGGATCGAGACCGAGTTCGTCAACGAGATCAAGCCCTTCGCCGCTCCGATGGACTCGGAGACGGACGAGGAGCCGGGCCGCGAGACGGTCGTCGTCGAGGTCGGCGGCAAGCGCCTGGAGGTCTCCCTGCCGTCCTCGCTGGGCATGTCCCTGGCCCGTACGGGGCTTGCGGCGGGCGCCAAGCCCAAGCGCCGCGCGGCGAAGAAGTCCGGCCCCGCCGCCACCGGCGACACCCTCGCTTCGCCGATGCAGGGCACCATCGTCAAGGTCGCCGTCGAGGAGGGCCAGGAGGTCAAGGAGGGCGACCTGGTCGTCGTCCTGGAGGCCATGAAGATGGAACAGCCCCTGAACGCCCACCGCTCCGGCACCATCAAGGGCCTGACCGCGGAGATCGGCGCCTCGGTCACCTCCGGCGCGGTGATCTGCGAGATCAAGGACTGAGCAGTACGCGTATCACAGGCGCCCGGTGGACCACGTACAGGTCCGCCGGGCGTTCTGTTTGCCCGGGCCCTTTAAGGGGCGCGGGGCTGTGTCATTGTGCGGCTCCGCCGCGTGGGCGCGACAAGCCACCACGAACCCGCACCCGCCCGCGAACCCGAACCCACCACCCCGGACGGCGCCCATCACTCCGCCGGGGCCACCTGACGTACGGACTGGACCGCCGTCCGTCAGCGCCTTGAGCGTCCGTCAGAACGTCAGCGTCGTCGGAGGTCCGCGACTCGCGCCCGCTCGCTCTGGGGCTGCTCCTCCAGAACCCTGGCGGTGCTGCGCAACTGCGGTCCGCCGCCGGAGACCTGGCTCCGTCGTGGGCCTGGGAGCGGCACGTCCCGGCGTGGCGGCTGGCGCCCCGCCGGGGGCGCCTCGCCTCCCGCACCGCCGGAGCCGGCGACCGCGATCTGCACCCCCTGGTCGGCCAGGGCCTGCAACTCGGTGGCCGCACGGTCGTCGTGGGCGGGCGGCTCGTCCGTGACCAACCGCGTGATCACATCCGTCGGTACCGTCTGGAACATCGTGTCGGTGCCGAGCTTCGTGTGATCGGCGAGGACGACGACCTCCGCGGCCGCCTGCACGAGCGCTCTGTCCACGCTGGCCGACAGCATGTTGGAGGTGGACAGGCCGCGCTCGGCGGTCAGCCCGCTCCCGGACAGGAAGGCCCGGGAGACCCGCAGGCCCTGGAGGGACTGCTCGGCCCCGCTGCCGACGAGGGCGTAGTTGGAACCGCGCAGGGTGCCGCCGGTCATCACGACCTCGACACGGTTGGCATGGGCCAGCGCCTGAGCCACCAGGAGGGAGTTGGTGACGACGGTCAGCCCGGGCACCCGCGCGAGCCGGCGGGCCAGCTCCTGCGTGGTGGTGCCCGCCCCCACCACGATGGCCTCGCCCTCTTCGACGAGACCCGCGGCGAGGTCGGCGATGGCCGTCTTCTCAGCGGTCGCGAGATGCGATTTCTGCGGAAAGCCGGACTCCCGCGTGAACCCGCCCGGCAATACCGCACCGCCGTGCCGGCGGTCGAGGAGTCCTTCTGCCTCCAGTGCGCGCACGTCCCGCCGTACGGTCACTTCAGAGGTCTGGACGACGCGGGCGAGCTCACGGAGCGACACGGCTCCGTTCGCTCGCACCATTTCGAGGATCAATTGGCGACGTTCTGCAGCGAACACGAAACTGACAGTAACCCCAACGACCGTCTGCTTTCAGCAGTTTGCGCCGAATAACAGAAGTTGTTCGCACGGCAGCATGGAAAGTGGTATACGCGCCCACTCCCGCTGTCCACGGCGCTCGAAGGAGCGGCAACTCCCCGTGACCAGCGAGGAGTTACTTCCGGCCGTCAGGCGTCGACCTCGGTTTTCCGGGTGTGGAGCTGCCGCGCCACCTCCGCGATCGAGCCCGACAGGGACGGGTACACGGTGAACGCGTTCGCGATCTGTTCGACGGTCAGGTTGTTGTCGACCGCGATCGAGATCGGATGGATCAGTTCCGAAGCGCGCGGCGAGACGACGACACCGCCGACGACGATTCCGGTGCCGGGCCGGCAGAAGATCTTCACGAAGCCGTCCCGGATGCCCTGCATCTTGGCGCGCGGGTTGCGCAGCAGCGGCAGCTTCACGACGCGGGCATCGATGACACCGCCGTCGACGTCCGCCTGCGAGTAGCCGACGGTGGCGATCTCGGGGTCGGTGAAGACGTTCGAGGACACGGTCTTCAGGTTCAGCGGGGCGACCGCGTCACCGAGGAAGTGGTACATGGCGATACGTCCCTGCATCGCCGCCACGGAGGCGAGCGCGAAGACTCCGGTGACGTCACCGGCCGCGTACACGCCCGGAGCCGTCGTCCGGGACACCTTGTCCGTCCAGATGTGCCCGGAGTCCTTCACCTTGACGCCGGCCCCTTCGAGACCCATGCCATGGCTGTTGGGGATGGCGCCGACGGCCATCAGACAGTGCGAGCCGGTGATGACGCGCCCGTCGGACAGCGTCACCTCGACCCGGTCGCCCACGCGCTTGGCGGACTGGGCACGGGAGCGCGCCAGGACGTTCATGCCGCGCCGCCGGAACACGTCCTCCAGCACCCCCGCGGCGTCCGAGTCCTCACCCGGCAGCACGCGGTCACGACTGGATACGAGGGTGACGCGGGACCCGAGCGCCTGGTAGGCACCGGCGAACTCGGCGCCGGTGACACCGGACCCGACCACGATGAGCTCCTGCGGCAGCTCGTCGAGGTCGTACACCTGGGTCCAGTTCAGGATCCGCTCCCCGTCCGGCTGGGCGTCGGGCAGCTCACGGGGATGACCGCCGGTGGCGATGAGCACGGCATCGGCGACGAGCGTCTCTTCGCTGCCGTCCGCGGCGCGGACCACGACCTTCCGGGACCCGTCCAGGGCCTGCTGGCCGTCGAGCCGCCCACGGCCGCGCATGACGCGCGCACCGGCGCGCGTCACGGATGCGGTGATGTCGTGCGACTGGGCGAGCGCGAGCCGCTTCACCCGTCGGTTGACCTTGCCGAGATCGACTCCGACCACTCGTGCGGGCGTATCGATGTGAGGAGTGTCATCGGCGACGATGATGCCGAGCTCCTCGTACGACGAGTCGAAGGTGGTCATCACCTCGGCGGTCGCGATCAGAGTCTTGGACGGCACGCAGTCGGTGAGCACCGACGCACCGCCCAAGCCGTCGCAGTCGACGACGGTTACCTCCGCGCCGAGTTGGGCGGCCACCAGGGCCGCCTCGTATCCGCCGGGTCCGCCACCGATGATCACGATCCGAGTCACGTACTCCATTGTCCCGCACGCCCCACGGTGCTTCGCGCCCGGGGGCGTCCCCCGGGTGCCTCTGTTACAGGAGAGACGTACGCATTGCTGCCGTACCCTCGACCTCATGTCGCTCTACGCCGCGTACGCCGGCAATCTCGACCCGCGGCTCATGACACGCCGCGCCCCGCATTCGCCGCTGCGCGCCACCGGGTGGCTGAACGGCTGGCGGCTGACCTTCGGCGGTGAGCACATGGGCTGGGAAGGCGCGCTCGTGACCATCGCGGAGGCGCCGCGCTCGCAGGTGTTCGTCGCGCTGTACGACATCGCTCCGCTCGACGAGGACTCCCTGGACCGCTGGGAGGGCGTCGGGCTCGACATATACCGCCGGATGCGGGTCCGTGTGCACACGCTGGAGGGCGAGGAGCCGGCGTGGGTGTACGTGCTGAACGGCTATGAGGGTGGGCTGCCTTCTGCGCGCTATCTGGGGGAGATCGCGGACGCGGCGGAGTCGGCGGGCGCGCCCCACGACTATGTGATGGAGCTGCGCAAGCGACCCTGCTGACCCGTGGGTCACGAGCTGCGCAAGCGGCCCTGCCGAGCCATGGGTCACGAGCTGCGCAAGCGGCTCTGGTTGACCCACGGGTCACGACCTGCGCAAGCGGCCCTGGCTGACCCATGGGGCACGAATTGCGCGAATGCCCCTGCTGACCCATGCGTCACGTACTGACTCGCGCCGCGGTACGACAACAGCCCGACCTGCCTCGCCGGAGGCAGAGGACAACAATCCCAAAGCTGTGACCATCAGCATCTACGCGCGTAGGCATTGACCAGTTACCCTCATCGCGTGAACGCTTCTCTTCTTCCGGACGACATCCAGGGCGACCCCTACGCCGCCGCCGACGCAGCCGCCGCGCGCCTGCGCGAGCTCACGGGCGCCGAGACCCACGACGTCGCCCTTGTGATGGGCTCCGGCTGGGCACCGGCCGTGGACGCCCTCGGTGCCCCCGAGGCCGAGCTCAGGGTCACCGAGCTGCCCGGGTTCCCCCCGCCGGCGGTGGAGGGCCACGGCGGCACGATCCGCTCGTACAGGATGGGCGACAAGCGGGCGCTCGTCTTCCTGGGCCGCACCCACTTCTACGAGGGCCGCGGTGTCGCCGCCGTCGCGCACGGGGTGCGTACCGCTGTCGCCGGCGGGTGCAAGACGGTTGTGCTGACCAATGGCTGCGGGGGGTTGCGCGAGGGGATGCGGCCCGGCCAGCCGGTGCTCATCAGCGACCACATCAACCTGACGGCCACGTCGCCGATCGTGGGCGCGAATTTTGTGGACCTGACGGATCTCTACTCGCCTCGGCTGCGCGCCCTGTGCAAGGAGATCGACGCGTCCCTGGAGGAGGGGGTGTACGCGCAGTTCCCCGGTCCGCACTACGAGACGCCGGCGGAGATTCGGATGGCTCGGGTCATCGGGGCGGATCTGGTGGGGATGTCGACGGTGCTGGAGGCGATTGCTGCGCGGGAGGCGGGGGCGGAGGTGCTGGGGATCTCGCTGGTCACGAATCTCGCTGCCGGGATGACGGGGGAGCCGCTGAATCATGAGGAGGTTCTCCAGGCGGGGCGGGATTCCGCTACGCGGATGGGGTCGCTGCTTACGCAGGTGCTGGGGCGGCTCTGACGGTTGCCTCCGGCGGTTGGGTGCGGGTTCGTTGTGGCTGGTCGCGCAGTTCCTCGCGCCCCTGGGTGGGTGGTGGGTGCGGGGTCGTGGGCCGGTGCGTCAGCCCGTCGCAGGGTGGGCATACGGCCCGGTGTCGGTAC
>NZ_JAAKZY010000372.1 GCF_011045015.1 Streptomyces scabichelini | reverse complement strand
AGGTTCAGCAGCTGCACCGCACTTCGGCTGACCTGTTCCACCAACGGCCCCGGCAGCCACCCCGCCGCCACCAGCCGAGCCGCCCCGTCCGCCGCGAGCCGGTCGGCCAGGGAGTCCGGGGACGGACGTCCGGACGAGTCCTTCGAGAGGCAGGCCGCGACGACTTCCCGCAACTCGCCCGCCAGGGAACCGAGTTCGGGCTCCTCGTGCACGACCTTGTAGAGCAGGGCGGCCGAGGAGTCCCCGGGGAAGGGGGACGACCCCGTGGCCGCGTACGCCAGTACCGCTCCCAGAGAGAAGACATCGGCCGCCCCCGTGACGCCCTTGCCGAGGATCTGCTCGGGCGACATGTAGCCGGGAGAGCCGATGGAGACGCCGGTCGACGTCAGGGACGCCGTGCCCTCCGTCGCGCGGGCGATGCCGAAGTCGATGAGGAGGGGGCCGTCGAGGGTCAGGAGTACGTTCGAGGGCTTCACGTCCCGGTGGACCAGGCCCAGTCCGTGTACCGCCGACAGTGCCTCCGCGAGGCCCGCCCCGAGGACCCGTACGGAATGCTCCGGCAGCGGACCGGCGTCCGCGATCGCCGCGGCGAGTGACGGGCCGGCGGCGTACGCGGTCGCCACCCACGGCACCGACGCGTCGGGGTCGGCGTCGAGGACCGGCGCCGTGTACGCGCCGCCCACCCGCCGCGCCGCCTCGACCTCGCGCCGGAACCGGGCGCGGAACTCCTCGTCGAGCGCGAAGTGCGGATGCACGATCTTGACCGCGACGGTACGGCCGCCGGCGCTACGGCCCAGATAGACCCGGCCCATTCCGCCCGAGCCGAGTCGGCCGAGCAGCCGGTAGGGCCCCACGGTGGTGGGTTCGCCGACATCGAGCGGCTGCATGGCGTTGTGCCTCCCCCGGACGTGCTCCACTCCCCAGCAGGGTAGTGCCGTACGTTCGGCCCACCCTCCCCATTACGCGAGGTAATGCCAGGGGATTCGTTCGGCGGAATTCACCCCGCAGTTCCCCGCAGTTCCCTTCCCAACGGCTCCCCAGGATTCCCTACGGCTCCAGCAGAGCCACCTTCACATCCGCCGGGAAGCCGGTCGTCGGTCCCACCCGTCGCGCGAACTCCGTGACGGCCTCCAACTGCGGCCCGCCGAAACGGAAGTCGAGCGTCGTGAAGTAGTGCTCCAGAACGCTCTCGTCGAAGGCCTCCCAGCGCGCCGCCTGCTCGGCGACCTTGCCGACCTCGTCCAGGGAGAGGTCCCGCGAGGCGAGAAAGGCCTCGTGGACCTTGCGCGTGACGACGGGCTCGCGCTCCAGGTACTCGCGGCGGGCCGCCCAGACCGCGAAGACGAACGGCAGCCCCGTCCACTCCTTCCACAGCGTGCCCAGGTCGTGCACGGCGAGCCCGTACTTCGGTCCGTCGAGCAGGTTGGCGCGCAGGGCAGCGTCCCCGATGAGCACGGCGGCGTCGGCCTCCCGCATCATCAGGGCCAGGTCGGGCGGGCAGGTGTAGTACGACGGCCGTACGCCGAACCGCTCGCCCAGCAGCAGCTGAGCGAGCCGTACGGACGTGCGCGAGGTCGAGCCCAGGGCGACCCGGGCGCCGTCCAGGTCCTCCAGCGGGACCTGGGAGACGATCACGCAGGACATCACCGGGCCGTCGCAGCCGACCGCGATGTCGGGGAAGGCGACCAGGTCGTCGGCGTTCTTGAGGAACTCGACGAGCGTGATGGGCCCGATGTCGAGATCGCCCTGCACCAGCTGCTCGCTGAGCTTCTCCGGGGTGTCCTTGGTGAGCTCGAAGTCGAGGAGCGTCCCCGTACGCGCGAGCCCCCAGTACAGGGGCAGGCAGTTCAGGAACTGGATGTGGCCGACGCGCGGCCGGGTGCGAGAATTGTCCACATCGTGAGGCTATCCCCCGTCAGGTGCAGTGCGGGCTTCAGGGTCCCGGAGTGGTGAAGAGTGGTAGAGAGAGATTCCGGAAACCATCTCGGTCTCCTATGTCAACCCCTGTGACACCCGACCGACGCCTTTACGTCAACCCATCGGGCGAACTCTCCAAACTTCCGGGTGACGTGATCTTGCCCTCTATTGCTTTCGGCTGGCTGCGTGCTAGGCTCGCCGCAAGTTGCAGTTTGGTTTCCCTTGCAGTACAGAGCCTGCGGAGCATGTGACCGCGGGCTCTCGTCGTTTTCAGATGAATGCAGTTGTTTAACACACTTGCAGGTTCTGGAGCAGGGCAACCCTTTGGGCCCAAGGAGGGCTTATGGCTACCGGAACCGTGAAGTGGTTCAACGCCGAAAAGGGCTTTGGCTTCATCGCCCAAGAAGGCGGCGGCCCCGACGTCTTCGTCCACTACTCCGCGATCAACGCGAGCGGCTTCCGCTCTCTCGAAGAGAACCAGGCGGTTACCTTCGACGTGACCCAGGGTCCGAAGGGCCCGCAGGCGGAGAACGTCACCCCCGTCTGACCCTTCGGCTTCAAGAGCCCGACGCTCTGATGCTTTGATCTGGAACGAATGCAGTACCCAAGGAGCCCCGACACCCACTGGTGCCGGGGCTCCTGCCTTTGCTTCGCGATGCCGGTCGGCTACCGCTCGTACAGCGCCTCGATCTCCGCTGCGAAGTCCCGCGCGATCGCATCCCGGCGCAGCTTCATCGTCGGGGTCAGATGCCCCGCCTCCTCGCTGAAGCTGCCCGGCAGGACGGCGAAGCGGCGTATGGACTCCGGGCGGGACACGAGCTTGTTGGCCTCGTTGATCGCTCGCTGGAGGATGGCGCGCAGCTCCTCGTCGTCGACGAGGAGTTCGGCGGGGACCGCGTGCTTGCGGTTCATCTGTCGCCAGTGGGTGATGCCGTCGGGGTCGAGGGTGATGAGGGCCGAGATGTACGGGCGGCCGTCGCCGAGCACCATGCACTGGGCGATCAGCGGGTGCGAGCGAAGCCAGTCCTCCAGGGGAGCCGGGGCCACGCTCTTGCCGCCGGCGGTGATCAGGATTTCCTTCTTGCGGCCGGTGATCGAGAGGTGGCCCTCGTCGTCCAGTTCGCCGATGTCGCCCGTCGCGAACCAGCCGTCGGGTGCGGCGGGGACGACACCGCCCGCGTACGGGTCCCAGTAACCGCGGAAGACATGCCCTCCGCTCACCAGGATCTCCCCGTCCGCGGCGATACGGACCCGGGTGCCGGGCAGGGGCCAGCCCACCGTGCCCAGTCGGGGTTTGCGGGGCGGGGTGACCGTTGCCGCCGCCGTCGACTCCGTGAGGCCGTAGCCCTCGTAGATCTCTATGCCCGCGCCGGCGAAGAAGGCCGCCAGGTCGCGGCCGAGCGGGGAGCCGCCGCAGATGGCGTACCGGACGCGGCCGCCCAGGGCGTTGCGGATACGGCGGTAGACGAGGGGGTCGTAGAGGGTTCGGGCCGCGCGGAGGGAACGGGTCGGGCCGCCCCACCCGTGCTGCTGGGCCTCGATCGCCTCGCCGTAGGCGCGGGCGACGCGGGCCGCGCGGTCGAAGGACGAGGCCCGGCCCATGCGTTCGGCGGTCGCGCGGGCCGTGTTGAAGACCTTCTCCAGGACGTACGGAATGGCGACGAGGAACGTCGGCTTGAAGGTGGCCAGGTCGGCGAGGAGTTCCTCGCTCCCGATGCCCGGGGCGTGGCCTAGGCGGACGCGGGCGCGGAGGCAGCCGACCGAGATCATGCGGCCGAGGACGTGGGAGAGGGGGAGGAAGAGGAGCGTGGCCGCCGGTTCGTCGGTGAGGGACCTGAAGGCCGGGTAGAGGAGTTCGATGGCGTTGTCGACTTCGGCGAAGAAGTTGCCGTGGGACAGCGCACAGCCCTTGGGGCGGCCGGTCGTGCCCGAGGTGTAGATGATCGTGGCGAGCGTCCCCGGACCCAGCACTCCACGCCGTACGGCGACTTCCTGGTCCTGCACGTCCCGGCCCAGCTCGGCGAGCCGCTCCACGTGCCCCTTCTCGAAGACCCACACATGCCGCAGATCCGGGATGCGCTCCCGCTCAGGACCCAGCGCGGCGGCCTGCCCGACGCCCTCGACGGCCAGGGCGACGGCTCCGGAGTCCTGGAGGATCCAGCGGGTCTGGAAGAGGGACGAGGTCGGGTAGATCGGCACGGTCACGAGTCCGGCGGCCCAGGCCGCGAAGTCCAGCAGCGTCCACTCGTACGTCGTACGCGACATGATGGCGATCCGGTCACCCGGCATCAGCCCCTCGGCGATCAACCCCTTTGCCAGAGCCAGCACCTCGTCCGCGAACGCGTTCGCCGTCACGTCCACCCAGCCGCCGTCCGGCCCCTTGCGGCTCAGTACGACATCGGCGGGGGCCTCGCTCGCGTTGTCGAACGGGATGTCCGCGAGTGACCCATGAGTGACCGGCGCGATGAGCGGCGGCACCGACACCTCCCGTACGACACCGTCCAGCCGCTTGATCTCCGGCTCGACGAGCGCGGGTGCGGGGGTGGAGGACTTTCTGGCGGACATGGGGCGGCTCCTTGTCGTCATGCCTGTGGGGGGAGGTGGTTCCGAGTCGGCATCACGCATCACGCATCACGCATCACAAGGGGCGGTCCCCCCACGGGTCCCCCATGGGTGCTACGGGACTGGTCGTGCTGTTGTTCAGTGGGAGTGGAAGGTCTTCAACATACGCATTACGGCGTACGCGGGTACCGTCGGCGACCCGTCTTCACCAGCGACGACGCCACCCTCCACAACATTCACAGGCGGCGGGGGCCGTATCGACCAACTCCTGACCTCTGAGTAATCTTACTCTGGAGTAAGACTCACGACCGAGACGACCGAGACGACTGAGCTGATCGAGCTGAGGGGTTCTTGAACGATGGCCGACCGCTGTCTGCGCTTCACAGGTACCCCGCCCGGTCGCTTCCTCACCCGCCGGCTCGGCCTCCCGCAGCCCGCCCCACTCCGCCGCCGGTCGGCCGAACGGCCCACTCTGGAGGGGGAATTGGTCCGCCTCACGGCGGGTAAGTCGGCGGTCACGGGCGATCTCGGCGAGGTGCTTTCCCATACGGCCGGGATCGTGGGGCTCGTACGCTCCCTCGCACCGCGCGCCCTCGCCCCCGGTTTCATCGAGACGAAGATGACGGCCACCGTGCCGCTGTTCACCCGGGAGGCGGGGAGGCGCATGAACTCCCTTGCGCAGGGCGGGCTTCCGGTGGACGTGGCCGAGACGTAGGCCTCCGGC
>NZ_JAAKZY010000371.1 GCF_011045015.1 Streptomyces scabichelini | reverse complement strand
GGGGCAGGGAGCGGGATCGTGGTGATCGTCTGTCGAGGTCCTTGCGTCGATCCCTGCGTCGAAAGGAGCGCCGGGGGCCCCGTCGTGCCCGGTGCCTTGAAGCGGACGTGCAGGTGGTCGTCGTGGCCCGCCCATTTCTGTACGCCCCGGATGCCGGGGCCGTTGAAGAGGACGAAGTGGACCGGCAGTACGCCGTTGGCCCGCAGCCGGTCGACGAGGTCCTGGGTGAGGGGCGGGGAGTAACCGGGCTGGTCCCAGCGGGTGGGCGCCTCCCCGCCGTCGGCGCGTACCGGGCGGATGTCGACGTCCAGGCCCAGCCGATGGGAACCGTGGCCCGAGAGGGGACCGCCCCCGCGTACGGAGATCTCACGGACCCCGATCCGCGGTCCGCCGGGCCGGGCCCGGTGCCACCCCAGGGCGGTCGCCAGCAGAGCCCGGAGCGTCTCCGGCCGGGCGAAGTGGCGCTCGCGCGGGCCGCCCGTGTAGAAGCCCGGCCCCTGCACGGGCAGTTGGGCGGAGATCGCCGGATCCTGGGCGAGGCCCGCGGCAACCCGCAGATACGCCCAGGTCGTCGGCCCGATGACGCCATCGGCCGGAAGCCCGGTCCTGGACTGCCACTTGTACGTCTCGGTCACCAGCGCGGCGTCGTCCCACACAGTGCGCCGCGGGTTGAGGACGCGCCGGACCTCGGCCGTCCGCGCGCCCCAGCCCAACCTGCCGGCGTACGCACGGTTTCGCTCGATCCGCGAGGGCGGGGCTTCGGTGAGCAGTGACATGCCGTCACCTTCCCTCCGGCCGCGGCAGCCGGGGGACACCCTGGTAGCCGGGTGGCAGTGACGCGGGCTGGGCGCCGAAGGGACGTTGGGCGGGCGGCAGTTGGGGCACCGATCCGGCCCGCTGGACGGCGGGTGCCGTCCTGCGGCGGCCCAGGGCGGGGGCGGTGCCGCCTGCGGCGGGGGCCATGGCCGGGCGTCCGGAGCGGTACTGGGCGAGACGGCGGCGCAGATGGAGGACGGGCAGCTGCGCGTCGATCGGGGTGCCGGTCAGGTCGGCGCCGGTGACCGAGCGGTACGAGTGGACGTACCCCTGGATCTCCGTTCGCCAGTAGCGTGCCCAGTTCGCCGCGAAGTTGCGGTCGCTGATGTCGCTCCAGTTGCCGAACCGCACGGACAGCAGCAGCTGTTCGCCGAACCGCCCCAGATCGCGGAAGTGGATCACGGTGTCCGGGGTCCACCCCTGGAGCCGCTTCATCGTGTCCACCCGGTCCATCCATGCCTCGGGGTAGGCGACCATCGTCCGGCCCGGGAGGAACTCGCGCATCTCCGGACGGGCCAGGATCCACTGCTGCATCAGCATCTCCTGCCGCGCGGTCCAGGGAAGGTCGCCGTACTGGTTGTGCTGTCCTTCCGTGAGCAGCAGATGGACGTCCTTGAGAGCGTTGAGCACGGGGAACCCGTCGGCGATGACGGTGGTGTCGTCGTCCTCGCGGAAGAACGCGGAGGCCAGGTTGAGCAGGGTGTGGAAGGCCTCCAGGAACCGGGGGCGGCTGTCGGCAGCACGCAACTGAGCCGCGTTGGGCGGCAGTTGGTTGATGCCGTAGTGGTGGTCGTACTCGTGCGCACGGCGCAGAGCCGTCAGGCGGTGCTGTTCGTCCTGGACGTAGCCCCACAGGATCGGGTTGAGGCCACGCAGCGGATCGATCTCCACATGGGCCAGCGGATCGCGGGCGCCCGGGCTGCGGATGTTCTGGAACCGCCGCGCGATGGCGTCCACGGAGTGGGTGAGCATGCCCTCCTCGTGCCAGTAGTTCCAGATGAGCTCCAGGAAGCAGGGGAAGGCTAGTTTCTCGCGCAGGATGCCGTAGCAGTCGTTGCCGAAGCCGTCGCGTACGGGGATTCCCTGGTCGCCGAGTTTGTCGCGGATGACCCCGAGATAGGGCAGCACGGCGGGGTCGGCGGAGGGGAGTTCGGGCCGGTTGGCCTTGATGTAGCGCGCCCAGCGATTGACGATCGCCAGCTGGAAGGCGTCACTGCCCGGTTCGGTCGTGCTGTAGCGCCGTAGTTCATCCGCCAGCTCCTGGTCGGTGAAGCCCAGCACGTCCGGGACGTCGAACGAGTTCACATGGACGCCGCAGTTGGCCAGCAGAAACACCTCGGTGGCGACCTTGAGCAGCAGATAGGCGTCCACCCCCGGGAACGGGAGCGAACGGTCCCCCACGTCCCGCCGTCCTCCGGCCGGCACGTGTGGCCGCGCGTCGGTGCACATGATGTCGTTGATCCAGTCGGCGTACGGCTTGAACCCGAGCCGGTCGGTGCTGCGCCGGATGACGGTCCACAGCGCCTGGTCGTCCGTCGGGTCGGTGCCCGTGCGGCGCATGTGGACCTGGAGAGGATCGCCGGGGCCGAAGGGCCTGGAGGTCACGTCGAAGGCGTCGGTGTACGACACCGGGTCGTCGCCGGGCATGTGGTGGACGGCGGCGGCGATGTACTCGGTGGGCTGCTGGTTGTCCGGCACGTCCCACGAGATGTTCCAGGGGCCCGGCGCGTCGGCGTCGGGGTGTGTGACGGCGATGATGTTTCCGTCGATCTGCCAGGTGACGGTGGCGGTGGCGACAGCCGCCCGCTCGTCGAGGGCGTCACCGCCCGGGTTGGCTCCAGCCACCTCCACCAGTTCGACCTCCACCGCTTCCGGAACGGCCCGCCCCGCGCCTGCCTTCTTGGCGGCGGCCTTGACCCTCCTGGCAGTCGGCTTCTCGGCGATGGCATCGGCCGCGTCGCCGATCACGACGCGGGTCAGCGTCAGACGGACCCTCCCTCCCTGTTCGACACGGTCTGGTTTGGCCGTGAGCGTGAACATGACTGACCTCCTCAGCTCGTCGAGCTGTCGGCGAGAACTGCAGGGGCACCCGCACACCGCGTGATACCGGCGAGCGTGCTCGAGAGCGCCCAGTGGGTGATCACATCGCCGAGGAGCCGGCTTTCTTCCTCGGGGCTGATCAGTGCGGCGGCCCTGGCCTGGCCGAGGACCGCGAAGACGAGCGTCGGCGGGGCCGAGCGCAGGAGATCCGGGCGGCGCACCCAGTGCGCGTGGCGGGCGGCCAGCTGCTCGGGACGGCGGGACGCGAGCGGCATGACGTCGCCGAGCCGGGAGCCGCCCAGCGCGGGCGGGCGATGGTTCAGCAGGACGTCGACGAAGCGCGGCATCGTCGACTCCAGCGCCCCGATCAGCCGCCGCAGTTCCTCCGGGAGACGGGTCGGCGGGTAGAGCGCGGACCAGAGAGAGCCGAGCGCGCGCCACTGCGGATGGGGATAGAGGGCGTCGCCCATCGCACAGCTCAGCCGGACCCGGATGTACGGCAGCGGGTGCGGATCGTCCGGCAGGGCCGTGAACACGAACCTGCGGGGCAGGCTCACCACTCCCATCAGGCCGAGCGTGCCCGCCACACCGAGCTGGCCCACCGACCAGAAGTCCGCGACGATCTCACTGATCGTCAGCCCCCAGTAGGCGAAGGCCGCGCGCTCCGCGGGACCGCGCCCGGTCAGCTCGGCGTCGAGGAGTGCCGGGCGCAGGGAGTCCACCAGACCCAGCAACGCCGCCGCCTGGTGGCCGACTTCGTGGACGAGGGAGGCGCCGATCCCGTACCCCACCATGCGCTCCCGGGGAATGCGGATCAGGGCCACCGGAGTCCTGTCCCCTCCGGGGATCCGGGTGTTCACCCTGCGGATGGCCGCGCCGGGTCCGTGATCGAGATACGTGATCAGCGGTGGCGGCCGGCGCAGCGGTGTCCGCGGGGCGCCGAGTGCGTCCGCGGCGGCGACGTCCAGGCCGGCCAGCCACACCCCGATGTCCCGCTCGCTGCGCTGGGTCACGGCCTCCTGGTACAGGTCGAACTGGGTCAGGACGTCGTTGAAACGCCGGCGCAGCGTCGTGAACCGCCGCTGGGCGAGCTCCGGCGATCCGGTGCGCCCCGGTCCGGCGAGCCAGGTCAGATACGCCTCGACCCGGCGGCGCAGTGCGGTGCGCCCGGTGATCAGGAACCGTTCGACGGCGACCTGTGCCTCGGGCGTCGGCGCGGCGGCCGGCACCATCGTCTCGTGCAGGGCGAAGGGCTTCACCCGGTCCAGCCGGGTCAGCAGGGCACGGGCCTCGCCGCTCAGCAGCGAGACGGCCGCGGACGTCGCCTCCATGGTTTCCTCAGAGCCCCAGGATCACGATCTTGCGGCCGTGGCGGACCCAGCGGCCCGACTGCGGCCGGTCCGCGTCGAGCCCCGGCTGCCCGGCGCCGTTCATGGAGGCGGCGGGCGGCTGCGCAGGCCAGTACCAGGGGGCCGGGCGCCCGACCAGCTGCGGGTAGCGCACGAGGCCGGGCGCGTGCCGGCGGGCGGCTGACAGGAGGGCGTCCCTGGCCAGCAGCTGGGGCGCGCCCTGCCGCTGGTCGAGTGCCGCGTTGTTCGCGGCGGTGGCGGCCAGCCGGACGAAGCGGCGGGCGACCTCGAACTCGTACTCCTGGCGGTCGACGCCCTCGGACTGGACTTCGAAGAGCTTGCTCGCCATGGTCCCCAGCGCGCCGCCGACCATCGTGCCGAGGCCGGGGATGGGGATCAGTGTCCCCAGGGCCTTGCCCGCGAGAGGCAGGGCGAACCGGGCCACGTTCTTCAGGGCGCCGCCGATCGCACGACCCACGCCCGATTTGAGGAATCCGCCCACACCACGGCCGATCCTGGCCAGGAGGCCGCCGAGGAACTGCTCGAGCTCCGCCTCGGTCGTGATCTCCAGCAGCTCCGAAGCCAGCTGGATCTCCTCCTGTTCGCTGAGCGGACTCTCCAGCTCCGCCTGGCCCGTTTCCCCGTACTGCGGGCCCTCGTGCAGCCCGGCCCCGGCCTCCCAGTTCTCGGCGTGGGCACCGAACTCGCCCGCCTCGCCGTGCCCGCCGAACATGCCGGCCTCGCCGGGGCCGGCGTATTCGGGCTGTTCCCCGTGCGCACCGAACTCGGCCTCGGCGCCCTGTATCTCGTACTCGCCGGGGACCTGCGCCTCCGCGCCGAACTCCAGCTCCTGCTCGTAGGACTCGCTCTCGTGATAAGGGGTGAGCCCGTACTGCTGCATGCCCATCAGCTCCTCCCGGTCGCGGCGACCGTGGTCTGCCGAGCCCTCACATGGGCTCCGGTCGCCAACGTAGGAAGACCGGGCGGGGCACCGCGTCAGTGACGGCTTCCGGGGCGGCCCCTGGGTCCGGGTCCACAGCGGCCGGGGGAGGGGGCGAGG
>NZ_JAAKZY010000370.1 GCF_011045015.1 Streptomyces scabichelini | reverse complement strand
GGTGGGGGTGCCGGGGCCCGGGAGGGGGTGCTCATTCCTCCCGGGCGGCGCCGGACTCCCGTGGGGGTACGGTTCGCCTGCCCCGGAGTACGACGAGCATTCCTGTCGTACGGGAATTGGTCCGTCCGGTGCTGTTCCGCGCCCTGAAGGGACGCGGGAACTGCGCCCCTTCAGGGGCGCGGGGAACTGCGCGACCAGCCACAACGGACCCGCAGCCAACCCAACACCCTACGAACCGACGGCCCCTACCGCTCAACCGGCGGAGCCAGTGGTGCAGCCCTCCTGGCCCGCCTCCAGCGTGGCGCAAGCCTTCGCGTCGCCGGCGTCCTTCACGGCCACCATCGGCGTGTACGCGTCGGTGTCCGTCTCCACCGTGCCGGTCTGCTCGGCCGCGTCGGCCGCGGAGATCTGGACCTCGTCGCCCACCGCGGCCTGCGTGATGCGCGCCCAGGCGGCCCCGCAGGTCTCGCTGTAGCGGACCTCGATGAGGGCCGTGCCGACGGTGACGCTGTCGGTGGTCGTCGCCAACTCGCCGCCGCAGCCCATGTTCTCCGGGTCCTGGCCCGTGCAGTCCTTGCCGCTGCACTCGACACCGGCCGGCAGGTCCTTGCTGACGGACGGGGTCGGGGTCGGCTTGGCCTCTTCGCCGCTCGCGCTGCCCCCGCCGGAGTCGGTGAGGAACAGTGCGGCCGCGATCACCACACCCGCGCCGACGACACCCGCGAGGAACATCCTGAGCCGCCGCTTCCGCCGCTGGCCGTCGGGCGAACCGCCGGAGCGCGGCCGGGAGCCCTCCGGGGGGCCCCCGGCAGGACCGGACGGGCCGGCCGGCGCGGAGAACCCGGACTGCCCGGACTGCCCGGACTGTCCCGGCGGGCCGAACTGACCGGGCCGCCCCGACAGTCCCGCCGCCCCGGAGAGGCCGGCAGCCCCGGCAGCACCGGAAGCCCCTGGAGGCGTGGCAACGACGCCCCAGCTGCCGCCACGAGCGCCCGACGAGCCCCCGGAGCCGGACGCGCCGGACGAAGCGCCCGAAGCACCGGCCGAGGAACCCGAGGAACCTGAGGAAGAGGAACCCGAAGAACCTGACGAGCCCTGAGAACCCTTCTGAGGGAGCCCGCCCCGACCGAGGAACGACGTCGGCGAATCAGCCGGCTCAGGGGTCCGCGGCGGCACCGTGGGCGCCACCCCGGCGGGCCCGGCGACCCCGGGCTTGGGCGCGGCCGTCGCGCCGCCCTTGCTCGCGTGCCTGCTGCTCCGGCCGCTCCCCTTGGCCGGTGCGGGCCCTCCGAACTCCCCCAGCGCGGCACGCGCCTGGGAGATCCGGATCGCCTCCATGGTCATGTCGTGGCGCATCTCCGAGCGGCTCCACGCCCGCTCGGCCAGCTCCCACATCGTGGTCAGATGGACCGGATTGGTTCCGGTCACCTCGGCCAGCGCCACGATCGCGCCCTTGGGCGCGAGCAGCCGGCCGTTCAGATACCGCTCCCAGGACGTCTTGCTGTAACCGGTGCGGTCGGCCACGGCAGCGATGCTCAGCCCACTGCGGTCGACAAGTCGACGCAGCTGACTGGCGAACTCCCTGACCTGCGGATCGAGTTCATCCGGCAAGGCCCTCCAACGAGGCATTGCTCCCCCTCTTCCCCCGAACGTGCTTGCTGTTCCCCGCGTGTGACGCCCTCTGTCGAGTCCCCGTTCTGGCTACCCACAGGGATGCTCGTAGCCAGGATCTCAGTTCCCCGGACAGGGGCGCACAGGAGCATTTCGAGCCGTGGGCATGCACCGTTGCACGCCCGCTGTTCTGCGGTCCAGTGTTCCACCGATATCCCGTGCGACCGGTCAGACCCCCTGGTCAGCGCACGAGACGTCCCGGACTGTCCCGATTGCCCACGTTATCTCTGACGTGGAACGTGATCGGATCAAATCCTCGAACTTGTCAATACATCGACACAACGGGCACACATAGACGACATCTCCTGTCACCAATGTCACTTGAATCATCAGGGGAATCACATACCTACTGGCGGGTCAGGTACAGATCGTTACGGGACGCGTGGCACGACAAGTACGAGGTACCGGAACTGTCACCTCCGTGCCACAGGGAACTGACAGGTGTTGAACCGCCGTTGGCACGCCCACGACTCTTGACCCAAGGCGGCGCCCGTCCTCGCTCGGGGGAGTGGACGGGCGTCGCTCCAGTACCCCGGAGTCAGGCCTTGATGCAGACGCGGTCCCCCTTGGCGGGAATCAGGCAGACGCGGGTCCCGGCCGGGTCGTCCGCCGCCGTCATCGGTGTCGCGAGGTAGCCGACGGCATCGGCCTCTTCGACCGCCCGTACTTCTTTGGGGCGGGACCCTGGCCGGGTCAGCTCGACCCGGTCCCCGACCCGCAGCCGGGTCGCGCGCGCCCACACGGCATGGCACTCCTTGCCGTGACGCAGCTCGACGCGCTGCCCGTCGGCGAAGGTGCGCTGGGCGGCCGAGGTCACCATGGACTCACCGCCGCAGCCCATGTCGACGGGGTTCTGGCCTTCGCAGTCGGGGCCCGTGCAGCCGGGGCCGTACGCCGGCTCGGGCACCGCGCTGTCCGCCGACTCGTCAGGCAGCAGGAGGACCGCGGCGCACACGCCGGCCGCGATCACCGCAGCCGTGACGAACGCGAGCCGGCGCGTATGGCCGCCGTGCCGCACGCCCACCGGCTCTGCCGCACGCTTCCCCCGCCCGCTCCACTCCGCGTCGGCCAGCTCCCACAGCGCGAGCAGCCGTTCGGGCCGCTCCCCCGCGACCCGGCACAGCGCCACGACGGCGTCGTACGGCACGGGCTTCTCGCCGTTGAGATAGCGGGCCCAGGAGGACTTGCTGTAGGGGGTGCGTCCGGCGAGCTCCTTCAGGCTCAGGCCCGCCGATTCCCGTAACTGCCGCAGCCCCGAGGTCAGTTGGCGTACTTCGGGAGTCACTTGCGCAGCTCCCGCCAGGTGTCGGGGCCGACGATGCCGTCCACGGCGATCCCGCGCTTCTCCTGGAACGCCAAGGCCGCGCTTTTGGTCTTCTCGCCGTAGACCCCGTCGGTGTCGCCCGGGTCGAAACCGTGCCGGGCCAGCAGGCACTGTGCCTCGACGACGTCCCAGCCGATGCTGTTGATGTCGAGCAGCGCCTTCTCGGAGGCGCTGTGACCCGCGTACAGACCACCGTCCTTGCGAGAGATGTCACAGTCGTACGTCTGCCCGCGCCGGTAGTTGTCGGCGGCGACCGCAGCCTGCTGCCCGCCGGAGTCGTCCCGGGAGTCGTCCTGCCAGGACAGGCCGGTGATCATGCCGGCGCCGAACGCGACGAGCAGCGCGGCGGCGGCGCCGAGGACGAAGCGGTGGCGTGGCCGTGTGGCGGACATCTCGCTCCGGCGAAGCCCGGGAGACCCGGGAGACCCGGGTAGCGGGCGCACCGCGACGGTCGCGGCGCTCAGCAGGCGCCCTCGCCGCGCACCTGGGCCGGTACGCGTACCGACGCCCGCTCGGGTGCCTGCAGCCGCGCCGGTGCCCGCGGCCGCTGCGGTGCTCGCAGCCGCGCCGGGCCGGAAGCCGCGACCGCGGCCCGGTTCGTCGGCCGTGGTCCGTGAGGTCAGCGTGGTCCGCTTGGTCCGCTTGGTCCGCGAGGCGGCCGACGCCTCCTCGGACTCCGCTCCGGAAGCCTCCGAAGCCTCGCCGCGGGCTCCTTCCGCGACCTCGTGCAGCACGAGCAGCCGTGTCGGGTCCGTGCCGCACACCCGCGCCAGTTCCGTCACGGCCCCGCGGGGAACCGGCTTCTTGCCGTTGAGCCAGCGCTCCCACGACGAGGAGCTGTACGTGGTCTTCGCCGCGAGAGCGGCCAGGCTCAGTCCGCTGCGGTCCTTCAACCGCCGCAGCTGGACGACGAGTTGCCTCTCCCGCTGGTCGAGCGAGTCGGACAGTTCCTTCCAGCGCGCCATGTCGCCACCCCCCGTGATCGTTTGGCGCGTATGCATATGAAGTTCCGTCAGATGACGACGTGCGCACAAGGGTGGTGCGGTTGCGTCCCGAGAAGGGACGTTACCCAACCGGAACGACGTCCCCCGTCCCAGCACGTTGTCATCAGCCACGGCATCCCAGCAGGTCAGAGCGTGGGACGTCCCACCTACCCCCGGAAACCCCGCCGACTCTGGCGGTTGACATGGCCGGGACGGCACGGTCGGTGGCGCAACAGATACACCGACCGCTCCAACGAAACTCCAGCCAACGGGGAGAGCTCACTCATGATCACTCGCAAGCGGATCGCTCTGGTCGCGGCCACCGCCGCCCTCGGCGGGGGCCTGGCCTTCGGGCCGTCGGTCACCGCCACGGCCCAGCCTGCCGACTCCTGCACGAACAACTGGTCCATCAGCAGTGGGCAGGGCTATGCAAACGGAAAGTGGTGCAACTACGACACCAAGGCCACGGGAACGGTGCACGACACCAAGTCCGACGGCCGTTGCCCGTACGTGCGCGGCAACCTGGTCGGCGGCGGCTACGTCGACAGCGACTGGGCAGGGCCGAAGGGCGACTCCTCGCCGGTCCGGCTCTCTGCGCCGAGCGGCAAGAGGTTCGCCGGCATCACGATGCGCTACATCAACTGCTGAGGCCCGCGCACCACAGGCGGCCCGAGCCACCGTGAGGGAAACGCGGAGGCCCGCACTCCAACTCGGGGGAGAGTGCGGGCCTCCGCCACGCGCGCGCGTGCTCAGCGGATCGTGAAGTGCAGCGTGTCGTCCAGGAACGGGATCTCCAGCCATGGTCTGGGCTGGGCCATCATCGAGAGCAGCACTATGGTCACGCCCAGGGTGCTGTAGGTGACGAGGTCCGTGAAGCGGGAGCGGACGGCGAGCATGCCCACGCCGGGCAGCATCCAGCGCAGTACGCCGCCTGCGAGCAGCCCGAGTCCGATCAGCAGCGTGCCGTACCGGAAGACGCCGAACGCGGTGAGCAGCAGCCCGAGTCCGACGGCCGACACCACCGTGAGCATCGGCCACTGCCGCGCCGGCGCGGGCGCGTCCCCGGACGCGGCGCGCCCCCCGCCCTCGGGCCGCGCGGTGTCCCTCGTGACCCGCGGAAACCGCCGGGTGGTCCGCTGCGGCTGCCCATCGGGACCAGTCGTACTCACGGCGTCCCGCGTGACGATCTCTCCGTCCGGCCCCCGATCGCCTGACGACTCGGCCACGGCACGCGACTCCGCACCCCGCGCCTGCAGGGCGTGCGACTGCCCGTGCCGCGACTGGTCGGCGGCGGCCATGTCCTCGGCACGCACTTCGCCATTCCGCGCCCGGTCGACGGCGGCCGACTGCACGGCCGGTGATTCACCGTCCCGCGCCCGGCCGCCGGATGGCTCCTCAACCCTCGCGGAAGCGGCCGGCGGCGCCTCGCCCTGCGCCCCCGCACCCCG
>NZ_JAAKZY010000036.1 GCF_011045015.1 Streptomyces scabichelini | reverse complement strand
GCACCCCACCCACCGCCTACCGCCACCAAGCTCTTCGCCTCCCGGTGTAGACGCAACGTCAAGGAAATGTGGATGCTCCGCCAAAGACAACTGGACAGCACCCCGGCATTCTGGTGCACAGCCGGTAGGCCCGCGTACGAACGTCAAACGGAACAATCCAGATGAGCCGGAAATTTGATGCGCCGGAACTTTCGGTGGACAGCGACAAAACACCGGCGCTCCTTACCGGGGGTCCCCGTCCCATCGACCTCCTGAGGCATTTTCCACCTCTTGGCCCTTAGCCTCGGGCTCCGTTCTTTGCGTGCCACCGGATCAGCACTTGCAGTCGCCAGCACCATCCTTTGCGTGACAGGAGAATTCCCATGTCGTTACTGCGTCGTTCCGTCCTCGCGGTTGCCGCCGCCTCGGCCTTCGCCATACCCACGGCGCTCACCGCACCGGCCGCCAGCGCCGCGCCGGCCCCCGCCGCGCCGGCCGCCTCCTCCACCAGCCCCTTCGACGTCACCTACGGAGCCACCTACGCTCGCGGCACCCTGACCTGGAATAACCGGTCGGTCACCGTCAACGGGACACTTAGATCCGTCAGCGCCAGCGATTGCCGCAGGGTGTACGTATCCACGCACGACGCCAGTGACGAAGGCAGGAACCTCGGCCTCAAGAGCAGCAGCTTGGCGTGCAACGAGGTCAAGCCGATCAGCTTCACCGTTCCCGCGGATGTCCCCGGCGGGGCCGCCTACGTCCGGGTCTGCCTCGCGGACGCAAACGACACTCCCCTTGGCCGCTGCAAGGTATACGCGCGCCCCTGACCGGCCACCGGGGCCCCGGGCAGGCCGGCCGCCTCCAGCCTGCCCGGTCACCCGCCTGCCCGGCGGCGAGGAACGACGGTGGGCCGGTCGCCTGAACATCACGGTCGACTGGCACAGACCGATCAAGCACCGCAGCCGGGTCGAGTCCGGTTTCCTCGGCCAGTTCTCGTCGTGCCGCCACCAGCGGCGTCTCGCCCGGCTCGATACCGCCACCGGGTGGTTCCCAGAGCCACCTCCCGTCGAACGGATCACGCCAGTGCAGAAGAAGCAGGCGATGGGCAGCGTCCAGACAGATGACCCGGGCGGCGGGCCGGTGCGTTGTTTCCACCACCCTGACGCTATGCGGTGCTCGAAATGTCGATCAAGACCTCGGCTGTGTCGATCGACATCTCAAACACGCCCTAGCTCCTCCGGCAGCGTCGGCGCCTCTTCGGCAGTCGTCTCCGTGGCCTGCGTGGTGACCTCGGTCATCAGCACTCCCTCGTCGGTGCCGGGGCAGGGGTGGTGGTCAGCAACTGGCGCCGCTCGGGGGCCAGATCAGGCTCAGGTACTGCATGGCGCGGGTCGCCGTTGTAGCCCTCGACGCTGTTTCGGAGCCGGAAGTAGACCCTCTGCCACTCCGGGCTGCCGTAGTCCAGGGCTTGCCACTGCTTGGCCCCGGCTTCGGGGCTGACGGTGATCGTGTGCTGGCGGCAGATCTTGAGTGGACCGGTGGGGCTGGGTTCCGGGTCGATGAGGGGCAGGTGGATGCCGCGCCCGAGAGTGCGCGGTTCGATGAGGCACTGGGCCTTGCCCGCCTCGGCGGGACACATCATCCGCTGGTAGCCGTCGGCGTCGGCGTTCTCCTTCGGCATGAGGCGGTAGCCGCGACGGGCGGCGATCAGCTTGATCCACGTCTCCCGGTCGATGCGCTCGGCGTGCAGGTCGATGGTGGCCTTGATGAGGGGCTCGGGCATGGACGGGCAGTACCAGCGGCCTTCGACGAGGATCGCTCCGTGCGTTCCGGCCTGCTTGCCGAGCTGGTCCGCACGGTAGTCGTAGACGGGCTTGTAGCCCATGGCTCGGACGGGGTGCTGCCACTCCTGGGGCTCGGAGTTGTTGTAGGCCCGGTCGCCGGCAAGGTAGCCGGGTTTGTATCCACGCGCTCCCGGAGTCGGTTGAGGATCTTCAAGCCGTTGTACGCGGGGCGGTGGCCGGGCTTGTCGAGGGCGACGCCGAGGACGAGGGCCGGGAGGACTGCGGGGTTCGGGGTGCCGTCGTCGAGGAGTACGGTGTCGTGTTCTGCGTCTCGGGTCACGATGAGGTGGGCGTCGTAGCCGAAGAGGTACTTCTTCTTGAGCGAGATCTTCTTCTTGCCCTCGGAAGGCTTGGCCTTGCCCTTCTTGGCGGGCGGCGGAGACGGGCGCATGGAATCGGAGACCAGCGCGTCAGGGTCCCTGTGGTCGCCTTCCCGTACGTACCAGCCGGCATCCGGGTCCGTGGCGAGCTCCGGCCCGTTCGTGCGGCGGCCGCGGGAGAACGTTCGGACGGGGGTGGCGTCCACGCCCAGGGAGACTTCCGCCAGCTCCGTCAGCAGGCTGTGGAGAGGGCGTACGGATGCGGCACTCGTCGACGCCGGTCAGCCGCCGCTGCCGCTTCTTGACGATCTGCGGCTCGAAGCTGCCGGCGGTATCGCGGGGGGCTGGGCCGTGGTTGTGCTGGGGACGCATCCGGGTGCCGGCCTGGTGCAGGAGCCGGTGGACGGTGGCGACCGAGTAGTTGCCTCCTGGGCGAGGTCCGGGACCGTGGCGCCGGAACACGCCTCCATGTACCGGGCCAGGCAGTCGTCACCGCGACCGGTGTCATGGGTGAATCCCCGCCGATCCCGCTGGTGTGGCCCATGATCACGGACGTGCCGTGCGCCCCTATCGGGCCTTTCCCGGTCGGGCGGCAGCCCCGCGCTGCTCTACGCCACTCCGCAAACCAACCGCGTCGGACACGGTCCGAGGTGGTGCGGGCGCAGCTGGTGCGGGGCGCCGGACAAGCCGCGCGTATCGGTTGTTCTGCCGATGTGGCGGCAGGGCCCGTCGACTTAATGTCACCCGCACGCCCCGCATCGTGCCGCATCACAAGGAGGGGCATCCACCCATCTCGGAGGTCCTGCAATGGTCAAGCCGCTCCTTTCCGCCCCCGCTTCACGCAGACAGTTCCTGGCCTGGTCCGGCGGGGCGATGGCGGCCACCGCCCTGACCGCCACAGGCTGTGCGGGCCCGCAGGAAACAACAGCCGCCTCGGCAAAGGACGACAGCGGCTCTCCGACGGCCGTCCAAAACCTCGCCAAGATCGGCTTCGACTACCCGTACACCCAACTCCCGCTCTACGCCAGCCTCGTCAAGCTCTCCACGGCGGCCGCCCAAAAGCACGACATCTCTCTGGCGACGACGAACGACGCGAGCAATCCCGACGCCCAGGCCACCAATCTCAATGCCTGGATCGCCCAGCAAGTGCCTGCGATCGTGTCGTTCCCGATGATCTTCGAGGCCACCGAGAAGATCGCCCGGCAGGCGCTGGACGCAGGGCTGATCTGGGTCACCTACGGCGGCTCGCTGGAGAACCAGAGCGCGGACATCCAGTTCAGCTTCCTGGAGGGCGGCACGCTCCTGGGCGAGGCGGCGGCGAAATGGGCCGAAGAGGAGCTCGGTGGGAAGGGGAAGATCGCGTTCCTGACCGACAGCACCATCCAGTTGGGCCGCGAGCGTACCAAGGGCATGATCGACGCCTTCACCAAGCTCGCGCCCGGCGTCGACGTGGTCGCCGAAGAGCAGGCCATCGATCCGGACACGGCCCTGTCGAAGTCCAACGCGATCCTGGCAAAGCACCCCGATCTCAACATCATTCTGGGGGTGACGGACTCGGGCGCGTACGGCGGCTTCAAAGCGCTCCAGCAGGCGGGACGGAAGAAAGACGACGCCAAGACCTTTGTCGGCGGCCAGGACGGCTCCACGCCCTCCCTTCTCGCGATCAGGGAGGGCACCTTCTACCGGGCCTCCGCGGCCCTCGCGCTGAAGGACATCGCCTCCGCCGTCGTAGACGTACCGCGCGCGGTCGCCGCCGGGAAGCCGAATCCGAGCGTGAATGTGCCGATCACCCTGCTCCGGCGGAGCGACGGCGCGAAGATCGACGCGCTGCTCGCCCAGAGCGCGTAGGCCCTTCCCATGACGGTGGCGAATCTGCGGATCCGAGGGCTGCGCAAGTCCTTCGGCGGTGCCAAGGCCCTCGACAACGTGGACCTGACCGTGCCGACGGGTCAGGTCCACGCCCTGCTCGGCCACAACGGTGCGGGCAAGTCCACCCTGATCAAGTGTCTCGGCGGCGCGTTCGCGCCGGACGCGGGCACGATCGAGGTGGGCGGCACCTCCTACGCGCGGCTGAACCCGCGCGAGTCCATCGCGGCGGGTGTGGCGATCATCTTCCAGACGCTGAGCGTCGTCGACTCGCTCACGGTCGCCGAGAACATATTCCTCGGCCAGGAGCGGATCCGGTACGGCGCGGTCAACCGCCGCGCTCAGGAGACGCTCGCCGCTGGGCTGCTGGAACGGGTCGCCGCCGGATGCGCGCCCCGCGACCGGGTCGGTGGCCTACCGATGGGCCAGCGGCAGTTGGTGGAGATCGCGAAGGCTCTCAGCCGCAACGCCTCGGTCCTCGTCCTGGACGAACCCACCGCCGCGCTGTCCGGCGCCGAGAGCGACGCCTTGGCGGCCCGTGTGGAGGACCTGCGCACCCAAGGGTTGGCGATCGTCTACGTCACGCATCTGCTGTCGGAGGTGGAACGGCTCGCGGACGCGGTGACCGTGCTGCGCGACGGGCGGGTCGACTACCACTCGACGGCGTCGGGACACAGCCGCAGGCAGCTGGTCACCACGATCATGGGGCGGGCAAGCGGCAGTCCGCCGCCCCGGCCCGGCCGCGCAGGAGCGACCGAGCGGGGCCACGGCCCGTCCGACGACAGCGCCGGTCCACAAAGCCTTCCCGAGGCAAGCGGCGGGTCCGGGGCCCTCGACGCCCGGTCCGGACCCCGGAACTCCGAAGTCACTCCGCCCTCGGGATCGTCGGCGCCGGGCCGTCCAGCCGTTCCGAGCCGGTCGGTGCGGGACGGCCCGTACCCGGTCCCCCACCGGGACCCGGCCTCAGTCCTGGATGACAAGGCCCCGGACCCGGCGGCGGCCACGGCCGGTCACCCCGGCCTGACGGTGGAGGGGCTGGCCGGGGCCGGGTTCGGGCCGGTGGGGTTCGACGTCGCCGAAGGCGAGATCGTCGGGATGTACGGACTCATCGGGTCCGGTCGTACGCGCATCCTCGAGACCCTGTTCGGCAGACGACAAAAGTCGGCCGGGAGTGTGCGGCTCGGGGGCAGGGCCGTCGCACCTGCTCGGCCCGCCGAGGCACTGGCCGCCGGGATCGCCCTGGTGCCCGCGGACCGACGTGCCCAGGGACTGTTCGCGACACTCACCGCGCAGGACAACGTGCTGCTTCCGGGCCTGCGTTCCCTCGCGCGGGGAGTTCTGCGGTCCGTCAGGGCCGAGCGGCGGACCTTCGACGCGGTGGCTGCGGCTGTCAGTCTGCGTCCGGCGCGGCCCAAGCTGCCCGCGGCGGCCTACTCCGGGGGCAATCAGCAAAAACTCGTCCTCGGACGCTGGGTCAACGAGCGCAGCAGGACCAATGTCCTGCTGCTCGACGAGCCGACCCAGGGCGTGGACGTCGGGGCCCGCCAGGAGATCTACCGAGTGGTGGCCGGACTCGCTGCCGAGAAGCGGACCGCGGTGCTCTTCGCCTCCAGCGATCCCGAGGAGGTCGTGGCGCTCGCCCACCGCTGTCTGATTGTGGCCCGCGGACGGGTCATCGGTGAGCTGGCGGGTGCCCAACTCACCGAAGCGGCCCTGCTGTCGGCCGTCCACGACACCCCCGCAGAAGGAGCAGCATGAGCACCACGACAGCCGACACGGCCCCGAGCACACCGCAGAGCCCGCGCGCGCTCGGGACGAGGGGTCTGACAACCGTTCAGCGCCATCCGCTGACCCTCGTGCTCGCCCTGATGGTGCTGGTCTTCCAGCTGTCCACAGGCAGTTTCCTCGACGCAGCGAATCTGCGGGGGATCGCCACCGACGCGGCCACCACAGCCATCGTCGCCGTACCACTGGCCCTGCTGGTCATCAGCGGCTACCTCGATCTGTCGGTCGGTTCGACGCTCGCCCTCGGCGGGCTGGCGGCCGGCTGGCTCGCGGGGACGCAAGGGCAGTCTCCCGCAGTGGCCGTGCTCGGTGGGCTGGCAGTCGGCGCGGCGGTCGGTGCCGTGAACGGGATCCTGTGCTGCTATCTCGGGCTGTCGGCGTTCATCGTGACGCTGGGCATGCTCACCGCCGTACGGGGGCTGGCGCAGCAGCTGTTTCCGCTGCCGCTGAGTGACTTCGGAACGGGTTTCGCCTGGCTGGGAGGTGCCCGGATCGCCGGGGTCGCCGCGCCTGTCGTCATCGCCGCGCTCGTAGTTGTGACAGGGGCGATGTTCCTGGCTTTGACGCCGGGCGGGCGGCATGTGTTCGCCATCGGGGTCAACCGGGAGGCCGCCTATCTCTCCGGTATAAACACTCGTCGCATCCCGTTCCTCCTGTTTGTGATCACCGGAGCCGCGGCGGCGCTGACCGGGGCCATCAGGGCGTCGGTGCTCGACAGTGCTGTCTCCGGGACCTCGGGCGCCGGGTTCGAACTGACGGTGCTCACCGCCGTGCTGCTCGGCGGGGTGGCCCTCAGCGGGGGCTCCGGCTCGGTCTTCGGCGTGTTGCTCGGCGTGCTGTTCCTGGGCGCTCTGCAGAACGGGCTCACGCTGCTGGGTGTGCCGACGTTCTGGCAGCTGATGGCCCAGGGAGTGGCGCTGGTGGCGGGCGCGGCACTCGCCTACTTCGGTCCTCGGACGATCCGGTGACGGCCGCCGTCGTGAGCGACCGCAGCGGGTCCGCGCGGCCGCCGAGCGGGCACCGGCGCGCCTGGGCGCACTCGCCTGCGGCACGAAAGTCGCCGCGGATTCGCCAGTAGGTGCACGTGCTTCCGCCCATGCGTGCACGGGATCCGGCCGCCCGGCAGGAACTCCCGGCCGAGGTCAGGACCCGAACCACGCCCGTCCTTTTTCCTCTACCAACGTAGAAAAAGCACCGCCAAGTGCACCCCCCTGGAGGAGCACCATGACCGCCACAGCACACCCGCTCGACCAACTGACCGCGGACGACATCGAGGAGATTCGCTCGGTGCTGGACCGAGCCGGATCCCTTCAGGACACCTCGCGCTTCGTCTACGTGGGCCTCGAAGAGCCCACGAAGAGCGACCTGTTCGCCTTCTCCGTGGGTGACCCGGTGGACCGCCGGGCCCGCGTACTGCTCCATGACATCGCGGGCGCTCCCGGGCGGGACGTTCTCGTGTCCCTGGCCGGGCGGAACATCGTCGCCGAGCGAACGCTGGATGCCGTCGCCGACGGTCAACTTCCCGTGCTGGAAGAGGAATTCGGCATCGTCGAAGAGCTGCTCACCCAGGACGAGCGGTGGCTGGCCGCGCTCAAGGACCGCGGCCTGGACGTGACCCGCGTACGCGTCGCCCCGCTGTCCGCCGGTGTCTACGCCGACGAGTACCCGGACGAGTCCGGCCGCCGCATCCTGCGCGGTCTGGCGTTCGTCCAGGAACACGAGCAGGACCACGCCTGGGCCCACCCCGTCGACGGCCTGGTCGGCTACGTGGACGTGCTCAGCCGCACCGTCCACCGCGTCGTCGACCTCGGCCCCGTCCCGATCCCCACCGGATCCGGGAACTTCCACGACCCGGCCGTCACCGGCCCCTCCCGCACCACGCAGAAACCCATCGAGATCACCCAGCCCGAGGGACCCAGCTTCACCCTTGAGAACAATCTGCTGACGTGGGAGAACTGGTCCCTGCGCATCGGCTTCGACGCCCGCGAGGGCCTGATCCTGCACCAACTGGCCTTCCACGACCGGGACAAGGGCCGCGACCGCCCGGTCATCCACCGGGCCTCCATCGCCGAGATGGTCGTGCCCTACGCCGACCCCTCGCCGGTCCGCTCCTGGCAGAACTACTTCGACACCGGCGAGTACCTGATCGGCCGGTCGGCCAACGCCCTCCAACTCGGCTGCGACTGTCTCGGTGACATCACCTACCTCGACGCGGTCATCGCCGACGAGTCGGGCCACCCGCGGACCCTGCCCAACGCGGTCTGCCTGCACGAGGAGGACTACGGCATCCTCTGGAAGCACACCGATCTGTGGGCGAACTCGAACGAGACCCGCCGCCAGCGCCGCATGGTGCTCTCCTTCTTCACCACGGTCGGCAACTACGACTACGGCTTCTACTGGTACCTCTACCTCGACGGCACCATCGAGTTCGAGGCCAAGGCCACCGGAGTCGTCTTCACCTCCGCCTATCCGGGCGGCGACTACCCGTATGCCGCCGAGATCGCCCCCGGCCTTGGCGCCCCTTACCACCAGCACCTGTTCTGCGCCCGCCTGGACATGGCGGTCGACGGTACGGAGAACCGGGTGGAGGAGGTCGACGTCGTACGCCTCCGCATCGGCCGTCCGGACAATCCGCGCGGGAACGCCTTCACCTACCGGCACACACCGCTGACCAGGGAGAGCGAGGCGAAGCGCACCGCCGACATGAGTGTCGACCGGGTCTGGCACATCACCAACCAAGGATCGCTCAATGCCCTTGGAAAGCCGGTCGGCTACGTGCTCCACCCCGAGGGCAAGCCGACGCTGCTCGCCGACCCGGACTCCTCCATCGCTGCCCGGGCCGCCTTCGCCACCAAGCACCTGTGGGTGACCGCCTACGACCCTGCCGAGCGTTATCCGGCCGGTGATTTCGTCAACCAGCACCCCGGCGGTGCCGGGCTGCCTGCCTACGCGGCGGCGGACCGGGACATCGACGGGCAGTCGCTGGTGGTCTGGCACACCTTCGGTCTCACCCACGCGCCCCGCCCGGAGGACTGGCCGATCATGCCGGTCGACTACACCGGCTTCAAGCTGAAGCCGGCCGGCTTCTTCGACCGCAACCCGACGCTCGACGTGCCCCCGAACTTGTCCGGCTCGCACGGCTGCTGCGGTCGCGACGGCCATGCGTGAAGTGATGCCGGCGGCCGGTCTGGCAGGGGCCCTGCTCTGCCTGGCCGGTCACCTACCCGGGCCGGCGCGCCGCTGGGGGCCCCAGTCGCTGGCGCTGAGCAGCATGGTGCTCATGTCCGGCGACCGGGGGCGTTCAGCAGCCTGCGTCATCGGGGCCGCCTGCCTGTGGAGCGTCGTGCGAGCGTGCGTCGACCGGCGGGGCTGGGACGAGGTGACCGACTTGGCCGCGATGGCACTGCTCATGGTGCTGATGACAGGCCACTCCGGCGGATCACATACGCACATGGCTGCCGGCATGGTGGCCGGGCCGGCCGCACTCACGGTCGTCGCCTGGGTGACCGCCCGAGCGGCTGGGATCATGTTCGGTCAGCTGTCGGACCGCTCCGTCGGCCCGGACGCCATGCCCTGCACCCGTCGGGCATGGGCTTACCGGGAGCCCGGTGCGGCACTCATGATCATCAGCATGGCGGCCATGTTCGTGTGAGGCGGCCGGTACGGAACGGAGAAGGACCACATGCCGAAGATCGTCGATCACGAGGCCCGGAGGCGTCTGATCATCCGGTCGGTCTGGTCGCTCGTCAGCCGCCGCGGCCTCGCCGCGGTGACCATGAGGGAACTCGCGGCCGAGGCGGGCTTCGCCAACGGAGGGCTCGCCCCGTACTTCCGCGACAAGGACGAGATCCTGCTCGCCGCCTTCCAGTACGCGTGCGACGCGACCGAAGGCCGCATGGAGCCCGCCATTGCGCAGACGGGCGGTCTGTCGGCCCTGCGCAGCCTCTGCCGCGAGCTGATGCCGTTGGACGACACACGGCTTCTGGAGGCGCGGGTCGTGGTCGCCTTCTGGGACCGTGCCCTGTACGACCCGCGCATGTCGTCCGCCTACGAAGCCATCATGGGCCGGTGGCGGACGCTCATGCACGGCTGCCTCGCCCAGGCCAGGAGAGCCGGTGAGGTGACCACCCGCACCTGTGACGAGGACATCGTCGAGACGCTGTTCGCCGTCGTCCTGGGCTTCCAGGTCAACGCCGTCCTCACGCCGGGAATCACCACCCCGGAACGCCAGCTCGAGGTCCTCGAAGGGCTCTTGGCGTCCTACACCTGATCGATGCACCCGTAGGCGGAAGTCCGTGCACGCAGTGCCGCCGCAGAACCAGCCCGGCTGCTTAGGGTCGTTGCCACGACGTCCCTGAAAGCGAGGAGCGATGACCGTCAACTCTCGCCTGCCCGCGCCCACAGCGCGCTCAGAGCCGGCCGACGTCGTCTACGTCCTGGACGACGACGAGCAACTGTGCCAGTCCCTGGCCTGGCTGCTGGACTCCGTGCACATCAACACGGAGTGCTTCACCGACGCGGACTCCTTCCTGGCCGCCTTCGATCCGGGCCGCCCCGCCTGCCTGGTCCTGGACGTACGTATGCCGCACAAGGGCGGGTTCCAGGTCCAGGAGTTCCTCAACACTTCCGACGCCGTGCTACCGGTCGTCTTCGTCTCGGCGCACGGCGACATCCGGATGTCGGTGCGTGCCCTGCAGCGGGGTGCGCTGGACTTCCTGGAGAAGCCCTACGACCCGCAGCACGTGCTCGAAGTCGTCCAGAACGCACTGGGCCTGGCCCGCAAGCGATACGCCGAGCAAGCCGAGCGGCGTGCGGTGCGGGCCCGGCTCGCCGCGCTGAGTCAGCGCGAACGGGAGATCCTGCGGCTCGTGATCGCGGGACAACCGAGCAAGTCGATCGCCAGGCAGCTGGACATCAGCCTCAAGACGGTCGACGCCCCCCGCGCGAGGATCAGGGAGAAGACAGCCGCCGAGAGCCTGGGCGCCCTGATCGGCGACAGGCCGGCGGCATCGGCATCACCCCGCTGCTGAACATGGCCTACCGGCTGCGCACCCATGGCGCGGAGTTCGAGCTGCACTACTTCGCCCGCTCGCGGGAGGAGGCTGCGTTCGTCGACCTGCTGGAGAGGCGGGCCGAATTCCGCGACGCCGTCCGGCTCCACTTCGGTGTTCCGCGCGGAGACCAGCCGGTCCTGCTCTCCGAGGTGGCGGCCGGGCTGACCCCAGCCGGCCACGTCTACACCTGTGGCCCTCAGGGCTTCATGGAGCAGGTCACCTCGGTCTTCGCACCAGTGGTCGGCGAGGACCACGTTCACATGGAGCGCTTCGTCGCCGCCGAGGTCGACACCAGCGGCAACCAGGCGTTCACCGTCGAACTCGACACCGGTGAGGTCTTCGAGATCCCGGCCGACAAGTCGATCCTCGCGGTCCTGGAGGCGAACGGGATCGACGCCCACGCGCTCCGACACCACTCCGCCGGCCAGCGAGGCACGCGAGAATTACTCCAATGGCTCCGGCAGCTGGCTGCATCTGTTGCGTCCCGGCACCGGCGCTCCCGATCGGTCGGACGTGAACGCCGACGACCCATTTCCCTCCCCCCCCCGCTCCCCTGTCGCCGGATGCCGTCCCGACCACGCCTCGCGTGTTGGTGAGCGCCGTCGGTGCCGAGGGCGTGGACCTGAGCTCGGTCGACGCGAGCGGATTCACCTCCAACCTGCTCGGGCAGCGCCGCGACCAGGGCGGGCCCTCCACCGTCAACGAGCTGTCGATCGCCATTCTCGGCCTTCGTGGGGGACACCGCGAAGCTGCGGGCCTTCCCGGCGGAGTAGGGCGGGTGCCGTTTCGGCGGCGCCGCCGGGGAACTCCAGCGGGACCTACAGCGCGAGCTGGCCTACGACGGGCTGCGGGCATCCGAGGCCAATCGACTCGATGCTTCACGCCGGTCTCGGGCCCCGGACATCTGGACCGCGCTGATGGATCAGCACGACACGTCACTGTCCTACGGCACACTCAACCTCTACATCTCCAAGCGACGCCGCACCACGACCAGCACCCGTTCCGGGCGTGGGAAGCTGGTCGACACCTTTAGGACGCACTCGTCGCCCATGGGGTACGCCAGGGATGAGGTGGCGTCGGTGGAATCGGACGTAGCCGCCGCTGCCGGCGGAGGCGATGGTCGGTGGACGATCGTCCACCGACCGTAGGGTGCCGGCTCCTACCCGGTGATCGCGCGGGATCCGGCAAGGATCCGGCTGCGGTACACATAACCGTCGGGCGCCCATCCCGTTCATCGGCGACGCCGGGCGTGCGGGCTCAAGACCCCAGGTGGCAGCACGCCCTGCGGCGGCCGCTCGATTGGGGACGTCGAGCTTGGTGAGGATGTGTTCGATGTGGGCCGCGACGGTCCGCACGCTCACGTGCAGATTTTCGGCGATCTCCCGATTGGTGGCACCGACGGTGACCTCGGCCAGCACCTGCAGCTCACGCAGGGAGAGCCGCCCCGGATGGTGCACCGGGCGGCACGCGACAACGGTCTCAACGCCCCGACGGCTCAGTCGTAGTTCGAGCAGTTGACGGCCGTATGCCATCAGGATCGTGGTGGGCAGGGCTCGTGATGCGGCTGCGTTCCGTACAGCAGCCGCCAGCGGCCCTCTTGCGTCCGCGAACTCCGCGGGTACGTCCCCGCTGACAGGTATCGGGGCGGCCCATGAGGAAGCGGGAAAGACGACGACGCATGTGTCCGGCGCCGGCCCGTCTGGGGTATCGGTCACGCCCTCGGGCGGCAGAGAGTCCACGGCTGCTGCAAGGCAGTCGTCGAGCAGCGCCAGGACGCGGCGGCCGATCGGCGACGGGAGGAGTTGTCTCGCCATGCTCATCAGGAGCACACCTACGTAGCGACCGTCCTGGGCGAAGAGGCAGTCCGTCACGCCGTCCTCGAATCCTCCCGGATCGATGAAGTCACGGATCGTAGAGGACAACGGGCGCAGCTCCTGCGGCACATCACCCAGCCACATCCCCCCTCCGGGGCGACGTGTCGGCGCGAACAGCGCATCCTCGTGCAGCCGGGTCTCGATGTGCGGCGTCATGGCGTCCGGATAGTTGGTTGCCAGCATGACGTGGCGACGGCGATGCGGGTCCCACCAGGCCAGGGACGCATGGTCATGGGGGATCGCCTCGGACAGCGCGGCCAGCACGGAACCGGCGCTCCCGGTGCCGTCCACCGCACACTGTGCGGCCTCGCGCACGCGCAGGGCCGCACCCAGAACCGCCTCCGTGTGCCGGAGCCGTTCATCCATGCGCACAGCATCGACGGCGGCACGGCCCCGGTCAAGACAGTGCTCAGCAGGTGAGCACATCGTGCACGACGTCGCCGCCGAGCACCGTGAGCACCACGGGCAGGTCCGGGATGTCGTGCGGGTCGGCGGCCAGCAGGTCGCCTCCGAGCACACACAGGTCAGCGACCTTGCCGACTTCCAGGGAGCCCTTCCAGTCGTCGGCGAAGTCCTGCCAGGCGGCGTTGACGGTGTAGGTGCGCACCGCTTCCGCGAGTTGGATGCGCTGGTCGGCTCCGCTGACCCGGCCGCTGGCCTTGGACTCACGCAGCAACATGGTGGCGATGCCCTGGCGCCAGTCGGGGAAGGTGACGGGCGCGTCCGAGCTGCTCGCCACCGTGACCCCCGCATCGATGGCGGCACGGTAGGGCCACTCGTACGCGGCTCGCTCGGGGCCGACGAACTCCTCCTCCAGGTCGGCGACGGTCCACTTGAGCGTGGGGTTCATGTTGACCCCGAAGCCGTGCTCGGCCAGCATCTTCATGCTGCGGGCGGTGAGGAAGTCGCCGTGGATGACGTAGTGCCGGGCGTCGGCACGCGGGTGCTCCGCTGCCGCTGCGGCAAGAGCGTCGACCACGGTGTCGATACCCCTGTCCCCCGTAACGTGCACTCCCACCTGATAGCCGGCGGCATGCGCGTGCCGCACCATCTCCCGAACCTGGGCCACACGCTCGTCGTCGGTCTCGCCGCCCACGCAGAGGGAACCGCAGCCGCCGCCGAGGTACGCCTCGTGCATCCACGCCGTCCTGTTCGGCGGGATGCCGTCGGCGAAGATCTTCACCCCGATCACGTTCAGCCGGCGCGAGTCGTTGCTCGGCGGCATATCGATACCGTCCAGGACTCTCGCGAACTCCTTCGCCGTGCTCGACATGCCGGTCGGCAACAGCAGCACGCTGACCCGTGCGGTCAACTCGCCGTCGGCCAGCAGTTGGCGGTAGACGGCGACGCTCTCCTGTGCCAGTGCCCCGCCCATGAGGGAGTCACCACCGGGGCCGAGGCCCGGCTCGGTGTAGCTGGTGATGCCGAGAGCGCGCAGCTTGGCCAGCGTCGACCGGATGGCCATGGCCCGGACCTCGCGGGTGAGGGCCGGCAACACTCGCTGCGCACACTCCTGGGCGCCTTCTCGGAGCAGGCCCGTGGGTGTCCCCGTCGCATCGGTGACGATGATCCCTCCGGGCGGGGCAACCGTGTCTCTGTCGACACCCGCGCGGTCGAGGGCGGCCGAGTTGACCCACGAGACATGCGCGGAGAAGTCCACCAACACCACCGGATGGTGGGGACTGACGGCGTCCAGGTCCTGGCGAGTTGGCAGCCGTGAGGAGTCGGCCACGCACTCCGCGAGATAACCGGAATCCCAGCCGATACCGAAGATCCACTCACCGGGCGGAGTCCGCTCGGCCGCCTCCCTGACCGCCTCGACCACCTCGGCGATCGACCGCACCGTCGGGTAACCGAGGTCCAGCGCCAGCGGGGGCGAGGCGACCCCGAACGCACAGCCGTGCAGATGGGAGTCGTTGATGCCGGGCAGCAACGTTCCGCCCTTGAGGTCCACCACCCGGGTGGCGGGGCCGATGAGCGCCGCGACATCGTCACGGTCGCCGACAGCAGTGATGGTGCCGTCGGTGACCGCGAGGGCGGAAGCGACGGTGAAGTGGGAATCGACGGTCAGTACCGAGCCGTTGGCGAAGACCAGATCGGCGAATGCGGGCATGGCCACCTCTCGAGGCGCGCGTGGGCGGTAAATGACACGGAGTCGTGTCACGGTGGAGTGACTGTGCGGCTTCACCGCGTTGAAGCGCATCGGTCATCTGACCCATACCGGGAACGCCGCACGGAAAGAGCGAAGGCGGCATCCGTCCGCCCGGACGCGGCGGGGGCGGTTCGGCGTCCCCGCTGTGCTCCCAGGCCGTGTCGGTGTCAACACCCCGTGCAGTGGCCAGACTCGGGCCATGGAGTGGATAACCTTGGTCAGCGCAGGTGTGGGTGCCATCATCGCCACCGCGTCCGCGGCGGTTCTGGAGCGAGGCCGCTGGCGCCGCGAGATCCGGGAGCGCCAGACGGCCGTACGGAGAGTTCTTTACGGAAACTATCTGGCGTGCTTATCCGAGGCACGCAACGGATTCCGCAGCCTGGCCCGCGACACGGTCCTTCCGGCACAGGATCGCGCCGTTGCCGGAGGCGGCCGCGGCGGGACAGTGCTGTACTGAAAGGTGAAGCCCGCAGCGCCGGCCACGACGCCCCAGACGCCTCAAGCACCCGTGGATCACCGCGGTCCTGGTCCTTCTCGGCCTCCTTCTGGGCCTCGGTGGTGTTGGCTCGCTCCTGGAAGAGGAACCGGCGCCCACGTCCGAAACGGCACCCGCGGACATCCCCACGACACCGTCACCCCGGCGGCCGACGCCGCCACCTCCCGAGCCGCGCCAAGCACCCACGACGCCGACCATGAAACCGCCGGCCGCACCGCCGACGGGCGTGGTCGTGCTCCGGGTGAGGACCGGGATCATCATGGAGCAGATCCAGGCAGTTCAGCAGGTCGATCGCTACGTGGATCAGCGGCGCTTCACCGACCAGAAGTTTGTCAGTTGGGCCCTGTACTTCTTTCTCCTTTCATGGGTCACTCTCGGCATCTACGCGATATTGATCTTCTATCGCCGAATAGACCGCGCTGACCGTTTCGGGGACCGGCGTGTGCATTACTACAACGCGGTCATTGCCGCATCAGGCCAATACGCAGAATCCTGACGTTCCTCACACTAGGCATCTACGGGCTCTACGCCGACTACCGGACGATGCGGTTCTGGTGGGAGATTCAGCTCACCGAGCAGGACTTCGACGAGAAGATCAGCCTGATCTGGACGAAGCTGGGGATCATCAGGTACCCGTTGACGTTTGAGCCGGACGAAGAGCTGAACCGCAGCTTTGGTCTTCACCTCTTTCTCACCATCATCACGCTGGGGATCTACGGCATCTTGTGGGACTACCGGCTGCATACTGACCCTGAGAAGGTCTATCCAGAGTTTCATTCAGTCGAGGATGGCGTTTTGGGCGCACTTCGTACTGTCGCACCAGGGTCAGGTCCGGCACGACGCGGGAGGCCGTGGGCTTTGGGCGCGGGAACGGGTTCAGCGTCTCCCTGCCGGACAGATGGGTCGGCGCCATGGGGGCGAACAAGTTGCTGTGCTGCTCCACGAGGCCGCCGCATTGACGCACCCCAGTGATCACGATGGTGCCAGGCCGTGAATCAGCGGAGGAAGACCAACCGTTCGGCGAGTTCGTCGGCAAGCCCCCCGGGGAGGTTGGCGTAGACCTCCAGCTCCTGGACGAAGGCGAAGCCGTGGTGCTCGTCGCGGGACCGGGCGACCCGTTCAGCCAGCTCCGGTGTGAAGCCGGGCAGGGTGGCAAGAATCGCGACCGGTACGTGATTGATGTCGACGAGGCCGCCGTCATCGAACTGCCGTGGGAGATCCGGTCGACCGATCCGCAGCTCGCGTGCGAGGGCGGGATCACGATCGAGGATGCGTCGCGCTTCGGCCCGCCGCTGCCGACGTTCGTGGGGCCGCGCCAACGGCCGGATCCGCACCTCCCGGACGCACGGCGGCTGGGCTGGCGGTCGGCGGCCCAACGAGCCGCCGCCGAATCATGAACGTCGCCGTGAGGCCGCCGCCGATCAGCAGGATGATCAATACCGCGCTCGCTGCGCCCCTGCCCGAATCATCCGGCGCACCACTGAGCGGCAAGGCGACGACGGTCATGATCAGCGCCACGACGGCACTGACGCCGAGCGGGCGTGACCGGAGTCGGTGAGCCGCCCACGCCAGGACAAACATCGTTCCCAACCCGAGCGTGAACAGCGGGATCAGGGCCCACAAGATGCTTCCCCTGGAGCTCATCCTCCCGACCGGCAGATCGGCGTCGCCCATCCTCGCCACACTTCAGGCTAACTCCGGCCGTGACCAGTCCGACTCCTTTGCGCCGGCGCCCGGCCTCAGCGGTGGCAGCCGCGACCGTACGACCTTCGAGAAGCTGTCTTACGCCCTGGGGAGCGAATGCCAGTGACGGCTGGTTAGTCAGGGCGACGAGACGTCGAGCGGCAGATCTCGGTGGAAGATTTGTCGGTTCATCGCGCTCACGCTGGTCGTGAAGCCGGTGATAGCCCGCCACCAGTGGTGCCCGTTCCACATGCGCAGGCGTCGCGGCGGGCGCAAACCCCCGGCTGGGCCATGGCCCGCAAGGAGATGCGCCTCAATTGAGGAGCACCAGATAGCCCGGCTGCACGCCGTCAATCGTGGTGATGGCTGTGCCGGAGGTGACCCAGATGCTGGTCGGCTGTTGTCCTGTCGGGATCTGGAAGACCCCGTGCGCCGGTCCCCGGCTGCCCGGGTTGCGCCCGTACGTCGGTCCCGTCTGTCCTTTATCGGCGTAGTACTGCGCGTAGTCCAAGGCGTAGTCGGCGTCCTCGTTCGACGGGGTGTATCGGGTGTCGCCGACGTTCAGGCTCACCGAGCCGTCGGCGTTCCAGGTCGCCTCGCTCTTGCCAGCGTTGAGCGCGTCTATGGCCACGACGCAGAACTGTTTGCCGGCCTCGGGTGTGGGAGTGGGGGCGGGTGAGCCGACCGACTCGGCTGCATGGGCCATGACGGCGGGGTCCATCGGCTTGCCGCAGGTCACGCTGCGTACGGTGAACTGCCAACGGTCTGTTGCGCCGGGGGGGTCGCTGTACACGATCGTCACGGTGAACGGCTCGCCTGTCCGTACGGTGCCGAGCACCTCGGCCCCCGGCGGCGCTCCGGCCGTGGGGGCGCTTGGGGCTGTGGGGGTAGCTGGGGCTGTGGTCCCTTCCGTGGCAGCCGGGTCAGAGTTGTCGGAACAGGCGGCCATGACCACGAGCAATACAGCCGCAGCGGCGGTGCGGGACACCTTGAGACGCGCGTCCATACCCTCATGCTCACGCCGTTGCCACCAGAGCGCACACCCACAGCTGAACGATCTGGAAGGCGCTTCCCAAGGTGGTGTTCTCCACGCTGTCGGCGGTGCAGGGAAATGCCTGCTTGGCCTCCGGCGGCTTGGCGGAGGAGATCGAGCGGTTGCGAGCCGAGCCGGGGACGACGCCACCGCAGCCTGAGCTTGTCCTACGCGCTGAGCACCCTCCGTCACCTCGCCGCGCAAGGACTGGGACGGCTGGGGGATCGCCGGGTGCACCGTGAAGTCGGTGGCCTTCGTTCTCGACATCGTCTCTTCGGTGGCCTCCATGTTCTGGGACAACACGGGGGCGGTCTCCTCCCTGTTGAAGTACCTCGGGTACGACGGCGCCCCGGATCCGGAGAAGGCCAAGAAGAAGGCGGCGGAGAGCCTGGTCCCGGGCTCGATCATCCAGCTGGCCTTCGGCTTGGGGATTCTCACCTGCAACGTCGGGGGCACCCAGGCGTCCAAGGACGAGATGCCGGCCCCGCTCTACGCCATGGCCATGGCCGAATCCGTGCTCGACGCGGCGCCCAGGGCCTGTCAGGTGATCCGCAACATCACGCTGCACAAGGCAGTGTCGAAGAACGTATGGGTTCTGGTATCGGTATGCGACGCGGTCATGGCAGGAGCCTCGCTGATCCTGCAGGGGGCCGCGGCAAGCGACGCCCACGCCCACCGCCCGCGGCCCATCGAGGAGAGCCAGAACATATCGGTGAAGCGTGGCGAGCAATTCGATGTCGCCCTGTTCTCGGGCGGTGACTCGATCTTCCAGGGCTCGCTGGTCACCACCGAGGTGAACCCGTCGCTGCCCACAGGCATCAAGGTGGAGAACGGCCACATCTCGGGAGAGTTCCCGAGCGATGCGGCCAGTGGCTACACGGTGAAGGTGCAGGTTCGCGACCAGTTCACGCCGCCCATGTACGCGGAGACGACCGTGAAGATCGCCGTGCCCTAGAGCGCCAGCGGACATGGTCTTCGAGGTGGACGGATCACTTCGGGATCGGTGATCTGAGGGTTGGGGTGGCTCGGCCGGACCGGGAGGCGAGGTCCGGCCGAGCCGCACTCATGCCCACTTCACGCAACCCGCGGCCCCGGTCGATGTGGGTACCGTGAGCCCATCGCTCCCACGAACGCGATTGGCAGCCGCAGCGCGACTTCCAGCGTCCGGGTGCCCGACAGTCAGTGGTGCGGCCGGTCCACGACGACCTTGTCCGCCGCGGGGAAGCGCGTCGGCGCGGCGAACACCGGCCGGGCGGCGCACACGGTGACGCGACAGCCCAGGAACTTACCGACTCGCGGCGGGGGCGTGCTGGACTCCACGGACGGGAAGGCAGGGTGATGGACTGACGCGCGGGAATCGCGAAGGGCAGCGCCGAAAGGGCTCGGGATCAGTAGACAGGGGGCGTTCCTCCGCTTGCCGCGGGAGCGGCGTGATCGGGAGAGGACGCTGAAGACGTGCGTCGAGCCGTCGTCCGGGCTTGCCCCTCGCGGACCTCATGGCTGATTCCCCGCGGTATCCGGCCGAGCCGGCGCGCGGGTTGTGTCCGCCGGCCCTGGCGCGGAGGACCAGCCCCCCTTGCTCCAGCCTCCGACAGGACACGTACGGCCTTCGGGTCGACCCCGCGCAGCGCCACAAGCTCGCACTGCGTGCACTGTGCCACCTGCTCCAGCATGGTCAGACCCGAGCCGAGCACGGCCTGGGTGGCCGGCTTACCGACGCCGACAGGCAGGTCGGCGCCCCCGCTGCAGGTCGAGCTGGACGTGACCGCCCGCGCTCTTGGGGGCCCGGAGGTCCGCGAGCAGTTCGCACCCGCATCCTTGCCCGCTATAGCGTGAACGCCTGGCGCATGCTTGCCCCCGAGGGCCACCCCGCGCCGAAGTCCACCAAGCACCAGGCCGCACCCATGTCGCATCGGCGGTACTGCGAGCGACTGACGTCCCCGCGCCGCTGTCGAAGTCTATGAGCTCCACGCGCAGGCAGCCCCTCAAGACGACAGGTCGTGAGGGGCTGGCCGCACTCGTGCGTCGTCGCCGATTCACGTAGCGGTGCAGGTCGCTGACGACGAAAATCGAACGGATCGGGCACCTCCCCGGCTGGGAAGGTGCCCGATTCACCGTCTAATCCCAGGGATCATTGCGGATGGGTGTAATGGACGACGCAGGCACCGTCCGGATCCTCGCCGGGTCGAAGTGGTACTTGTTGGTGAAGGTGGACCAGTCCGAGATTTGGCGGTACCACCCCCTCTCGCCAATCCAGATGTAGACGGCGGCGCTGGTGCTCGCCTTGACCAGACGGGCGTTAGACAGCTCTATGGAGCCGCTGTTGTAGCACGCGTCGAACTGACTGTCCGGCACAGTGAGGATGCCATCCCAGGTGGCCCACAGGTTGAAGTAGTCGGTGGGGCTGGGGATGTAGTACAGGTAGTAGTCCGGACCGATCACGTAGATCCTGCTCTCGGAGGCCTTCTTGACCCGCGTCCCCTGCGCCCAGCCGACGCAGGCGGTTGCGGACGTCGGGGACAGGGAGGTCTCCTGTACCGGTACGGCCTCGGAGGAAGCGGTCGAGACGCCCGCTGAGGCTAGTGGCAGGCCGATCGCCAGGGCCAAAGCGAGACACGCGAAACGAAATGGGCGCTTCACGAGTAATGATCCCCCTTCTAGTGACGCGAACACCACAACACGGTCATATGCGTGATGCCTCTCATGTAATTCCACAACAGAGGATGCACGCCGCGGCCGGGCCTGTCGTTACGGGTGAGTGCACAGGTCTTTAGCCTGTGTGCACTGTCACGCACTGCTGGCGGTACTGGCGCGGGGAGAGGCCGTAGGTGCTGCGGAACGCTTGGCTGAAATACGAGGGGCTGGTGAACCCCCACCGGGCCGCGATCGCGTGAATCGGGCGGGCGGCGAGGTGGGAGTTGGCGAGGTCGCGTCGGCACTGTTCCAGGCGGCGCTCGCGGATCCAGCCGACGACCGTGCGCCCATCCTGCTGGAACAGTTTGCGCAGGTAGCGCAGGGAGATGTGGTGGGCTGCGGCGATCGCGTCCGGGTTCAGGCGCGGATCGCCCAGGTTGTCACGGATGAAGGCATGGATCTGGGCCATCAGCGCGCGCTGCCTGGTGTGGGGCAGCACCTCACTCTGGGCGTCCAGCGCGTCGGCCAGGGCTGTGGTCAGCACGTCGAGGGTGAGCGTGGACAGCCGGGCGGTATCGGTCGGGCTGAGTTCGTGCATGTGCCGTGCGAGGTGCAGCAGGAACTGTGACGACAGCGCACCGATGCCCTCCCAACCCGGGATGGTCACGGCGCTCAGCTGCCGCAGCTCCCGGGCAGGCAATGGCAACAACGAGCGCGGGAAGCGCAGGAGCAGCATCTGGAATGCAGGAATATGCGGCGCATGCTCGCCGACGTAGGGGCGCGAGGTGTCGAACAGCACCAGATCTCCGACTCCGAGATCCGCGCGTCGGCCGTCTTGCGTCATCATGCCGCCGCCACGCACGATGCAGCCCAGCTTGAACACTTCGGGATCGGCCTGGCGGATGAGCTTGGGCGTGCGGTGGACCGAGTGCGGCATCGTGGTCATTAGCGTCGCCTGCACGGGGCCGAACTCGCTGATCCCGACCTGAGCCCGAAATCCGCTCTCCACCTGCGGGTCGCAGCGTAAGTCGTAGGGCACCCAGAGCTTCGAGTTCACCTCACGCCAGAAGCCGAACCGCTCTCCGGCCGACACCTCGGCAGTGCTGACCACGTCCATGGCGCCAGTGTTGTCGTTGCTGGCCGGACCAGCATCGCCCGAACAAGCCGAACCCAACCCGCCGCTGCCGCTGTACTCATCGCGGCCGGAACCCGACCGCAGTCCAGTAACCCAGCAAGAGATCACCGGATCGCAAACAGGCACCAAGCATCAAATGGTGCCGGGCTGGCCGTACTCGATCGTGGCCGCGCTGGAGACCGGCCGCACCTCCTGGACCGCGCTGCTTGACGCGGTCCGGCTGGAGCCCGGCGCCGACGTCGCCGCAGTGACCACTGCCCAGATCCGTGAGGTCGTCGAACGGCCCATCGCCGCCGGCCATTGGAAGGAAGGCGACCCGCACGTCCTGGTCGTGCTCGATGCCGGATACGACGCCCCGCGCATCGCTCATCTCTTGGCCGGACTGCCCGTCGAGATCCTCGGCCGGCTCCGCTCCGACCGCGTGATGCGCCGACCGACACCGCCGCGGGTCTATGACCCCAAGGGCGGCCGACCGCCCAAGCACGGCGGCGAGTTCATCTTCGGCGACCCCGACAGCTGGGGCACAGCGCAGGCCGTCACCGTCACTCGCCTCTACGGCAAGGCCACCGCGCAGGCCTGGGACCGGCTGCACCCTCGGCTGACCCGCCGGGCGGCCTGGCTCGACCACGACGGGCCACTGCCCATCATCGAGGGCTCTGTCATCCGCCTGGTCGTGGAGAAACTGCCGTCCGGCGGGGTGAACAAGCCAGTCTGGATGTGGTGGTCCAGCACCGGCGCCACCGCGGCGGATGTCGACCGCTGCTGGCAGGCGTTCCTCCGACGCTTCGACCTCGAGCACACATTCCGCCTGCTCAAGCAGACCCTCGGCTGGACCCGGCCACGGCTCCGCAGCTCGGAAGCAGCCGACCGCTGGACCTGGCTCGTCATCGCCGCCCACACCCAGCTCCGGCTCGCCCGTCCGCTCGCCACCGACCTCCGACGCCCCTGGGAGAAGCCGGCCCAACCGAACAAGCTCACCCCGGCCCGTGTCCGCAGAGGGTTCAGAAACCTGCACGCGAAGACCGGCTCACCAGCCGGTGCACCGAAACCATCCAGGCCCGGACCCGGCCGGCCAACCGGATCGAAGAACCGACACCCGGCCACTCGGCACGATGTCGGCCGGGTCCTCGCCACAGGCCAGTCCTACAGCCGCCCCGCCCACCACAAATCCGGGACCAAACCTCGACGCACAGGATGAACTGCAGCCTCAGCGCAGGGGGAATTGTGCAAGGCGCTGGTCCCATTCCTCTGCTGCCCGCATCAGCTCGGCCTGGTCTGTCTCGACCTCGATCACGTATTGATAGAGATCCAGGTTCTCGTCCTGCCGCCGGGGAGGCGCAGCCTCAAGCGAGAGGTGGACCCGCAGCACTCCCGTGCCGTCGTGCCACCGGACCTGGCTGAAGGCGAGGACCGGTTCGAGGAAGAAAAGATCCGGGACGAGGTGCCCTTTCGGGATTCCTGAAGCGCTCTCATCTCCTCCGGCTGATCTGCGGTCGAGCTGAAGGCGAGGAGGCTCGGGTTGGCGCTGGGCTGGGTCTGGCCGCCGACGGGAGGGTCCCCGTCGTGGTCAGCCGATGAGGGCCTCGGTGATCTGTCGGGTGGTCTGCGCGGCGACGCGGGGGTTGACGGCAGCGTAGGAGGTGTAGGCGTTCAGAGCGGTGGTCAAGGCCCAGCCGCGGCCCCGGGTCCAGGTGGCGTCGTCCACCCCGAGCGCGGCCCGGAAGGCAGCCCGGCTCCCGGCCGACATCAAGGTGAAGGCGATGGTCAGGTCGCAGGCCGGGTCACCGATGCCGAGCTCGCCGAAGTCGATGACCGCGCTGAGGCGGCCGTCCGCGGTCAGCAGGTTGCCGGTGTGGAAGTCGCCATGGAACCAGACCGGAGGGCGATCCCATCCGGGGGCGCCCAGCGCCGCGTCCCACAGGTCAGTCATGGCCACGGTGTCGAACACCCCGTCGACCTCCGTGACAGCGGCCCGCGTCGCGCGGTCCCGGTCGGCCAGTGGCCGACCGGTGAGGTCCTCGCGGACGTCCCCATCCAGGATGTTCTTGGGCGCGAACTGCTGAAGGGCGGTCAGGAACTCCGCCAGCTCGACGGCGGCCACGGACGAGTCGGCCAGCGCCTCGACGGTCGCCACCTCTCCGTCCAGCCAGCGGGAGACCGCCCATGGCCACGGGTAGCCGAAGTCGGGTTCCCCCACCGCTACCGGGACCGGGACGGCCAGGGGCAGGTGCGGAGCGAGCCGGGGCAGCCACTCGGACTCCTTCCTGGCCTGCCCAATGGCCCCGGCATGGCGGGGCAGCCGGACGGACAGCTCCTCGCCCAGCCGGTGGATCACATGGTCCGAGCCGGCCGGGTCGAGCAGCTCCAAAGGCAGCTCGGCCCACTGTGGGAACTGCGCATCGACCAGGCGCCTGACCAGTGCCACATCGATCGCCGGATAGATGTCCGCGGTTCTCTCGGTTGCCAAGAGCGGCTCCTGCGGTCGGCCCGCTCCGTGCGACGGGCAGTCGGAGCCATCACAGTGCGCCGCGGGCTCGCCTGTCGACCGGATTTATCGGCTGGGCGTCATCCTCTGGGCGGATACCCGCGCCAGCTTCTCGAAGCCGAGCCCGATCCCGACCCAGTCGCGCAGAAGAGCGTCGAGGTTCCACAGCGAGACATCCAGGCCCGCCACCGGGCCTGGGTGTCTCGCTGTGAGACGTCCTGTCAGGGCTTCAAGATCAACTCATTGCCCCTTGACGCGTATCCGGGTCACACCCCGGGCCCGCCTTCCCCGGTCAGGCGCCCGGCGTGCGGAGGTAGTACCAGGTGTTCGGGCCGACCTTGCCGTCCCGGGCGATGCCCTTGCGGCCCTGGGTCTTCACGGCGCGCTCGGTGTCGTCGCCGAAGATGCCGTCGACGCCCGACGATCCGATGGACACGCCGTGGAACCTCAGCAGCGCCTGGATCTCTCGTACCTTGGCGCCCCGGTCCCCTCGGTCGCTGTACGGGTTGAGGACCTCGTAGCCGCAGTACCAGCCGATGAAGTCCCTGAGCTGGCACCTCGCCGCGGCGGCCGAGACGGACGCCTCCTGGGCCGTGGCACCGGCCGGGGCCGCGGACGCGCTCGTGGCGCCGGCGAACAGGCCGGAGAGCAGGGCACCCGCCGTGAGTAAGACGGTGGCCTTGGTGCGAACGTGCATGGAAATTCCCCCTGTACGCGAAGTTTGGCGCCCTCGTGGACGGACCACACCGGCCCCTCGACCGATGAGCGATATCTTGCTACTTCCAGTCGCTGCAGAGCCTGTCGTACGTCTGCCGGCTTCTACCAGGCAGCGTCACCACAGACCACCGGACTACCGGTCGTGGCATTCAGCAGGCAGACGCGAGAGGCGGCTTTCGTTCCGTTCCAGTGGTATCCGGTCGCGTTCTTGGAGTTCCGGATGTGGTATATGTCTGAGACGGGCTTCCAGTCGTAACCGCCGGATCCCTCCCGCTTGCGCTGCAGCTCGAAAAGGCACCCGTGGTTGTTCCACGACTGTGCGACGGCCTGGACGTATCCGTCGGACGTCCTCTTGTTTAGCCACCCCTTGCACTGCCCGACCACTACATCCTTGCCGGGAATGTATCCCTGAACGGATACGTCCGACTGGCTGGTCTGTGCAGGGGCGGCCTGGACCGTGCCGCCGACGAACAGTGTTGCCGTCGCGGCAATGGCGACGCCGAGTGCCGCAGAGCGCGTGCGGGTGCGCAGGAAAGGCATAACTGATGTACCCCTCTGTTCATTGCGGTGTTTTGCGATTGGGGCCGTGTGTCCACGGGCTATGTGAACCGTGGCCGTTCAATCACCTGTTTCTCCGTCAGGGCAGCCACTGGGGCGTCCTGGATCGAGTTCACGGGGTTTGGGGTTGTTGCACAGCCGTGTCCCGGGCGTGAAACAAAGCAGGTCGCAGGCTTGGGTTGGCGAGATGGTGTCTTTCACGGTGGTGGGGCGGGTGTTGGGATGAGACGCCGCTGCTGGTCACGGGCGCGGCACGGGGGGGGAAGCGCTATGGGGCGTCCGGAGGCGGACCTCGATCCGGGGCTGGGTCCGGTCCAGCGGTTTGCGTTCGAGTTGCGCAAGCTGCGTCAGGAAGCGGGCGGCATCACCTACCGGCAGATGGCCCGGCAGGTGGAGGTCTCGGTCACCACCCTGTCGAGAGCGGCCGCAGGGGAACAACTGCCCTCCCTGCCGGTGGCCTTGGCCTATGTGCGGGCATGCGGCGGCGAGGAGAAGGCGTGGGAGCGGCGCTGGCGCGAGGCGGTCACGGAGCAGGCCCGGGCGGCCGACCTGGTGGCGGACGAGACCGCTCCTTCCCCCTACCGTGGCCTGGCCCGGTTCGACGTGGGCGATGCGGATCTCTTCTTCGGCCGGGACGAAATGGCCGATGCGCTGGTCCGCGCGGGGACGGCGCACCGGGTGTTTGCGGTCTTCGGGCCGTCCGGCAGTGGCAAGTCATCCCTGCTGCGGGCGGGGCTGATTCCCCGCCTGCGCAGCCTCGAGGGACCGCACCGGCCGGCGACTGTGCGGATCCTCACCCCGGGCGAGCATCCGCTGCGCACCCACGACACCCTGTGTGTACCGGCCCCGGGCGAAGGGGACACCTGGCTGGTCGTGGACCAGTTCGAGGAGGTCTTCACCCTCTGCCGCGACCCCGCAGAGCGGGCCGGCTTCCTTGCCCGCCTGCTGGCCGCCGCCGAGCCCGCAAGCCGGCTGCGCGTCGTCCTCGGCGTACGCGCCGACTTCTACGGCCGCTGCGCCGAGCACCGTGAACTCGCCGACGCCCTGGCCGAAGCCAACCTGCCGGTGGGACCCATGAGCCCGGCCGAGCTTCGCGAGGCCGTCGTCAGACCCGCCCAGGCCGCCGGACTGATCGTCGAACGCGAGCTGACCGCCCGCCTGGTGGAGGAGACCGGCGGCGAACCCGGCGGCCTCCCCCTCCTCTCGCACGCCCTGCGCGAGACCTGGCGACGGCGCCGCGGGCGGGCGCTCACGATGGCGGCGTACGAGGCGGCAGGTGGCGTACGCGGTGCGATCGCGCAGACGGCGGAGGACGCGTACGGGACGCTGTCCGGCGAGCAGGCGGTCCTGGCCCGCCAGATCCTGCTGCGGCTGATCACCCCCGGCGAGGGTTCCCAGGACACCCGTCGCCCCGTGGACCGCGCGGAACTCGACTTCGCCCCGTCCGGCGAAGTGGCCCTGGTTCTCGACCGCCTGGCCCGCTCCCGTCTCCTCACCCTCGACGACGACACGGTCGATCTGGCGCACGAGGCCCTGATCACGTCCTGGCCCCGGCTGTCCGCCTGGATCGAGGAGGCCCGCGAACGCCTGCGCACCCATCGCCGGCTGACCGAGGCGGCCCGCACCTGGGACGAGCTGGGCCGCGATCCGGGCGCCCTCTACCGCGGCACCCGCCTCGCCACCGCGGACGAACACCTCGCGGACCAGCCCCTGACCCCGCTGGAGGAGGCCTTCCTCACCGCCGCCCGCACCTCCCGCAGCAGCGAACTCCGGCGCCGCCGCGGGCTGTTCACCACCCTCGCCGCCCTCCTCGTCCTCGCCCTCATCGCGGGCATCACCGCCTGGCAGCAGTCCCGTACGAGCGACCGCAGGCACCACGAGGCCGAGGCCCGCCGGATCGCCGCGGTGGCGGACAGCGTCCGGTTCGCCGATCCAGTACGGGCCATGCAACTGAGCGTCGCCGCTTGGCGGTTGGCCGAGACCACGGAGACACGGTCGGCGCTCCTGGGGGCGACGACCCAGCAACAGGAGGACAAGTTCTCCTTCCCCGACACCGCCTCCCGGCCCATCAAGCAGCGGCTGGCCGCCGACGGGCACACCCTGCTCGCCGTGTATCCCGACAGCATCCGTACCTGGGACCTGCGCACCCGCCGCCTCACCCACACCTACCGAGGGCTCGGCAAACTGCTCCACGAGGGTGAGGAGGTCGACGAGTGGACCGACACCGTGGAGTTGTCCCCGGACGGCCGCACGCTCGCGCTCGTGCAGGAGAAAGGGGTACTGCTGTGGGACATACGGGCGGAGCGGATCGCGTGGCGCCTGGACGGCGAATCGCCATCAGAGGTGCGTTTCGGTCCCAGTGGCCGCACCCTCGTGGCGGATGACATCGATACGTCGCACCTCCTGCGCGTCTGGGATGTGCGCAATCACCGCCTCCGCACCACAGTGAGCTTGGGATTCGACAATGCCATGAGCGCGAGGGAGACGGCGGTCAGCCCGGACGACCGTCTGCTGTACGCCTGTAGCGACGACCGTCCGCCGGAGGTCTGGGACATCGCCGAGCGGCGGAAACTGGATCTGCCCCGCCTGGCCGCACTCGGCCGTGACGCCTGCCACGCCCAGGACGTCGCCTTCTCGCCCGACAGCCGCTCACTGGCCATGGCGACCGATACGGGAATCCGCCGCTGGGACCTTGGCTCCGGCCGCGAGCTCTCCCGCCTCGCGGCGGGCTCGCCGTACTGGCTGCGGTTCAGCCCGGACGGCAGGTTCCTCGCGGCCGTGGTCGACGGACACATCCTGGTGTGGCGGCTCTCGGTTCCCGACACCCCCGTGTACCGCCACGTCCTAGTCAACGAACTGCCCGAGGAGTTCGAGTTCGACCTGCCGACGCGTACCCTGCGCTACCGCACCGAGTACAGCACGACGGTACGAACAGTGAGCCTGGGGCCCGCGGTGACCACACACTGGCACGACACCGACAACGACTATCCCCTGTCGCAGTTGGCCCCGGACGGCCGCACTCTCGCCCTCTTCCAATCCCCGCTCGGCGGAACGACACGGCTGCGGTTGCAGGACACCCGCAGCGGCCGGGCCCTGGCCACCCCGCCCGTCGACCCGTGCGCCGCCGACGTGCACCCGGAGGACATCGACTGCTACGACATGGTGGCCTGGAGCGCGAACAGCCGCTATGTCGCGGTCGGCAGGGTCGGAGAAGACTCCTCCGGCGTCCGCGCGGGCCGGCAGCGGATCATCGTGTGGGACGTGAGGACCGGCCGCGCACACGCGACCGTCGACATCCGCCCCCAGGAGGAGGGCTTCTCCGACATCTTCGGCATCGCTCTCAGCCCGGACGGCGACACGCTCCTCGTCGCCCGTGAGCTGCCGCAGGCAGTGACCGAGGTGTGGGACCTGCGCGAGCAGGGCCAGGTCAGGAAGGCCAGGTCCCTGACCGGCACCGGCGTATTGGGCATGGTCGTGCGCCCCGACACGGGCAAGGTCGTGGACGCGAGCGGTGCGGTCGCCGATCCGCGCTCGGGCCGCGTGGTCCAGCGCACGCTGACCGAGGACCAGACCGAGACGCTCGCCTTCAGCGCCGACGGCGCGTATCTCGCGGCCTCGGACAGCGGAGGGCGCGTGACCCTCTGGGACGGCGACGTACACACCCGCCTCGGCGTGCTCGCCGGCACCTACACCGGGGCGCCGTTCCCCGAGGCCGACAGCAACGTCACCGCGCTGGCCTTCTCCCCCGACGGCCGCACCCTGGCGGTCGCCGGCCTCTCCGGCACCCTCCAACTCTGGGACACGGCCTCCCGCAGCCTCCTGGGCTCCGCCCTCCCCACACCGGGCGATCCCATCCTCTCCGTCGCCTTTACCGAGGACGGCGACACGCTCTACACCACGGGCAAGAACGTACGGCTCCAGCGCTACGAGATCGCCCCCGAACGTCTGGTCCGCCAGGCCTGCACCCGGGCCGGCTCCAGCCTCTCCCCGGCGGACTGGAAGACGTACCTCCCCGACATCCCGTACCGCAGGACCTGCTGACCCGACGCCTGGCGCAGATGGACAGTCCCGGGCAGCGGGCGAGGGGATCCGGCGCCGCGCGCCAGCTGATAGACCTCGGAAACGGAGCACGCGTCTTCGTCGTCACGTCTCCACCGCCACCCTCTACCCGCCCTCGGTGCGGCATCCCACATCAACGGGACCTCCACATACGGGAACAGCACCGCGAAAACGGCGGCCCGACGAACCCGGACACGCCGCCAGGCTAGACCGCCCAAAGATCCACATCAGGAGTTCAGACACAGGATCTCAGCAGGGATTGCAGTTGGGTGTGGTTCCTTTCGAGGTACGGCGCTGGCCAGACGCTGGATGAGTATCCGCCCGGACAAGCGCCCTGGTGAACCCATTCGAGCTAGAGGGCAGCGTGAGCGCCGGTAGGCGTCGTAGTCCGCTGTTGAGCACCGCACAGAGTTTGAGCACAGCCTGCGCACCAGGCCCCCCTCACAGGCAGAGGCAACTTCTCGCGCCGTCGTGTGGCTCTGAACGCTTTCTCTGGCCCCAGAGGAACGAGGCGGATTCCAGTGTTCGTCGCAACACGGTGATCATTCCACTGCTGCGATGAGCTTAGCGAAGAGGTTCGCGGGGGTGCTCCAGCCGAGGGTCTTGCGGGGGCGGCTGTTGAGTTCGGCGGCGACGAAAGCGAGATCCTCGGCGCCGAAGACGGACAGGTCGGTGCTCTTGGGGAAGTATTGGCGCAGCAGGCCGTTGGTGTTCTCGTTCGAGCCGCGTTGCCAGGGGCTTGCGGGCTCGCAGAAGTAGACGGGGATGCCGGTGGCGCGGGTGAACTCGTCGTGCCGACTCATCTCGCTGCCCTGATCCCAGGTCACCGAGCGGGCGAGCTCGGCGGGGAGGTCGGCGAAGGCATGGACGAGCGCGCCGCGGACCTGCTCGGCACCGCGGCCGTCGGGCAGGTGGAGGAGTTTGACGTAGCGGGTGCTGCGGTCGACCAGAGTGCCGATCGCGGACCGGTTGTTCTTGCCGACGATGAGATCGCCCTCCCAACTGCCCGCCATCTGACGGTCGTTGAGGAACCCAGCACTAGAGGCAATGCCGGTGACTTTGTGGTCCGTGCCTCGTTGAGTGTGGTCTGGCGAGGGTGGGGCAGGTCAAGTCGCCTGCGAGTGAGCGGATATCGGACCGGATTGCGATCGGGGTGCTGACTCAGGCGTTTCCGCCGCGTCTCGTCGATGAGGTGATCGCTGAGACCGGGCGGGGTGAGAAACGCAGTCGGCTGCTGCCGGCGCGGGTAGTCGTGTACTTCGTGTTGGCGATGTGCCTGTTCTTCGGGCAGGGCTACGAGGAGGTCGTCCGGCTGTTCGGTGAGGGGCTCGGGGACGGGCGGCGGTCGTGGCGGGTGCCCACGACCGCCGCCATCGGCCGGGCTCGCCGACGGCTGGGGGTCGAGCCGCTGAAGGTGCTGTTCGCGCGAGTGTGCCGCCCGCTGGCCGTGCCCGAGACGGCGGGCGCCTGGTACCGGCGCTGGCACCTGGTCGCCGTGTACGGCACCACGCTGGACCTGGCGGACACCCCGGCCATCGACGCGCACTCGCTCGAGGGCACGCAGACCGTCGAGGAGGGTGCCGAGATCATCGTGCGGATGGCCCAGTTGGGGCCGGACGGCCCGACCGGCGGCTACTTCGGGGCGGCGGGCCCGATGCCCCGGAAGGAGGCGAACTGTCCCGGGGTCCGCCCCGCGTGGGCGGGGCTACGGCCGCCAGATCACCGCGGTGCGCGTGGAGCTTCCCGGTGTCGGGAAGGTGATCCGGACGCCGACGGCCACGCCAGCGTTGTTGATGGACGTGGCGTAGGAGTTGCTGCCGTCCGGTGTCACGTTCAGTTCGGTCAGGCTCCCGTCGACCTCGTAGCGGAGGGCGAAGCGGTGCTGATCGGACGGGACCTTGACCCCGGTGTACCCGACGGAGACACCGGCGTCGTTGACGGCTACGGCCGTGGTGTACTCGTACGCGGAGCCGATCGCCGTGGCGGTGCCGTCGGGGCTCCAACTCGTGGCGGTGTAGTCGATGTTGTCCGCTCCGAGCTGCCAACCGACGACGGTGCCCGAAGCGTTGATGGCGTTCGCGTTGGAGTGCGGGCCCAGGTCCGTGACGGTGCCGTTGGCGCCCCAGGTCACGGAGCGGGACTGGTTCCTCGTGCCACCGGTCGGCACGGCCCCCCGCGCGAGCACGGTGCCGGCGTCGTTGATCTGGACGACCCATGCGGTGGAGTAGTCCGAGGTCGGGTCGAGCGGGACGGGAGTGCCGTCCGGGTTCCACTTCACGGGGTGATAGGCGTTGTAGTCCGAGAAGGACACACCGGCGACCGTGCCCGAGCTGTTGACCGAGAGGGCGAAGGTGAGGGTGTCACCCTTGAGCGGAGCGAGCTGGACGGCCTGGCCGTCCGGGCGCCACTTCACTGCGTGGTAGGTCCCGCCGAGCGCGGACTCTCCCACCGCGATACCGGTGCGGCTCATCGCGCGGAAGACGGTTCTGGTGTCGCCGGGCAGCGGCTGCAGTTGGGTGACCGTGCCGTCGGGCGCCCAGCGCACCGTGTGGCTCCCAGACCAGCCGGCGGCGGTGCCGTCGTCGCTGACGGCCTCGACATAGCCCATCGGGTCCCCGGGCAGCAGCGGGAGTGTCGTGGGGCTGAGGTCCGGGTTCCAACGGGTCGGCGACATCTGGTTGTTGGGACCGTCGGTGTAGCCGACGATCACCCCGTTGTCGTTGATTGCGGCGGGGTAGCTCGAGGTGGCGCCGGGCGGGAGGGGCAGGTCGGCTGCCGCGTTGGCCGTCGGGCCGGTGTCGGCCGACGCGCTGCCGGCCGTGGCCAGCGTGAGGGTACAGACGGTGGCCAGGGTGATGGTGGCGGCGCCCGCGGACCGCAGGGCTCTGATGCCGATGCTCATGACGCGAATTCCTCGTCTCGTGGACTTCCTCGGAATGGCACTGTGGTGGTGCTGTGTCACGTCGCGCACGGAGAGTTCCCGTGGGCAACACTGCTCGCCGCACAGGAACTTCACTCAGTCTTCACGACGTCGGGCGCGGCCGCAGCGGAATGCCGAAGCAGGGGCTCCATGAGCAGCCATTCCAGGTCGGTGGGTTCGGGCTGCTTCGCCGCCCTCAGTGAGTCACCCCGTAGACCTACAGGCGAACCAAGCCCTGTACTGCGGTGATGGGCTCGTCCGGTGCGCAGAACAAGCCGTTCGACCGGAGCCCAGAGGCGATGGGGTTCGTGCCGCGCGGACCGTCTGCCGGTCCCACCGCCGGCGGGCCCGGCCGCTGGGGAGGAGGTGCCGGTGCAACGGCGCACATTCATCGCGGCGTCAACCGCCGCATCCGTCGCGTTCGTCCTGGGCCTGGACGAAACGCCCGTCACGGGGCGGGTGAGCCTCGCCGACGTCGACCGGATCAGCGGGAAGATCGGGCTGCTTGCCGCGCACTTCACCTCGGTCGGCGGCGGCGCGCTCTACCCGGTGGCGACCTCCTACCTCCACCGGCTGCACGAGACCGCCGACGGGTGCACGTACGGCCCCCGGGTCGAACAGTCACTGCACGCCGCGATCAGCGACCTGTGCTCATCGGCCGGGTGGGCAGCGCTGGACGCGGGCGAGCCGGGGCAGGCCCGCGTGCTGTACGCGGACGCCCTGCAGAGCGCCTTCCTCGCCGGGGACACGCGGGGCCAGGCCCGCGCCTGGTCCAACCTCGCGATGCAGGCGAGGACCGACGGTCGGCTGCGCGAGTCGCTGCGGATCAACCGAGCGGCGCTGGAGTCCCGCCAGCCCGGCAGGACCCGCTGATCGCTGCCCTGCTGCACGCCCGCGTCGCCATCGGCCACGCCCGCGCCAAGGACCTCCCCGCGGCCGCGCGCGAGATCCTCGCCGCCGAGCGCGCCTACGACCGCGCGGACGGAGCGCCCCCACCCCCGTGGCTGCGCTTCCTTGACGCGGCTGAACTCGCCGGGCTCGCCGCCATCGCCCACCGCGCCATGGGGCGGCTGCCGGACGCGCAGATCGCCACCGCACAGGCCCTGGAGCTGCTCGCCCCGTCCATGCGCCGCAGCCGGGCCTTCTACGGCGTGCAGCTGGCCGAACTCCACGTCGCCCAGGGCGACCTGGACCGCGCGGCGACCACCGTCGCCGCCATCGATGCCGCAGCGATCAGCAGCCGGCGCATCGGCGAGCGCCTGGCCGTCGTCCACCGAACCCTCGCCATCCCATGAGGAGCGCCGTGACCACGAACATCGAGATCCGCCACTTCACCGCCGAGCAGGCTGCCGAACTGCGCCCCACCCTGCTGGACGTGTACCGCGAGGTGTACGCGGACTCGATCGCCGGCGACTCGTTCAGCGGCGTACAGCGCTTCGCCCGCGGCCTGGACGGCTGGTCGTCCCGGCCGGGCTGGACCTGCACCGTCGGCTACGACGGTGACCAGGTCGTGGGCTTCGCCTACGGCGCCCCGCTCCCCGAGGGCGCGGCCTGGTGGCGGGGCCTGCTGAACCCGGTCCCGGAGCACGTCGTACGGGAGACCGGCACCCGTACGTACGCCATCAGCGAGTTGATGGTGCGCGTCCCCTGGCGCAAGACGGGGGTGTCCCGCCGGCTGCACGACGAGCTGCTCGCCGACCGCAACGAGGGGCGGGCGACACTCCTGGTGCGCAGCTCCCACCCGAAGGTGCAGGCCCTGTACGAGAGCTGGGGCTGGAAGTCGCTGGGCCAGCTGATCCCGCGCATCGAGAACGCCCCCAAGTTCGACGCCATGCTGCTGAAACTCCCCCACACGGGAGAGGAAGCCGCGCACACCACCGGCAGCGCGGTCCTGGACCGGATCGTCACGCAGGACAACTGGGAGACGGTCCTGCGCGGCAACCGGCTGCGCGAGCCGAGCCGGCCGCGCCACGTCCTGAGCTTCCACAGCGCCGAAGGCACAGAGCTGATCGAGCTGAACGGCCTCGGGATGATGCCGGTCCCCGACGTGGGGAAGAGATCGGCGTGCTGGAGGACGTGAAGGTCATCAAGGTCGGGACGCTGTACTCCCGCGACGACGAAGGGCGCCCGGACGGCTGCAGCGGGTACCGGCCCACGAGCGAGGCCTCAGCCTTTCGAGGCTGCGGCCTCGCTGTATGTCCAGATCCGCGTGGAGGCGCGGGTGCTACGCCCAGCGCTTCAGCTCCCGCGTCAGTTCGTGGAACCAGGGTGTACGGCGCGGCACGTACTCGTCGGGCTCCGGTCCGAGCGCGACGACCTGGTCCGTGATGTCGTAGGTGATGCGGTAGGCCTGGACGCGGGTGGCGAGGGACCGGGATCAGCTACAGCGAGAACGGGACCAGAGACGTGAGATCAGACCCCACGAACGAAGCAAACGCTGCCGCTCAGCTCGTGGCACGATGAGAATCCGACAGCTTCAATGCGACAGGACAGCGAGGTTCGTCTCCTGGGCCCGCCCCTTGGGCCGCACAAGGGCCACCGAAAACGAGAAAGGGTCATCCGAATACGAACCTACAGTAGGTGTAGGCCCGCATTTGGAATGTCCCATTCCGCAGTGACGGCCTGGGCTTTCCCGGCTGTCTCATCTTGGGGACACGGCACTTCTGTCTCACGAACTTGTCCCTCGAGTAGGGGTGCCGGAACCTGTTGGTGCGGTGTTCCTTCCGTGGCAGCGGTCGGGGCACGCGGCCGGTGTGTACGCGACCTTCGGTGACCGCGGAATTTCGACCGGCGGAAGAACCGCCCTCGCCCCTCGGAGATCCTGGCGGACTGGGAAACCCGGCTGCGGGCGCTCGGGCACGACCCGGAAGACCCGGACGACCCGGTCGCCCTCGTGTGGCGGCAGCTCCGCACCGACAACAGCCCACCCGACAACGCCCCTGACGCCGTGCACTTCGACCACGGCTCCGAATACCAGTGGGGCCACGACTTCATCGAAGGCCTCCAGAGCCTCCTCGCCCCCAAATACAAAGACCGCCTGCGGCTCTGATCCACGCTGAGGCTGCGTCCAGAAGAGCGACGAGAAGGGCGCCGGTGGACAAGGCGGCCTGCTGTTCCTGCCAACGTACGGCAGGCATCCGCCCTTCGGCAGCCGGGTCCTGGAGGCAGCTCCGGGCACCCGTCGCGGGCCGACGGAACAGCGCCGGACACGTCGGAAGCTCCCTGGCCGAGTCGTAGGGCGGGCGCACCAAGGCCGACATGCTGGAAATCCTCGACTTCGAGAAGACCCTGGCCCTGTCGTACGCGCTGGCGGAGGCCAGCGACCGGCTATCCGCTGGAGAAGCGGTCAGCGGGCCGGCCGCTACATCGCCGCCACGGACGAATTCAGCGCCCGCTACGCGGGCGGATTCGCCACCAAAGGCCAGACGAAAGCGCTGCGGAACAACCCACGGCTGCAGATCTCCGACGACCCGCAAGCACAGCTGACCTGCAACCTCGACCCAACAAGGCACTGCGCGATCCCGACCTGACCAAGGACACGAAGCCGACCCCGCGCACCCGGCGCACAACCGATTCGACGACTCTCGGCCACGTCAACACCCCTCCGAATCAAGGAGCTTGTCGTGTCCGGTCTCGCCTTCATCCTTCTGACTGCTGCCCTGGTGGTCGTCATCGCACTGCTGGCGACCGCCGTCGCATGCAAGCTCGCACGTCTGGACGGCACGACTTACCCCACCGCCCTCGTGCGCGCCGCGACCACGTTCGCCGCGGTCCTTACTCTTGCGGCAGTTGTGACCACTGCTCTCGCGGCAGTCAATTCCTGAAGGATCAGAACGTACTGAGGACGTGCTGAGGACGTGCGGAACCCCGGGGCGCCCGCCGTGTGGAGGCGGGCGCCCGGGGCTCGTGCCGGCCGATCAGACATGACATGGAACCGGGCAGCTCACCGAACCGGTCAGCTCACGGAAGCGGTCAGCTCACGTCGCCGATGCGCTCCACGCGCTCGTTGACGCCGTTGCGGAGTTCGCCCAGGGTCGTGCCGGGCGGGGCCGTCTTCGGTGTGGTGGACGGCGGCTGGGTCTCGTCGGCGCAGGTCGTGCCGGAGGCCGGCACCTTCAGGTCGACCAGGTAGCCGACGACCGCGTCCGTCGCGCAGGCGCTGCGGCCGAAGGCGGTGTGCCCCTCGGCCTGGAAGGTCAGCAGCGAGGCGTTGTCCAGCTGCCGGCTGAGGGCGACCGCGTCCTGGTACGGGGTGTCCGGGTCACCGGTGGTGCCGATGACCAGGATCGGCGCCGAACCCCTCGCCCGGAAGGAGCCGTCGTAGCGGCTGACCTTCTCGGCGGGCCACTGCACGCACGCGGTGGCGTGCTGGTGGTCGTACGTCGGCGGACCGTACGCCATGGCCGGGCCCAGCAGCGGCGCGTCCTTCGCGTTGGCCGTCACGTTCCGCTGCAGCTTGCGCAGGCTCTTCGGGTAGTCCTTGTCGACGCACTCGACGACCACGTTCGGGCCGAGGAAGTCGTAGGAGGCCGGGGACGGCGGCCGCAGCAGGAACGAGGTGTTGTCCCGCAGTTGCGCCTTCTTCAGCGCCGCGCCGAGCGAGGGCCAGATGACCTTGCCTTCGTTGATGTTGAACATCAGCCGGTAGACGAGGGTGTAGCCGCCTGCCTGCCCGCCATTCGCGGTCGGCACCGGGTTCGCGTCGAGGTCGCTCTTCAGCTTCTCGAACGCCCCGCGCGGATCGCCGTCACCGAAGCCGCAGGTGACCTGGTCGGCGGCGCACCAGTCGAGGAAGCGGCTCATCGTGCCGTCCAGCGCCAGGTACTGGGCACGGTCGTAGTCGTAGGGACGGTTGGCGTACTTGTACGGGTCGTACGCCCCGTCGAGCGACAGCGCCCGCACCCGCTTCGGGAACATCGCCGCGTAGACGGTGCCGATGTACGAGCCGAACGACCGCCCGTAGTAGGTCAGTTGGTCCTCGCCGAGCGCCTGCCGGAGCAGGTCGATGTCACGGGCGACGTACTCGGTGCCGACGTACGGCAGTAACGGGCCCGATTTGTCGAGGCAGGCCTGGTTGAACTCGGCCGCCTCGCGCACCGCCGGGCCGAAGGCGTCGGGGCCGGGAACACCCTTCGCGTCGGTGACGGCCTTGGTGTAGCGGGCGTCGTCGAAGCAGGTGAGCGCCGCACTGCGGCCGACACCGCGGACGTCGTAGCCGAAGACGTCGAACGAGTCGCGCAGTGCGGCCGGCAGGTCCTCGTAGTTGTTGCGGACAAAGTCCACCCCGGAGTTGCCGGGCCCGCCGGGCTGCATGAAGAGCGTGCCCTTGCGCTTCGCCGGGTCAGCCGCCTTCTTGCGGACCACCGCGAGCGTGATCGTGCGGCCCTGCGGCTCCCGGTAGTCCAGCGGAACATCGGCGTTGGCGCACTCGAAGCCGCCCTGGCAGTCGGACCAGGTGAGCGTCGGCACGGGCGGCGGCGGTGTCTTGGCCGACTGTGGCTTGCGCGCCGTGTCCTGCGCGGCCATCGCCTGTGTCGCGGTCCCCGTCGCCGCGAGGACGAGCGCGGTCACCGCGGCACCGACGAGTCTGAGACGCCTGGGACGTCTCGGCGTGTGGTGATACGTGGTCATGAGTGTGTTTCCCCCTGAGCGGTCGAATCCCGAGAACCCACTGATCACTGTGGGGCCGAAGAATGTCTAGCCGAGTAGAGGGGAAACAGGCCAGCGAGGTTCAACGACGCGGGCAGCGGACACCTCAAAAATCGGCCGCCAACTCCCCCACAGGCACCGGACTTTAAGGACGCCGACCCCGGCGCCGCCCTCGCCCGGCTCACGAAGAACGTGGAAGACCTCCGCAACGAGCAGCGGCGCCGCCGGCAGCAGTAGTAGTTGGACCAGCCCACCGAGCAGGCCACGCCCACCACCGCGCCGCCAGCCTGAGAATCTGCTGCTGAAGCGGAGAAACGAACCTGCTCGGAGCTCTCCCCGACTTGCTCAACACTGCGCACGGCCTCCTCCGGCCTCCGCACAGCAGCACCTTTTTGCGGACGACGCACAACCGTTCCGACGCCCCGCGCGTCACACCACACAGGAGCAACCAGCTTCAAAGACCACAAGGGGGAAATATGGGATTCAACCGTTCCGTCTTAACTGCAGCCGCCTTCGCCGCCCTGGCCGTGGGGACCACAACCGCCCTGGCGGCGCCCGCCTCCGCCGCACCCAACACCACACCGCAGAAAGTCTGCGGAAGCGCCTACAAGACCGTGAACTCGGCGACCGTCGGCTCGCTGGGCACCGTCTACCTGACGTACAACCCCTCCAACGGCCAGAACTGCGTCGCGACCATCCGCAACAACCCGGGTACCGCCGTGGACATGTCCACATGGATCTACGTCCCCGACACCGACGAGGGCGACGAGGACTACGGGCAGTACACCTCGTACGCGGGACCGGCCTCCGTGTACGGCAAGGACCACTGCGTCGACTGGGGCGGCCACATCAACAACGTCCATGTGCAGGTGACCGGCTCCAACTGCGCCACCCTCAAGGAGCACCGGACCACCGTCACCCGCTGACCCGACGCTCCTGCCGGCCACCGCGCTCCCGCACCGCCCTCACCCCTCGCCCGGGGTGTACAGCCGACGGTCATCAGGCCGGGCTCCCACGCCGCGATGACCGCGCGGGAACCCGCACTGGTCCGGCCCGCCCTGGCAGACTCGCTGAGCTCTGTCAGGGCGGGGCCGTGCTCGGGCCCGCGACAGAGCGGGGGCGTGGGCCCGGCCTGTCGAATGGGACGGTCGCAGCAGCATGCTGACGGCTGTCCGACCGAGCCAGACGATGTCGAGCAGGCCTGTCGCCACGACGCGTGGAGCACGACTGGGACATCGTGTTGGCGCAGTAACTGAACGCACGCTGAACGCCGAGGACGCACTCAAGGCCGCGCTCAAGGCCGCACGCAGAGATCGCCACTCAGCGCATCCACATCGGCGAACTCCTGGGTGAGATCCGAGACTTGGAAACCGCGTGGACTAGTGGACTGGTGGACCAAAGGAGACCGTCCAGCGGATCACCACCGAGAACACCACCCCCAAGCAGCGGGTCCGCCAGCTCACCACCGACCACCCCGCCCTCGGCCAGCGCCTCAACGCCGCATGCTCCAACCTCCGCTTCCAAAACCGGCGCGTCGCCGGTCCGGCATTTCGGCGAGGGCCAAGGCACCCGGCTCCACCCCCTGACCCCGAACCTCCGGAAGGCCTCCGCACGATGCGCCGGCCCCCGGCAGCTTCTACCGGCCCGCCAGGGCCTGTCTCGTGGATCGCCGTGCGCCGCCCGATTGAGGATGGGCTGCGGCGTGCCGGGCCGGGCAGGACGTCGGCCAGTCCCAGTTCCGGAGGCCACGGGCCCTTAGGCCAGGCGTTCCGTGGGTAGTGGCCCTGTCTCCGTGTCCGACCAGCACGCACAGGAGGCGAGAACGATCGACACTCCGGCCCTCAGGACCGTGCACCGATACGCAGACGTCGACGGGATCCGCGTGTTCTACCGTGAGGCGGGTCCCCCGAACGCCCCCGTCGTCCTGCTCCCGCACGGCTATCCGTCCTCCTCGTTCCAGTTCCGCGCCTTCATGCCGGCCCTGGCCGACCGGTGGCGGCTCGTCGCGCCCGACTTCCCCGGCTTCGGCTACAGCGACACCCCGGACCCAGCCGACTTCTCGTACACCTTCGACGGGTACGCCGGCTTCCTGGAGCGGTTCACCACCGCGCTGAACCTCCCCCGGTACGCCCTCTACCTGCATGACTACGGCTCGCAGATCGGGCTGCGGCTGGCGCTGCGCGCACCGGAGCGCGTCGCGGCCCTCGTCATCCAGAACGGGGACATCTACGAGGACGAGCTCGGCCCGAAGTACAAAACGCTCAGGGAGTACTGGAACCACCCGACGCCCGAGGGGCGGGCGCGGCTGCTGGAGGCCGTGACCGAAGAGGGGCTGCGCGACGAGTTCGTCGGCGAGATCGAAGAGCGGCTCGTCGAGCGGATCAGCCCTGACCTGTGGAAGCTGTCCTGGCCGCTGCTGGCCTCCCGGCAGCGGCGCGAGATCATGGTCGGGCTGATGGAAGGGCTACGGGAGAACCTCGACTGGTTCCCGAAGTATCAGGAGTACTTGCGGGAGCACCGCCCCCCGACGCTGATCGCCTGGGGGCCCCAGGACGGCTATATGCCCGAGGGCGCCGCACGCGCCTACCTGCGTGACCTGCCGGACGCCGAGCTGCACCTGCTTGACGGCGGGCACTGGCTGCTGGAGACCCACCTGGAGGAGGTCGTCTCCCTGGTACGGGACTTCCTCAGCAGGGTGCACGCCCCACAGCCGGCCTAGTCTCTGCCGCGGACGGCCTGTGGGGTACTGCCGGCCGGGAGAACACCCGGGGCCTGCCCGACACACTCGCCCTCGATGCCTGATCCGGGTCCCATGGCCCTCGACCTGGCAGGGTGCCCGCGAAATACGGCTACGCGCGGCTCTGGAGCAGCGTGTGCAGCGCCATCGCGCGGCACGTCCGACGGCGTCTTCGCCGGATCAGATCCACCAGGAGCGGACGCGGCCGAGCCGCGTCGTACCCGCGTCGGTGCGGCCGGCAGAGCGTCAGCCCCACAGGCCTCACAGGTCGCGTGCGGGTGCCAGCGCCCGGTGCAGTGGTGCGGGGAAGACCGGCCCGTCCTGCTGGCCCGTAGTGGGGCTTTCGGTGAGTTCCGGTTCGGTCGGTTCGGTCGCTTCGGGCATTCGCTGGCGGGTCCGGTAGGCCTGGAGGAGCGCGACCGCCTCCTGGCGCACGGCCTCTTCGAGCGCGGTCGTCGTGACGTGCAGCACCGCTGCGCGACACCATCGCGGTCAGCGTCGGTGCCTTTCTCGCGGGCCGCGCCGCTATCGCGCTCGTCCGGAACCCAGTGCGCACCACCATACCCACCACCACCGTCGCTTCTCGTAGCGGCATCGACAAGAACAGCTCCCAGACCACATCCACTCATCCGTGACTCCAAGGAGTTCGCGGGCACAATCGCCCTCGCCACAGGAGCCGCCCGCGGCGTGGGTCGGAGACCGTCCGGCTTCTGTACGCCCGAGGCGCGCGGGTCATCGCCGTCGGCCAGCGCCACGAGGCGGAGGAACTGCCCCATGAGTTCCGGGCGTTCACCTCCTGATCGGCGATGGGTGAGCGCGGACATGGCACCTGACAGAGCCGGCCGCCAGCGCCGTCCCCCACGCCTCGTGCGTGCCCGCCCGGATCTGGCGGCCACTGATGTGTCCCTCCTGGCAGCTACAGGAGGGACACGATGCAGTACTCCCGGGGGACACCGCGAGGTTCCCGGGCGCGCCGGATATCACCCGTCTGCGGCTTTGAACCGCTCAGCCTGACCGGACTTCCGGACCGTCTCGGCTTACCCGTGGTGTCATCGAGGCGGTCGGGCTCATCCGGGCTTGATGCGGCCGCGCCAGCCTCCGGTTTCACTCCCCCGGCGTTCGATGTAGTCCTTGAAGCGCCGCATGTCTCCCTTGACGCGCCGGTCGATCGTCCCCAGGACGTCCGCGGCCTTCTCCGCGGCTCCGCTCGGTTCGACGTCCATCACGAGTTCCACCCGGGTGTGGGCGTCGTCCACGCGCTGGAAGCGGACCGTGCCCTTCTGCCGGGTGTCGCCGCTGGTGGTCCGCCAGGTGATCCGCTCATCAGGGAGCTGATCGACGATCTCGGTGTCGAACTCCCGCCGCACCCCACCGATCTTGGTGGTCCAGTGGTTGTGGCGGTCATCGAGCTGCGTCACCTCCTCGACGCCTTCCATGAAGTTCGGGAACTCCTCGAACTGCGTCCACTGGTTGTAGGCGGTGCCGACGGGGACCTCGACTTCCACTGCTTCCTTGACCGTACTCATCTCGGGCCTCCTTTCACCCTGCGGCGAGTACCCAGGAGCCGTCCGCCTACAAGAGCAGATGTCGGGGCACGAGCGGCACTCGCATACGGTCTGGAGCGTGCGCATGCCGCATCACAGTCCGGATCCCCGATCGGCCAGAAGTCCAGGACACCTCGCAGCGCAGGCGCGCACCCTCATTGGCGCTGGCGGTGCCCGGCCGTCGCGCTCCCGCAGCGAGCCCTCGGCGGGCGCAGTGGAGCCGTAGTCGCACAGCGCTTGGGCCCGGCCGGGGCCGCTGCCGCGCAGGGCGTCGACCGGCAGCTGTCGCAGCGAGTCGGCGACCCGGTCGGGGCCGACGGTGAGGACGCCACCGGGTGGCGGGACCTGGGCGGAGGCGTGGCCGCGACCGCGATCGAGGAGTCGAGGCGTCGATCCCGACCCGCACGTCGGTGCCTAGCCAACTCAGCTGTCGTGCGGACCGCAGCACCTCACCGGCCGACGGGCGTCCACGCCGTAGTACGGCACTTGCCCTTCTTCAGCTCTACCAGAGCCGCAGACGGCGGCAGCGCCGCACCTCCGTGTGTCCTCGTATGGCTGAGCGCTCCAGCCCAGGACCCTGCGATACCACGCCCCTGGTTCCTCCGGCTGAGTGGTTGCAAGATGTCCACCACCTGGTAGCCGCCACGCCCCGTGGCGGCTGCTGTTCGAAGCGTTCAGCTTCTGCGGTTGCGCTGGATCCGCTCGGCGATCCGCTTGATCCGCTGCAGTCTGGCGTCCCACGCGGCACCGACAGTCGCCAACTGCTCGATCGCGCGGGCGAGTTGAGCCTCATCGACCCCGTAGAGGCGTTCACGGCCCGTGGCCGTGGCGTGGACGAGCCCAACGCGTTCAAGTACACCGAGGTGCTTGGCGACCGCCTGTCGGCTGACTGGCAGCTGTTTGCTGAGGCTGGTGGCGGTGCCCTCGCCGTCGGCGAGGAGCAGATCGAGCATCCGTCGGCGGGTCGGGTCGCCGACCGCGGACCAGAGGTCGTCGTCGATCGCGGTGCTCACGGCCGCGCGACCAGCCTGTTGGCATACGTGACGAGGCGCGGGAGGAACTGGTCCCAGCCGCGGACATGGTCGAGATAGGCCTCCTCCAGCACGGCGGCCTCCCAGCCGCGCTCGCGGAAGCCGGTCTCCTTGAAGCGCAGCAGCGTGCCGTCGCCGGACGGAATGAGGTCGAGGGTGACCAGGAACGAGTTCGTCTCGGTGGCCGGGCCCTCGTCGTACGCCCAGCGGAAGGCGAACCGGCGGGGCGGGTCAGCCTCCACGACGGTGAGCGGCACAATCGTCGCGTCGGGTGCCGTCGGATCGCCGAAGGTGATCGCGCCGGTGGCGCCGGGAACCGGGTCGAGATCGGCGTCGTCGGGCCACCACTCGCGCAGGTGCTCGGGAGAGCTGATCACCTCGTAGACCACCTCTGGAGGGGCGTCAATGCGGAGCTCCCGCTCGATGCTTCCGTACTCCATGTGACCCTCTCGACCTAGATGCAACCGATGGTTGCACATCAGCGTATCCAGCACATCTCACTAACGCAACCTCTCATTGCGCATACGGTTTTCCCCGGACGGCCCTCGCCTCCGAATGGGCAAGACACCTCGGTGCAACACTGGTTGCAGCATTACCCGGAGGGCTGCTTCATCGCCGCCGGGGCGGCCGCCCGCCCCCCCTGTCCGGCGCCGTCGCGCAGCAGGCACGGAGCAAGGAGACACGCCCTTCGGTGGGGTTGCCGGCCCGGCCGCCGGTCACCACGGATCGGGCAGGCCCTCCCCTGTGGTGATCAGGCTGCGCAGACTGCCGTTGGCGTAGTGCAGCCAGGCCGTGGAGCATGCGCCGAAGCACTCGACGTCCGGGACCAGGCCGACGTGGGTGAACCGCAGCTCGGTGCCACCGGGCACGGGGACGATGTCGAACACGATCTCGGTGCCCGTCCACTCCGCGGGCTCCACGGTAAAGGCGAGGTGACTGTCCGTGACCCGCCAGACCACGCGGCGGCCCGGCTCGAGCTCCACCACCCGCTGGACGCTGTAGTGCTGAGGGGGGTGCCGGTAGGCGAACTCGACACCGAGCTCGTCGGCACGCCCCTCGATCTCGCCGGTCCACCAGGCACCGACGTCCAGGATGGCGGCGAAGACCTCCTCCGGTGACTGCTCGACCGTGTACGACGTCGAGTAACCGCGCCCGGTGCGCGCCGTGCCTGCTGTGCTCATTTCGTACTCCACACCCATCATCCCCGATCTTGCAACCTTAGGTTGCACAAGCGTAGATCGCTCTTGGCGTTTACGCAACAGTCGGTTGCGCGAATTCAACCGAGACGTAGGTCAGGCAAGGCCGCTTCTCCGGAGGTGATCGTCTGTCATGCAACCCAACGTTGCGACCGGCCCAGCGGTGACCGCGCCCCCGGAGTGGGTCTCAGCCAGCCCCGGCCTGGGGGCCGTTGCACAACCAGCTACTACGGAAGCGGGTCGGCCGGGCACGGAAGCGGGTCGTCGGGGCGCGTATTCGATGGCCGTCAGCGCGGCGGTGGCGTGGTTCAGTCCCATTCAGTGTCACTTCGGCGGGTCGAGTGACCAGACCCCGTGAACCGATCCGTCTCGTTTGAGAGTCGGGCATCGGTGGGTGCGGGCAGCAAGTTGTACCGCTGGTTCCCGCCAGTCCGCGGGCGTTGTCGCCTTGAGAGCCTCACCTGGCGTACTGGCGGCACTCCGTGTGCGTCGCGGCCACCGCCGGCGCCGCAACAACCGTCCTCCGCCTCGCCCTCCTGATCCGCGCCACCCGCACCGGCCGCTCGCGACCGCAGGGCCTCCACATGCGACAGACCCTCATCTGGATCGCGACAGCTCGGCCGCGTCGCGTACGAAGGCCCACTCCATCTTCGGTTCCATCGCGAAACGGAAGATCCGCTGGACCGGTGGAGTGCACAGCGCCGTGATCGCGACCCCGGCGATGAGGGTCACGACGATCTCGCCGAGCGGCTGGTGGAGCCAGGCGTGGTCGTACCAGTCCCAGAAGCGGGCGCCCTTGGCGAGGAAGCCGTGCAGCAGGTAGCCGTACAGCGTGCCCGCGCCCAGTGCGGTGAACCACATCTTCCGCCGCGGCACCCACGAGAGGAAGCCTGCGACCAGGAGCACCGAGCAGCCGAAGAGGGCCAGGGTCATGACGGGTCCCGTCCAGGCGGGGGCGGCCAGTTCCCGGGCGCTGTCACGATGGAAGAACCAGGCCGTGTTCATCCGCGGGACCGCCCAGTACGCCAGGGCCAGCGTGCCCGCGAACACGGGGACCGACAGCAGGCGTACCTCTCTGCGGCGCACCAGCTGGAAATGTTCCGGCTTCAGGCGCAGCCCCAGCACGAAGAACGGCAGGAACTGCAGGACGCGCTGCAGGTCGAGGTCGTTGCCGATGTCGGGCGAGAGGGACGCCAGGGCCGCGATGGCGAGCGCGAGCGGCAGCGGACGGCGCACGGTCTTCCACAGCGGGGTGCTCAGCCGCCATAGGAACAACGCCACGAGGAACCAGGTCAGGTACCCGGGGTCGAGCAGGCTGACGGGGTTGTCCGGGGCGTCGTCGGCCCACCGCTTGAACAGCGCGTAGGCCATCTCGAAGACCACGTACGGGACGGCGACTCCGGTCACCAGGCGTCTGATCCGGGCGTGGCTCGCGTCGAAGCCGCGCGAGAAGTAGCCGGAGATGACGATGAACGCCGGCATGTGGAACGCGTAGACGGCCATGTACAGCGCGGCTGTGGCCCGGCTGCCGCTGGTCAACGGCGCCCACGCGTGGCCCAGCCCCACCAGCACGATGGCGAGGTACTTGGCGTTGTCGAAGAACGCGTCGCGCCGAGTGTCCAGTCCCTTGGATCCCTTGGCTCCCTTGGGTCTGTTGGCTCCCTTGGGTCTGTTGGATCCGTTGGGTCTGTTGGGTCTGCTCGAGCTCGTGGCCTCCGGTGGGGCGGAGGCCACGGTCGCGGCGGGCGTCGGCTCCGGCGGCCGCAGTCCGGTCTGCCCGTCCGGGGTCCGTTCGGCCGGGCGCACGGCGTCATGCATCGGCCCTCCCGATGCAGTCCGGGGTGGCGAGGGTGCGTCCTCCGGCTAATGGAGGTTCTGCGTCGTTGCACAACATCCCCAGCACCCTAATCACGTCACTCCCGTACCACGCACGCCCCTGCTGAATACAGGGCCGTCAGGGCCGGGTCACGCCTTGGCCGGAGCCGGGCCGACCAACTCGGACAGGACGTCCTCCATCGTGACGAAGCCGAGCACGGCGCCCCTCTCGCCGGTGACGGCGGCCAGGTGGCTGCCTTCGGCGCGCAGGGCGGTGAGGGTGTCGTCCAGTGGGGTGTCGATCCGGACCCGGGTGACCCGGTGCAGGGCGGTGGACGGGAAGGGCCGGTCGCGGTCGGTGATGCCGAGGGTGTCCTTGATGTGCAGGTAGCCGAGCAGCGTGTTCTCCGGGCCGGTGACCGGGAAGCGGGAGAAGCCCGCCTCGGCGGCCACCCTTTCGAGCCGCGCCGGGGTGATGGTGTGGTCGACCGTGCGCATCTTCTGGGCGGGGACGAGGATCTCGCCGACCGGGCGGGTGCCCAGTTCCAAGGCGTCGCGCAGCCGCTCGCCGTCGCCCGGGGTGAGCAGTCCGGCCTCGCTGGAATCCACGACCATGCGGGCGAGCTGGTCGTCGGTGAAGGCCGACTCCACCTCGTCCTTGGGCTCCACCCGCAGCAGCTTCAGCAGGGCGTTGGCGAAGGCGTTGATGCCGAACACGAACGGCTTCAGCGCCCGAGTGAGGGCGACCAGCGGCGGGCCAAGGAGCAGTGCCGTCGGGACCGGGGCGGCGAGGGCGATGTTCTTCGGGACCATCTCGCCGATGAGCATGTGCAGGTAGGTGGCCAGGGTCAGGGCGATGACGAACGCGACCGGGTGCACCAGGGCATGCGGGATGTGCACCGTCTCGAAGGCGGGCTCCAGCAGGTGCGCGATGGCGGGCTCGGCGACAGCGCCGAGGACCAGCGAGGAGACGGTGATGCCGAGTTGGGCGGTGGCCATCATCGCGGAGATGTGCTGAAGGCCCCACAAGGTCATTCGGGCCCGTTTGTTGCCCTGTTGGGCGCGGGGTTCGATCTGGCTGCGGCGTACGGAGATCAGGGCGAACTCGGCGCCGACGAAGAAGGCGTTGGTCAGCAGGGTCAGGGCGCCGATGGCGAGTTGCAGGACGGTCATCGGGCTTCCTCCGCCAACTCCCGCAGGACGCGCGCGGGTTCGGTGATGCGCACTCGGTCGGCACGATGGTGCTCGATGTCCAGCACGGTCAGCTGCCAGCCGTCCAGGGCGAGGGTGTCGCCCCGGGCCGGGATCCGGGCGAGACGGGTGGCGATCAGGCCGGCCATCGTCTCGTACGGCCCCTCCGGCGCGGCCAGTCCTATCCGGCCCAGCTGGTCGAGGCGCACGCTGCCGTCCGCGTCCCACACCGCGCGGCCGTCCTCCGTCGCCGGGGCGGGCAGCAGGTCGGGGACCTCGACGGGATCGTGCTCGTCGCGCACCTCGCCGACGACCTCCTCGACGATGTCCTCCATCGTCGCCACCCCGGCCGTGCCGCCGTACTCGTCGATGACCACGGCCATCGTGCGGGTGGCGCGCAGCCGCTCCAGGAGCCGGTCGGCGGGCAGACTGTCGGGCACCAGCAGCGGCGTGGTGGCCAGCTCGGTGACCGGAGTGAGCTGCCGCTTGTCCGGCGGCAGGGCGAGGACGTCGCGGATGTGGACGGTGCCGACCACCTCGTCCAGGCTGTCACGGTAGACCGGGAAGCGGGACAGGCCGGTGGCATGGGTGAGGTTCGCCGCGTCCGCGGCCGTCGCCTGCGCTTCGAGCGCCTTGACGTCGACGCGCGGGGTCATCACGTTCTCCGCGGTGAGCTCGCTCAGGTGCAGGGTACGTACGAAGAGTTCGGCGGAGTCCGCTTCCAGGGCGCCCTCGGCGGCCGAGTGCCGGGCGAGCGCGACCAGTTCCTCGGGGCCCCGGGCGGAGGCCAGTTCCTCGGTGGGCTCCAGGCCGAAGCGGCGTACGAACCGGTTCGCGGTGTTGTTCAGATGCTGGATGAACGGGCCGAACGCGGCCGTGAAGCCGCGCTGCGGGCCCGCCACCACCTTCGCGACCGCCAGCGGCCGGGAGATCGCCCAGTTCTTCGGCACCAGCTCTCCGACCACCATCAGCACCACAGTGGAGACGACCACGCCCAGGACCGTGGCGACGGACGAGGCGGCGCCACCCAGGCCGACGGCCCTGAGCGGGCCGCGCAGCAGCGCGGCCAGCGACGGCTCGGCGAGCATGCCGATCACCAGCGAGGTGACGGTGATGCCGAGCTGGGCGCCGGACAGCTGGACGGTGAGCCGGCGCACCGCCTTCAGCGCACCGTCCGCACCCCGCTCGCCGGCCTCGGCGGCGCGTTCCAGCTCGCCGCGCTCGACGGTGGTCAGTGAGAACTCGGCCGCGACGAAGATCGCGCACGCGAGCGTGAGGAGCAGGGCCAGGAGCAGCAGCAGGATCTCGGTCACCGTGCCACCCCCGCTCGCTCAGTCATGTGTGGCGGGCGGGGAATGACACGGCTGGGACTGGGAGGCTCACCCATCGCGGGTCCGTCGCTCCTTTTCGTTCTCGTACGAAGACAGTGGATGTGGAGGCGAGATTGCCTGCCTCTGCACCAACTGTAAAGGAGTCGCAAAGAACGTCACCTGGCAGTCCTACTCTTCCGACCCTGACTCGACCCTGAGATACCCCCCAGTCTTCCCCGACATGTGTCAGGTTTCTTTGACAGGTCTCTGCTTGCACCGTCACCGTGAAGGGCATGAGCGAGGCTTCCGCCCCCTCGGGGGACGAGCTGTTGAAGGTGCTTTCGGCGCTCGGCAATCCGCATCGGATGCGGATCGTCGCGGCGCTGAGCGAAGGCCGTAACTATGTGAGCGCCCTGGCACGGGAGATCGGCATGGGGCGTCCGCTGCTGCATATGCATCTGCAGCGGCTGGAGGCCGCCGGGATCGTGTCCGGGTCGCTCGAACTGTCCGAGAGCGGCAAGGCGATGAAGTACTTCGAGCTCGCGTCGTTCTCGTATCTGCTGAACCCCGAAGTAGTCGCTCAGGCGGCACGAACGCTCACCGAGGAAGACAAGACGACAGTGAAGGAGACCGCGTCATGAACGGCGGGGACTGGGCAGGAGTGGTCGGCGCCGGAGGTGTCTTCCTCTTCCTCATCGTGGTCGTGTGGCAGATCGCCGCGACCTGGCGCGCGCGGATGCTGGCCGCCCGCGAGGAGCAGTACAAGCTGATGGCGCTCAAGTACCAGCAGCTGCTCGAGGACAACGTCGAGCAACAGCGCCGCTCCATCGAGGAGTTGACGCAGGCCAGGATCTCCCTCGCGTCGATGGAGAAGATGATGCGCGAGATCGAGTAACGAGATCGAGCCCCATGAAACGCGTACGGCCGGGAGCGGCAACTCCCGGCCGTACGGAACAGAAGCACGCTCCCGCGAGCCCATCGCAGAGAACTCACTTCCACCTGAAGGAGACCACCCATGCCCGCTTGGTTCAAGCGGCTCTCCATCGCCCCGGGCGGACGCCGGGCCAAATGGCTCGTCCTCGCCGCATGGCTGATCGTCGCCGTCGCACTCGGCCCACTGGCCGGAAAGCTCGGCGAGGTCGAAGAAACCGGGCCGAACGCCTTTCTGCCGCGCGGCGCCGAGTCCGCGCAGGTCAACACGGAGCTGGAGAAGTTCCGTACGGACGAGCTGATGCCGGCCGTCGTCGTCTACACCGGCGCGGACACCGCGAGCGTGCGGCAGCAGGCCGACACCGAGCGCGCCGGGTTCACGAAGTTCGCCGCCGAGGGCGAGGAGGTGTCGCGGCCGGTCCCGTCCGCGGACGGCAAGGCGTTGATGACCGTGGTGCCGCTGGCCGACGATGACGGCATCACGGACAAGGTCGACGAGTTGCGCGACATCGCGGGTGCCAACGCGCCGCCCGGTGTCGACATCGAGGTGGGCGGTCCGGCCGCGTCCCTCACCGACCAGGTCGCGGTCTTCGACGACCTGGATTCCACACTGATGATCGCCACCGGGATCATCGTCGCCGTCCTGCTGCTCCTCACGTACCGCTCCCCCGTCCTGTGGCTGTTCCCGCTGATCTCGGTCGGCTTCGCGGCCGTGCTCACGCAGGTCTGTACGTATCTCCTCGCCAAGCACGCCGGTCTGCCCGTGGACCCGCAGAGCGCGGGCGTCCTGATGGTCCTCGTCTTCGGTGTCGGCACGGACTACGCCCTGCTGCTCATCGCCCGCTATCGCGAGGAGCTGCACCGCCGGGAGGACCGGCACGCGGCGATGAAGACCGCCCTGCGCCGCTCGGGCCCGGCGATCCTCGCCTCGGCCGGCACGATCGCGGTCGGCCTGGCCTGTCTTGCCTTCGCCGACATCAACTCCTCGCGCTCGCTCGGACTTGTGGGGGCCGTCGGTGTCGTCTGCGGCTTCCTCGCAATGATCACGGTGCTGCCCGCGCTCCTCGTCATTGCCGGGCGCTGGGTGTTCTGGCCCTTCGTACCGCGCTTCGGCACTCCGGCGCGCAAGACCCACACCGTCTGGTCGCGGATCGGTGCGGCCGTGGCCCGCCGCCCGCGCTGGTCCTGGATGATGTCGGTCGCCGTGACCGGTGTACTCGCCCTCAGCGCCATCGGGATCAACATGGGTCTCACCCAGGCCGAGATGTTCCAGGACAAGCCCGAGTCGGTGGTCGCCCAGGAGAAGATCTCCGCGCACTTCCCGTCCGGGGCCTCCGACCCGGCGAAGATCATCACGGCGACGGACAAGGCCGACGAGGTCGAGGCCGCCGCCGAGAAGACCGCCGGCGTGGCCCGTGTGGAGAACGGTGACCGGACGCCCGACGGTCGGCTGACCTCTCTCTCCGTGGTGTTGAAGGACGCACCGGACAGCCGGGCCGCCAAGGACACCGTCGACACCCTGCGGGACGCCGTGGACGTGGTCGAGGGTGCCGACGCCCTGGTCGGCGGCACCACCGCGCAGACCCTGGACACCCAGCGGGCCGCCGACCGCGACCTGCGGACGGTCATCCCGATCGTGCTGCTCGTCGTGCTCGGCGTGCTGATCTGGCTGCTGAGGGCCCTGGTCGCCCCGCTCCTCCTCCTGGCCACCGTGGTGTTGTCGTACTTCGCGGCACTCGGCGCCTCGAACCTGCTCTTCGAGCACGTCCTCGGTTTCGCGGGCGTGGACTGGTCGATCCCTCTCATGGGCTTCGTCTTCCTGGTCGCCCTCGGCATCGACTACAACATCTTCCTCATGCACCGCGTCAAGGAGGAGACCGGCCGCCTCGGCCACACCCGCGGCGTCCTGGAAGGCCTCGCCGGCACCGGCGGCGTCATCACCTCCGCGGGCATCGTGCTGGCCGCGACCTTCGCCGTCTTCGCGGGCCTGCCCATGGTGACGATGGCCCAGATGGGCGTGATCGTCGGTGTCGGAGTACTGCTCGACACCTTCTTGGTCCGTACGGTCCTGGTGCCCGCCCTCGCCCTCGACCTGGGCCGCCTGTTCTGGTGGCCGAGCGCACTGTCCGGGGCCGGGCAGGCACGGATGCCGGACCAGCCGGCCGCGGCTCGCGAGCAGGAACGGGTGTGAACCCTTCGTGGTCCTTGCGGGGTGTCGCATGGTGGGGCACCCCGCTTCGGGCGAGGCGGGTGGCCGGCGAGCGGGTCATGGCGCGCAGGTGGCTCTCCGCGGGATCGAAGGCGCTGACCGGCGGGTCCAGCGGGCCGGGGTGCCATCCCCACTGGAGAGGAAGACCTTGGCGCCCTGATGTGGCGCTGGCCCTCGGCGAGGTGCTGCGGGTCGTGGGTCTGCCAGATGCTCCGCCGGGCCACCGGGTCGCCGCACAGCGCGTTCAGATCCCCGCCGTACGCCTCCTCCAGCTGGGGCCAGACGTTCCGCATCCGCGGACGGCGGTCCTGTCGCCGTACCTCTTGGTGAGATCCCGTGCTTCGGTCATGCCGTCGACGCTGCGGAGGGCCGGCCACCCGGACATCTGCCGCCGGGAGTCGGCCGCTACTTCCGCCGGGGTACGCCGAGTACGCCAAGCGTGGAGTATGCCGTGATGGCGCTCAGCCCTCGCCCGCCCGCACCAGCCCCGTCTCGTACGCCAGCACCACCAGCTGGGCCCGGTCCCGGGCCCCGAGCTTGGTCATCGCCCGGCTGACGTGTGTCTTCGCGGTGAGCGGTGACATGATCAGCCGCGTTCCGATCTCGTCGTTCGACAGGCCCCGGCCGACCAAGGCAAGAACCTCGCGCTCCCGCTCGGTCAGTGGCTTCAGCACCTGACGGGCTTCGGTCTCCGGGGCCTTGAGCCGGGAGAACTCCTCGATGACGCGGCGGGTCACCGCGGGCGCGAGCAGGCTCTGCCCGGCGGCGACGGTGCGGATCGCGGTGCGCAGGTCGTCCGGCTCGATGTCCTTGAGCAGGAAACCCGCGGCCCCCACGCGCAGAGCTTCGAAGACGTACTCGTCGGCCTCGAAGGTGGTCAGGACGAGGACGCGTACGGCGTCCAGGGCGGGATCGGAGGCGATAAGGCGGGTGGCCTCCAGTCCGTCGGCCCGGGGCATGCGGATGTCCATCAGCACGACATCGGGACCGGTGATGCGCGTCAGCTCCACGGCCTCGAGGCCGTCAGCGGCCTCGGCGACCACGACCAGGCCGTCGGTGAGATCGAGCAGCGCCCGGAATCCCGCGCGGACGACGGTCTGGTCGTCGGCGAGCAGCACGCGGATCATGCCGCGCTCCCACCGACGGGCAGCGTCGCGTGCACCTGCCAGCCTCCGCCGGGCGACGGCCCGGCCCGCAGGGTGCCGTCCACGGAGACGGCACGTTCGCGCATGCCGACCAGTCCGTAGCCACCGCTGCCGGTCTGGGACATCGCCGACCCGTCGTCGGTGACCTCGACCACCAGCCGGTCGCCGTTGAGGGCGACCCAGACTGCCGCGTGCCGGGCTTCGGCATGCTTGATCACGTTGGTCAGCGCCTCCTGGACGATGCGGTACGCCGCCAACTCCACCAGCTGCGGCAGCTCACGGCCACCGGTGTCGGTACGCAAGGACACCCGCACCCCGGCGCCACGCACCCGCTCGGCCAGCTCGCCGAGCTGCGCGAGCCGTGGTGCCGGATCCGTCCGCGCCGCACCGTCTTCGCGGAGCACCCCGACCGTGGACCGCAGCTCCCGTACGGCCTCCTTGCCGGACGTACGCACCTGCCGCATCGCCTCCCGGGCCAGTTCCGGTCTCGTATCGAACGCGTCCAAGGCCAGCCCGGCCTGCACGGTCATCGCCGACACGGTGTGCGCGACCACGTCGTGCAGCTCGCGCGCGATCCGCACCCGCTCCTGCTCGACCTTGCGCCGCGCCTCACGCTCCCGCTCGGCCTCGGCACGAACGGCCCGGTTCGCGTACTCCCCCAGCAACTCCCGCCGCCCGCGCACCACTTCACCCAGCAGAAGAGGTACGAGCGGCCACAGCATCTCCAGCATGGGGGCGCCCTGGGGCTGTGCCACCTCGATGCCCGCGATGAGTGAGACCACCCCGGAGGCAAGCGCGGCGACAACCGCGGTACGGACCGTGCGGCGCCGGTTTCCCTGCACCGCCACCGCGTACAAAGCGACCATCACTGGCAGATTCAACAACTCCCCGATGTGCCCGTACAGCGCCCACCCCGCACACGCCGCCCCGGTCACCAGCGCGACGGCCACCGGCCACCGGCTGCGCACCAGCAGCGCACCGACCGAGACCGCGAACAGCAGCCAGGTCACCCAGTCCGCCTGCCGGTGTCCCGGGTCGTTGACCGCCGCGTCCGAGCCCGTGAACAACGCCACCACCGCAGCGATCGCGAGGTCCGCGAGCGGCGGCGGCAGAGGCCATGGGATGCGGCGCGTCCAGAACACGGTGGGGGTCACAAACTCACGATATGGGCCGCACTCATGGAGCGCGTACGACGAGGGGAGTATCCGACCGCCAACTCTCGGAGGCCTATGCTGACTTGACGGGCCATAGCCTGGGAGCCCAAGCGCTGGGCAACCGGACCGCCGCATGGCCTGGTCGGCATTGCGCTCTCGGCCCTCCCGCGGGAGTCGATCCCTCCCGTTCGGCGCGGCACATCACGAGGCGGAGGCACCGGTGCCGCGGCCTTGACGAACGGGACCGAAGCCGTGTTCTGCCTGGTGGAGCGCCACGGGCTCCCGGTTGAGACCCTGTCCGCTACGCCCGTCGCGACCAGGATCCCGACGGGTTACCGGGCGAGGCGACGGCTGTCGCAGCAAGGTGACCTTCGAGGACCGCCGCATCGACGGGGGTACGGCCGCCGTGGCGGACTCCGGCAGTGTCGAACTCCGCGGTGCGATCGAGGTGTTCCACATCCTGTGGCCGTCGGCTGTGCGGGAAGGCCGCGGGTCGCCCTGTTGGGCCTGCTGACCGGGTGGATGAGCACCATCGTCACGGCGGAGTTCGCCGACGCCATCGCGGACACCGCCGTTCCCGCGGCTGCCGCCCATGCCGCGAGACCCACCGCCATGAACGCTGCGGGCAGCGTGCGGCCGCAGGCCACTGCCACCACGAGCAGCGCGGGGATGGTCCGCCGGCCGGCGGCCTCGTCGTACGGGACCGCCTCCCGCACCTCGCGATCCGACCGGCCGTCAGACCGTGCTGCGGACCTCCATCACCGCGGCCACCCCGGTCAGCAGCCGGGCAGCGGTGCGCGGGTGCAGATGCTGCTCGGCAAGGCGCGCGATCGGCCACGCCGTCAACGCAGGACCAGCGGCAGAAAGACAAACACCCCCTGAGGCTTCAGTCTTCCCCTTCGCTCCTGGGCTGGCCCAGTACTTCGCGCAGCAGCCGTTCGTCATCGGGGTCGAGTCCGGTGACGAAGCTGGCCAGCACCGCCTCCCGGTCGTTCTCGGCCTCCAGAACCTTGCGCATCTTTCTCGCCGCGAGGCCCGCCTGGTCGGAGGCAGGCGTCCAGGCGAAGGACCGGCCCGTACGCTCGCGCGTGACCGCGCCCTTGGCCAGCAGCCGGGTCAGGATCGTGATCACCGTCGTATAGGCGAGGTCCCCGCCCAGGCGCTCCTGCACCCAGCCGGCCGTCGCCGGCCCCTCCGCCTCACGCAGGGCCGACAGGACCAGCCCTTCCAGCTCACCCTGCCCCCGCCGCCGCGGACGCTGCCGGTGATCCGTCACGCCCCGTCTCCCTCCCGGTGCAGCGCACTTCACAAGTGATCCATCGTAGCGACGCCGACACTGCGCGACTCCGGTACGCATGGGCAGCCGGCTGTCGGCGGAACTCCTCGACCTGACGGTGCATCGGCTACCGCATCCTGTTTGCCAACTGCCCGCGACTGAACCGCCATTTGAACCACCATTACGGTCCAATCGAATCTACAGTGACGTAGATTTCAGGGCGGGGTCCGCGCCGCGGACCCCGCCACACATGCGGAAACACATGCGAAGAAGGAGTACACCGTGGGAGTTTCCCTGGCCAAGGGCGGTAACGTCTCGCTCAGCAAGGAGGCACCGGGCCTGACCGCCGTACTGGTCGGCCTGGGCTGGGACGTGCGCAGTACCACCGGCACCGACTTCGACCTCGACGCCTCCGCCCTGTTGCTCGACGCCTCCGGCAAGGTGCTCTCCGACCAGCACTTCGTCTTCTACAACAACCTGAAAAGCCCGGACGGTTCCGTCGAGCACACCGGCGACAACCTCACCGGCGAGGGCGAGGGCGACGACGAGGCCGTCAAGGTGAACCTCGCCGCCGTGCCTGCCGAGATCGACCGGATCACCTTCCCGGTCTCCATCCACGACGCCGCGAACCGCGGCCAGAGCTTCGGCCAGGTCCGCAACGCGTTCATCCGCGTCGTCAACCAGGCGGGCGGCGCCGAGATCGCCCGCTACGACCTGTCCGAGGACGCCTCCACCGAGACGGCCATGGTCTTCGGCGAGCTGTACCGCAACGGCGCGGAGTGGAAGTTCCGCGCGGTCGGCCAGGGGTACGCCTCCGGTCTCGCGGGCATCGCCTCCGACTTCGGCGTGAACGTCTGACACCGGTCCGACCACGCCGCCGGGCCCGCCTCTCCGAATCGGGTCCGAATCGGGTCGGCGACCACCAACTCGCCCATCATTGCGGCAGCTCAGCCGCCCTCCCCGATCCCTGAAGGCCCCCGACGCGCGGCTGGAACCCCCGGGAGCGGCGGCAGGGCATGGCCAAGGACACCGGCCCCGGCCCATGCCCCGGCCCGCTCGACGGCCTGGGTCGGCCGGCTTCCCGGCCCAGCACCGTGCAGGGCGCGGAGCAGCATGGGCAGGGAGCGGTTCCACTCTCGTGCCCAGTAGGGCGGGGAGTGCGTGCCCGCGTAGAAGTGCGTGGTCACATGAGCGCCGACCGACTGCAGGCGCCGGCTGAGCGCACGCGACTCGCGTTCCATCAGCGTCTCGGTCGGGGAGATGGCGTCGGTGGGGAACGGGTCGGCCGGGTCCTCCAAGCCGGGCACGTCGGGGTCGGGTTCCACCCCGGGCGGATCGAGGACGCCTGCCCTGCCGTCGCCGCTGGAGAGATGGACGGGGATGCGGTGCAGCTGCTCGGCCAGGTAATACGGGTCGTGCGCCTGCCAGTTGGCACGCTGGGTGACCGGATCGCCCCACAATGCCTTCCAGTCGAGGCCCAGATAGGTCATCGCGGCCCGGACAGCGTGCGGGTGCTGCAACGGGTGGACGAAGCCGCTGTAGCTGGCGACCGCCCGGAACAGTCCGGGATGGCGCGCCGCGTACGACAAGGCTCCGAAGCCGCCCTGGGACTCGCCCGCGGCCACGCGCCGGAACCCCGCACCGTAATCCCGCTCCAGCAGTGGAAGCATCTCCCTCAGATGGAAGCTCTCCACTGCCGGCGGCCCGCCCCGGCCGCCGTTGAACCAGTCGCTGTAGAAGCCGAACAGTGGCATCTCGGGCATCACGACGAGGACGTCGCGCAGTTCAGGACGCCGCTGAATGCCGGAGTCGTAATCCTCCGTCCAGGCCCGGTAGTTGCCGTCGCCGCCGACCAGCAGGTAGATCGTCGGCCAGCGCTCCCCGGGCCGTCGTTTCTCCCAGCCGTCGGGAGTCAGCAGCCGCACCTTCGCCGTCCGGCCCAGCGCGGGCGAGTCGATCGTGAGGTCGACCAGACGGGGTCCCGCCCGCTCCTCGGCAACGACACGGGCGCCGTGCTGCGGGGCACTGCCGACAGCATGGACAGCGGACACACCGGACAGCAGGAGGACCGCCGCGAGCGCCGAGGCGAGCCGCCTCACCAGTCGCAGGTGTTTCTGGGCCATGGTGTTCCCTCCACAGGACGGACTTCGGCACCGAGGGGCAGCCGGTGGCCGGACCAGGCGCACAAGGTCCGGAAGCCGAGCGACGGCAGACCAGGTGTGTCGGTCGCGTGACGGGCCCGCGCACCTCGGTCACGTCCGTGACGGTAGGCAGGGCCGACTCCTTCCGCATCCTCCGCCGGGAGTCGGCTGCTACTCCCCCGGGAGCAGGGCAACCACTGACACAGTGTCCGCGCACGGCTCGTTGGTACGAACCGACAGGGGCGCCATAAACGCAGCACGGTGACCGGCGCTGTGCGTACCCTCCAGGCATCCCTGCCCTGTCGGTGCACCTCTGCGGTACAGGTCCGGTTCAGCCGGACCACGGAGCGCGGCCGTCGGAGGCTGCGATGGCGTGGAGTCGGTCGCGGATGAGGCGGGCGGCCAGGGTGACCGCCTGTGCGGGATCGCTGGTGACGAGGAGAAGGTTGTCCTCACTGACGGGGTAGGCGCTCACGCCGAACTCCCCTGCTGCGGCGCCGATGACAGGGAAGCATTCGCCGTCCCGCAGGCGGTAGTCGTCGAACCGGGAGAGGGTCAGCATGGTCGTCGACAGCCCTGGATAGAGGGTGCTCAGCAACGGGTCGCGGACCGCGACCTGCAGCAGGGCCCACATGGCGGGGGTGTACGGGTCGGAGTCGGAATGCGGTGGGCGGAACTCCTCGAGGAGATCCCGCCACGCCTCACGGACGCTTCGTACCGTGCTGTCGCCGTTCATGACGCACCATTCGGCCGCATCGCCACAGTTGAACCCGTTGCGGCCCTTGAAGACAGGCCGTGCTCTCTCAGAACTCTCTGAGAACCCAATTCTCTACGCTTCTGGCCCGAGGCTTGCGGACAGAAGCTGACCGCAAGGCTTCCTACAGTCGTGCCATGACACAGACGCAGAAGATTCTTGTCACCGGCGCCACCGGAACCGTCGGCCGTCAGGTCGTCGCCGAACTGCTCGCCCGAGGCCACGCGGTCCGCGCCCTCACGCGGGATGCGACCAGGGCCGCACTCCCCGTCGGTGTCGAGGTCGTCCAGGGCGACCTGACCGAACCCGACAGCCTGATCCCGGCCTTGGAGGGTGTCACCGGCCTCCATCTGATCACGTTCGGCGGCGCCTACTTCGCCCCGCTGGAGACCGGCCCGCGGATCCTTGAGCTGGCTCGCTCGGCCGGCGTACGCCGGGTCACCGTGCTGCACGGCGGCGGGCCGTCCCTGCTGGAGGACGCCGTGCGGGCCGAGGCCGGTGTGGACTGGACCGTCCTCATGCCGGTGGAGTTCATGGCCAACGCCCTGGAGTGGGCGGAGGGGATCGTGGCCTCGGGTGAAGTCCGCGAGCCGTTCGTCTCCCGGCTGAGCGCCATGGTCCACGAGGGCGACATCGGCGCCGTCGCCGCGGTCGCGCTCACCGAGGAGGGCCACGGGGGCCAGGAGTACGTGATCACCGGCCCCGAGCTGCTGAGCGTCGGCGACAAGGTGGCGACGATCGCCGCCGCCCGCGGCCGGGAGATCACCTTGGTCGAGCTGACCGAGGAACAGGCCGTCGCGCAGTGGCGGGCGGCGGGCCACCCGCAGGACGTGATCGGCTTCCTGCTCGAGGCGTACGGGAACACCCCGGAGGTGGGCCGTACCGTCGCCGACACCGTCGAGCAGGTCACCGGCCGCCCGGCCCGCACCTTCGAACAGTGGGCCGCGGAGCACGGGGACGCCTTCACGGCACAGTCCCCCGTGATCACGGCGTAGCCACCACGTCACACGTGGACGGGCCACCTGGACGGGCGACCTCGACGGGTCACGTGGACAGGACACTTGGGCGGGACGCGTGAACGGGCGTGGAAGGATCCGCACCACCGGCGACGACCGCGTCCGCCACCGCTGGCGACGAAGCCGGGGTGACTCCGTCGTAGTGGATGGGCTGCGGCCCGGGAGCACTCACAGCAGGGTCGTGTGCCGCACGGGCCAAGTGCGGCACACGACCCCGCTGGTCACTGCTGTAGGACGAGGGGACCGATCTGGGCCAGTGCCGCACGTCGACTGCGGCGGTGCGTCCTCTGTGGTCCGAGCGGTGGATCGGCAGGCCGTACGCGTACGGGCCCGTCGCTCGTCGCCCGTCGGCAGATCTCCGTACGACCCGCACGTGGCCCTTACCACGCCTGATGCGGGATTGTCCACGGGCCGCCGCTGGGCAGTGATCACGGTGTTGTCCTCTGAAGGGACCGACCGTGACCCTCGCACCCCCTCCCCCCATCCCCAAGGCGGCGGGTTCGCTCCCGCTGCTCGGCCATGCGATACCGCTGATGCGCGACAACCTCGCCTTCATCGCCTCCCTCCGCAGCTACGGCCCACTGGTCGAAATCCGCCTGCAGCCCACACAGCCGACCCTGGTCGTCAACGATCCCGCACTGATCCGCACCCTGCTCGTCGATGCCGCCCCAACCCTCGACAAGGGCCGCTTCTTCGAGAAGATGGGCCAGCTGCTGGGCGACAGCGTGGTGACCGCCGCGGGAACGGACCACGTCCGCAAGCGCCGCCAGCTGCAGCCCGCCTTCCGCCACACCGAGATCACTCGGTACGTCGACCTCATGCGCGAGGAGGTCACCGCCGCCATGGCCCACCTCAGACCGGGCCAGGTGATCGACGTACGGGAGATGATGGTCAAGCTCTCCCTCGACATGCTCGCCGCGACCGTCTTCTCCTCCAGCATCGATGCGGCCGCCTTTGGCCGGCTGCGCCGTGACCTGTCGGTGGTCATGAACGGCGTCGGGACCCGCATCATGCTGCCGGACTGGGCGGAGAAACTGCCGCTGCCCGCCAACCGGCGCTTCACCGCCGCCCGCGACGCGGTACGCGCCACCATCGGTGAGGCCGTCACCGACCTGCGCGCCTCCGCCCGCGAGGGCGGCGACATGCTGTCCATGCTGCTGGACGCGCAGGACGAGGCCACCGGACAGCCACTGACGGCCCATCAGATCTGCTCGGAGATCCTGACCCTGGCGGTGGCCGGCACGGAGACCACCGCCTCCGTGCTGTCCTGGGTGCTGTACGAACTCGCCCGCCACCCGGCCATCGAGGAAAACGTCCAGCGCGAACTCGCCGACGTTCTCGGCGAGCGGCCCGTCACCTTCGACGACCTCAGCCATCTGCCCTACCTCGGCCGGGTCATCACCGAGACCCTGCGCCTGCACCACACCGGCTGGCTCGTCACCCGCCGCACCCTCACCCCCACCCGCCTGGGCGCGTGGGAGATCCCGGCCGACACCGAACTCGCCTACTGCCAGCACGCCCTGCACCGCGATCCCGCACTGTTCCCCGACCCACTGCGCTTCGACCCCGACCGCTGGCTGGACAAGAGCCAGGACCGCCTCGCCGAGGGGGCGTTCCTGCCCTTCGGCGCGGGCAAGCACAAGTGCATCGGTGACCGCTTCGCCCAGGCCGAGATCACCACGGCGCTCGCCACACTCATCCGCAGCTGGCGGCTCCAGCTCACCCCCGGACAGCGCGTCCGCCCCGTGGCCCGCGCGACCGTACGCCCCAGCACCCTCCACATGACCTGCCAGCCCCGCACCCCC
>NZ_JAAKZY010000369.1 GCF_011045015.1 Streptomyces scabichelini | reverse complement strand
CCACCACCCCACCCGTGCCCCCGTCCGGGGCGGCACCGGAAGAGCTTGGACAGAGCCTGCCGCCGAGTACCCGGCACACCACCGGTCTCGGCGGCCGAGGCGCCACATCACAGGAGTGCTCAACGATGAGTTCCAGACCTGTTCGCGCGGTCCGCCGTGCGATGACCGCGATCATCCCCGTCACCGCACTGCTCGCGCTCTCCGCGTGCGGCGGCGGTGCCACTCCGGCCGCCGACTCGTCGCAGGCGGCGGCATCGGACTCGCCCGGCCTGACCGCCGCCCGCAAGGCGATGGACGAGTACTCGAAGCGCCCGGCGCGGATTCCCGTCACCGAGCCGGTGGGCAAGGAGATTCCCAAGGGGAAGACGATCGACTTCATTCTGTGCGGCGTCCAGTCCTGCAAGGACCTCGCCGACTACTTCACCGCCGGAGCCAAGGAGCTCGGCTGGGAAGTCAAGCAGATCGCCACGCAGGGCACGCCGGAGTCCGTCCAGGCCGCCTACGAGCAGGCACTGCGCGACAAGCCGGACGCCGTCGTCGCCTCCGGATTCCCGCGCGCGGTGTACGCAAAGCAGCTGGCGGAGCTCAAGAAGGCCGGTATTCCCGTCATCCAGTCGAACGCCGACGACGTGGTGGGCGACGGCATCTCCCTGCTGAAGAACGGGCCGGCGGACGTCGACGTCCAGGGCACGATGATCGCCTCGTGGGTGGTGGCGAACAGCGGCGCCAAGGCCGACACCGTCTACTTCGACCTGCCCGCGTACACGATCCTGAAGCCCGTCAGGGACGGGTTCGAGGCCAAGTACCGGGAGTGGTGCGAGGGCTGCGCGCTGGACACCGTCGACGTGCCGATCACCGCGATCGGCAAGGACATGCCGGACCGTGTGGTGTCGTACCTCAGATCGCACCCGAAGGTGACCCACATCGTCTTCTCGCTGGGTCTGCTCAACGTCGGCGTCCCGGCCGCGATGAAGACCGCCGGCATCACCGGCAAGCACATCATCGTCAACGTCGGTGACGCACAGAGCTACCAGTACATCGAGGGCGGTCTCACCGACGCCGCCATGGCCCTGAACACGTACGAGACCGCCTGGATCCAGGTCGACGCGCTGGCCCGCCACTTCACCGGCCAGCCCATGGAGGCGGACCAGAAGGCGGATCTGCCCAACATGCTGATCACCAAGGAGAACCTGCCGTCCGCCGACGGTGACTTCCCGCTCGTCGAGGGCTACCAGGAGCAGTTCAAGGCGCTCTGGGGTCTGAGCTGACCGGCCTGGCGCCGCCGGCCTCCGGGCCGGCGGCGCCGGGTGCGACGGATGGATGGAGTAGCGGTGCACGCTGACATATCGGGCGACACATCAACGGGGACGGCGCACGGGCCGACCGGTACGGACGGCATGGACGAGACGGACCGGCCCGTGCTGCGCCTGTCCGGGCTCTCGAAACGGTTCGGCGGAACCCAGGCGCTGAAGGACGTGGACCTAGAGCTCGCCCCCGGCGAGATCCACGCGCTGATCGGGCCCAACGGTTCCGGCAAGTCCACCCTCATCAAGATCCTTGCCGGCTACCACCACGCCGAGCCGGGGGCGGTGGCCGAACTCGACGGCGAGCCGTTCGACCTGGGCCATGTCACCGGTTCACGGCACGACCGGCTCCGCTTCGTCCATCAGGAACTGGGCCTGGTGGAGGAGCTGAGCGCCACGGACAACCTCGCGCTCAGCCACGGCTTCGCCCGTACCGCGTTCGGCAACATCCGCTGGCCGGAAATGGAACGCCGGACGGCCGCGCTGGTCGAACGGTTCGGGCTCGGCATCGACGTACGCCGGCCGCTGGCGATGGCCACCCCTGTCCAGCGCGCGGTGGTGGCCATCGCCGCCGCCCTGCAGGGCTGGGAGGGCCGGCGCGGCGTGCTGGTACTCGACGAGCCGACCGCCGTGCTGCCCCCGGGCGAGGTGGCCCGGCTCTTCCACATCGTGCGGGAGATCCGCGACGCGGGGGCCTGCGTGCTCTACGTCTCGCACCGCATGGACGAGATCTTCGCGCTCGCCGACCGGGTCACCGTGATCCGCGGCGGACGCCGCATCGCCACCCGCCCCGTCGCCGAACTCACCCCCAGGTCGCTGGCGGAGCTGATGGCGGGCGAGGAGATGGAGACCGATCACCGGCCGCCGCCTCCGCCCGCTTCCACCGAGGCCGCCCTGGAGGTCCGCGACCTGTCGGCCGGACCGCTGCACGGCATCGGCTTCACCGTCGCCCGGGGCGAACGGGTGGGCATCACCGGCCTGGTCGGCTCGGGCCACGAGGTGGTGCCGTACGCCGTGTGCGGGGCCTACACCGGGCAGATACGCGGCGGTTCGGTGCGGGTGCCGGGGCGCTCCGACCGATGGGTCGACGCACGGGACGCGGGCGGACTCGGCATCCCCCTGGTGCCCGCCGACCGGGCGAACGAAGGCCTCGTCGGCGACTTCTCGGTCGGGGAGAACCTCACCCTCCCCCTGCTCGACCGGCTGCGCGCCCGCATCGGCCGGCTGCACCGGGGGCGGGAAGGCGCGCTCGCCGAGGAATGGATCCGGCGAGTGGAGGTCCGTACGGCCGGACGCGGGGCCCGGATCACCACGCTCAGCGGCGGCAACCAGCAGAAGGTCGTCATGGCCCGCTGTCTGGCCCAGCGGCCGCCGGTGCTTGTGCTGTGCGAACCCACGGCGGGCGTCGACGTCGCCACCCGACGGCAGCTGTACGAACTGATTGAGCGTCAGGCGGACGACGGCATGGGCGTGATCGTGTCCTCGTCCGACACGGAGGACCTGCTCGCGCTGTGCACCCGCGTCCTGGTGGTACGGGACGGCCGGATCGTACGGGAGATCAGCGGCCGGGACATCACCGAGCCCGCGCTTGTCCATGCCATGGAAGGGACCGAGTGACATGACATCCACCCCGACCCGGGCGGCACGGCACCGGCCGGCCGAACCGGACGTCCCCGCGGTGTCTCCCCTGGGGACGCCGGCGGGGCTGGGCCGACGGGCGGCGGCCGCCCTGTCGTTCCGGAACATCGGCGCCGTCTACGTATGGCTGCTCATCGCCGTGCTCTTCTCCCTGTGGGCGCCGGAGACGTTTCCGACCGCCACCACGGTCAAGCAGGTACTGAACGGCAACGCTGTGGCCGGTCTTGTGGCGCTCAGCGTCGTACTCCCGCTGGCCGCCCGCGTCTTCGACCTGTCGGTCGCCTTCACCATGTCGCTCACCAGCGTGCTGACGGCACGGTTCCTGGTCTCCGCGGGCCTCGGCCCCGGCACCGCGATCACCCTCGCGATGACGGCCGCGTTGCTGGTCGGGGTGATCAACGGAATCGTGGTGGTGGTACTGCGCGTCGACTCCTTCATCGCCACGCTGGCCACCGGCGCGCTGATCCAGTCCCTCATCACCATGGTCACCAACGACAGCTCGATCACCGGCCTCCAGCTGCTGGCCAAGCCGTTCGCGAACATCGCCCAGCTGGACGCGGGCGGCATCACGCTGCCGGTGCTGTATCTGCTCGTCGCCGCGACGGCCATCTGGTTCCTGCTGGAACACACCGCCACCGGACGCCGGCTGTACGCGGCCGGCTTCAACCAGAACGCGGCACGTCTGCAGGGAGTACGCACCGACCGGCTGCGCTTCATGACCCTGGTGACGTCCGCGCTGCTCTCCGGTTTCGCGGGAGTCGTCTTCGCCTCCTCCGTCGGATCCGGCTCGCCGACCGCCGGCACGCCCTATCTGCTGTCCGCCTACGCCGCGGCCTTCGTCGGAGCGACCCAGCTGCGCGCGGGCCGCTTCAACGCCTGGGGCACGGTGATCGCGGTCCTGCTGCTCGGCACCGGCATCACCGGGCTCGGGCTCGCCACCAGCGCGCAGTGGGCCACGAGCCTGTTCACCGGCTCGGTGCTCATCATCGCGCTGGTCCTCACCGGGGGACGGATCGCGTTGCCGACTGTGCTGCGCCGCCGGAAGACACCCGGCGACGACCTCACGGTCCCCGACACTGTCCCCGACTATGTGGGCCCCGCGCCCACCCCCGGAAAGGAGGCCTGACGATGAAAGCGGTTCAGTACTTGAAGGTGGGCAGCGCCCCGGAGGTCGTCGAGGTTCCGGCGCCCGAACCCGGCCCGGGACAGGTCCTGTTGAAGGTGACGGCGGCAGGACTGTGCCACTCCGACCTGGCCGTCATGGGCTGGCCCGAGGATGTGTTCCCGTACCCGCTGCCGATGACGTTGGGCCATGAGGGCGTCGGCACTGTCGCGGCTCTGGGCTCCGGTGTCACGGGGCTCGCGGAGGGCGACGCGGTGGCGGTGTACGGCCCTTGGGGCTGCGGTCTGTGCCGCAAGTGCGCGGAGGGGAAGGAGAACTACTGCCTGCGCGCCGCCGAGCTCGGCATCATGCCGCCCGGTCTCGGCTCCCCGGGCGCCCTCGCGGAGTTCATGGTGGTGGACTCGCCCCGTCACCTGGTGCCGCTGAACGGACTGGACCCGGTGCAGGCGGCGCCGCTGACCGACGCGGGGCTGACGCCGTATCACGCGATCCGCAAGTCCCTGCCCAAGCTCGTACCGGGGAGCACGGCGGTGGTGATCGGCGTCGGCGGTCTGGGCCACCTCGCCGTCCAGTTGCTGCGCGCGCTGACTCCGGCGCGGGTGATCGCCCTCGATGTGAGCGAGGAGAAGCTGGAGCTGGCACGCGCGGTCGGCGCCCACGAGACGCTGCCGTCCGGCGGCGAGGCGCCGGAGCGCATACGGGAACTCACCGGCGGGCTGGGGGCGGAGGTGGTCCTGGACTTCGTAGGCGTCGAGGCGACTCTGGCCGTCGCCGCCGCCTCGGTGGCCGTGGAGGGCGACGTGACCATCGTCGGCATCGGCGGCGGCACCCTGGCGGTGGGCTTCGGCGGCGGGCTGCCGTTCGAGGTCTCCGCCTGCTTCCCGTACTGGGGCAGCAGGGCGGAGCTCGTCGACGTCGTCGAACTGGCCCGGCAGGGCCTCGTCTCCTCCCACGTCGAGACGTTCGCGCTGGAGGACGCCCCTCTGGCGTACGAGCGCCTGCACGCCGGTGACATCAGCGGCCGGGCGGTGGTGCTGCCGCACGGGTGAGCCGACAAGTGCGGCACGTCGGGCCGGGCCTCGCGAGGGCTCGGCCCGACGGGTGTCTGGGGACGCGATGTGCCTCGCCCCCGCCGCCCTTACCCGTCCCATCCCTGGGGCTCCGCCCCAGACCCCGCCAGGGGCTGCGCCCCGAGACCCCCTCGGGGCTCCGCCCCGGACCCCGTTTCGGGGGCCAGCCCCCGGACCCCCGGTCCTCAAACGCCGGACGGGCTGAATTTCCGCCGGACAGGCTGATTCCGCCGGACGGGCTGATTCCCCGGGCGGCCTGACTTTCCGGGCGGCCTGACTTTCCGCCGGACGGGCTGAACTC